>JBLGAR010000011.1:0-53526 GCA_047612385.1 Cryomorphaceae bacterium | reverse complement strand
GCGCCACCGCCAACCACACTCCACCCTCTGTCTTTGTCGTGATGGCAAATGCTGTGAATAGTAACCCCAGTGTGACCTGAAAAGTATTTTCCTGGCCCAAACCGCGGATGATTGCAACGAACCCAAGACCAGTAAAACCGGCCATCCAGATGTCTGCCTGACCAGGTAAAGCCAGATGTGCACCTATGAGTGGAATAGACAGAAGGAAATAGGCAGCGAGAGTGGAGGACAACGCGTCCATTCCCGACTCGCGGCATTGGCCGTAGAGACCCAAGCCCAGCGCAATGCCACAAAGCAACACCGGTAGGTGTATCAGGGTTTCATTCCAGTGGCCTAAAGCAGTAGCAACCCAAAGTACAATAGTCGGTGAAAATGTAGGGTAGTGGTTACCGCCAACGTTGTAGGCCGCGGTCGCTTCATCCATCAGCCAGCTTATCGGTGCGTCCATCGGGACTAGCGTGCCGGCGTAAAACCAGGCTTTCGCGCGGTAAATCCAACTCAGCCATGCATCCCAGGCGTACACTGGACGATGTAAGATTTCAACTGCGACAAGTAGCAAGTGTAGAGCCACCCAGGCAAGAACAACAACGAGTGCGGCTCGTGCTATAGGGTGTAAACGAACAGGTTCCTGCGGACTCACCGCTCTTTCGCTATTGTGCTGGGTGGGGTGGTAATGAGTGGGTCGACTCTTTAGGGAAGTACGTCGATGTAACAGCGATCCGGTTGCTGCCATTACTACGAGGGCCATGACGATCGGCCAGAACTGAACGAGACCCAACAAGTTGGCGCTAAGTAGTACCAGGCCATGAACAGCGGCGTAGCCGATAAAAAACCCATAGCCAATTCGACCGGCAATGTTGCAACCGGTACTGAAGTCAAATTTTTCCTCAGCCGCCGATAACCAGACGTAGCCAACAATGCAGGGTAAAATCAGCGCAATAGCGAGGCGAAGCCACTCCATTTACGGGTGCAATTTTTCTGATTGTGGCTGCAAAAAAACAGAGATCCTAAAGGGTTTGCTCTTCGCCGTCATTGTCTATCCCTGACATCTTGTCTTGCGTGAATTGTCCTTCCCGCTTTTCCATTGCCTCCAGCCCTGTTCTCAAATCCGCTTCGAGCATGGCCATGCGTTGCACCAGGCGTTGGTTGCGCATTTCTATATGGGATCTCTCGATATCCATAAACAAGATTTTTATCACTAGAAGGGCGATCGCCAGAGTTAATGCTAAAACAGGTGGGTAGGATACTCCTGTGTATTTTGCTACCGCATCAACGATCCCCGGCGCAAATCCCAAAAGTGCAAAACACACCGCAATGACAACCCAACTCATGCCGTGGCTCGCGTGTAGACGGTCTCTTCGCATTAAAAATACGATCAAGGCAGCCACACAGAGCCCTAGAATACCGGTGAAGATTGAAATCATAATTCCCGTTACTTCCTAGTTCGATGTGGGGGAGGCATGGTACCTCTTAGCCAGCCGGCGTTTACTCAACCCTAATAAGAGAGTCTGGCACATGTAGTATATGACCATTAGCCATGAGTGAAAGACTCTCGATGTGCCGTTTTTTCGTGCCGGCATGTTCACTTTCACGTCTACTATCTTTAGCCCGTGAGATTGCAGCAGCAGCAGAACGCCAATATCCTGATAGTCCAGCAAGGTCGCTCGCCAGTTGGCGAGAACTTTTATGGCATCAAGGTTGTACACCCGGAAGCCCGAAGTGATGTCCTCCAGTGACAGGCCAGAGGTTTTTTTCATCATTCTCCAGGCGATGTGACGAGATATTGAACCCCGCAGAATACAGGCGCCGATGGATACATCGGCAACTCCTTCAGTTACCGGGCGAATCAGCTCACGCAGTGAAGCCGCCTCGTGCTGGCCGTCCGCATCCATGGAGATTACTGTCTGGTAATCCTGGCGCAGTGCATAGCGTATTCCGGTTTGAACTGCTCCCCATGCCCCCAGTTGAACGGGCAGGGGAATAACGGTTGCTCCAGCAGCGCGGGCCAGTGCCGCGGTATCGTCCGTACTGGCATCATCGATGACAATGACGGCTAAACTACTCTGTCGAGAAATCTCAGCCAACACCTCTACAATGACCTCTGCCTCGTTAAAGGCGGGAATTAATATAACGGCACCGGGGAGTGAAATACGGTTTATTGGGCTTCCAGCCATGTGTTGTCCTGTTTACGGCGACACTAAGCGCTGCAGGTCACATCCTTATAGAGCTCTGCGACTGCGGTTGCGGATTGATGGATATGGAATAGGTTGTCGAATCGGTGTCTACCCTGCTCCCCGAAGCGGGCCATCTTATCACGATCCCTATGCAATTCTAGCAGCGCATTGGCTAAACTTGTTGCATCGCCTGGGGGTACTGTTAACCCTGTTACGCCTGTCTGAACAACCCAGGTAACACCTGAGCCTGCTATGTCGCTGACGACTGTGGCCTTGCCATGGTGCATGGCCTCGATTAATACCATGCCAAATGCCTCAGTTCGCTCAAGTGATGGCAGGCACAGACAGTCGCAGGTGGTAAATTCTCGCTCAAGCTGCTCTGGGCTTAATTTACCTTTAAAGCACACTTGCTGTTCGATCCCGAGCTGCTTTACCAGGGCCTTGAGTTGACTCTCTTGATCGCCTATACCCACGAGCGACAGGCTGGCATCCGGCATCTTTGCCAGCGCCCTAATCAAGATATCGAAACCCTTGTAGTAGCTGAGGCGACCGATAGCCAGTACCTGCAATTGGGTAGAATTGCCGTGATCTGAGTTGTCGCTCGGAGTGCGATCCGCCGAACCGGGATCAAGTCCCAGGGGTATGACCGTGCACTTTTCGCGGAAATCGTTCAAGGGCTTGCTGGTTTCCAGGTAGGGCGGCGAAGCGGCGATAATCGCGCTGCTGCGCTTGAGTACAGCTCGTTCAAAAGGCTGGTAGAGCCGGTAGAAAAGGCGCAAGCCGATGCTGTATTGCGAGGCCACTACGTCGGATTGCCACTGCACAACCCAGGGAATTGCGCGTGCCCGGGGCAACAGCAGCGCCCAGAATGCCGATACGTTCGGCATATGCAGGTGAAGAATATCGGGTTTTTCGTCTTTTATTGCGCGGTTCAACAATAGCCCAAAGGTGGGGCTAATCGGGGTGAAGAGAAGCCGCGCCCACACCGCTGCACGGGTGATGCGCAATTCCTCCCCACCTGCCTTGAAAGTTTCTTCCCCGCTTCGAACCCCTAGATTGCTTTGGTGTACCAGGGCAGAATTCTCAATGCCTATCTTTTTTAGGGCTACCATCAGGTCGCGCTGGTAGTTTTCCATACCCCCTGCATAGGGTGGGAAATACTTGCCGACGTGCAGTACTTTCATAACGCAGGGCCTGTCTTGACAGTCAGGGGGTGAAGCTCCCATCAGCCAGCATCGTCGAAGTGATGGCTTGCGACGCCTCTCTTATGGCTGGCCAGGCGCGCAATGCGGCGGCGTATTCTCCGGTCAGGGTTTTAATCTCTGTCAGTACTTCTTCCTCTGTCATCGATTGCGCGATGGTGGGAATAGCGGTAGGGCTGGCAGGGGTTTGCAGTGCCTTATAAACCTGGGCCATGGCGTTCTCTAGCAGTTCTCGCCATGCGGTTTGATCCTCAGCGCAACTTTTTAAATGCGCGTCCAAACGCAGCCCCTGGCCCACCCGTATTTTGGTGACCTCACGGCGATAGCTTGCCAGTAGGCCTGGGTTCGATGTCTCTGCCAGTTCCTGGAGCATCAGAGCCAGGCTATCGAGGCGGGTCTGTAGAGGAATCGACAGATCGTAACGGGTCCGATCAGTTAGGTATCGCGCAAACATGCTTAGAGTGCCAGAGACTGGCACCGGTTCAGCGATTTCAGGTTTTTGGCGCGCTTCAACAGGATGGTGGGGCACACACCAATCGTATTCCAGTACCACCGAATTGGGGTGGAGAAACTCGACCATGCCGCCGAACAAGTAGTCCTCGCCGCGAAAGACCGGAAAATACGGTGGCAGAAACTGCGTGTTGTCCAGGCCCGTTACCTGGGACATAACGGCCATTTTCGAGAAGGTTGGGTTGCGGCGACCCAGCCAGTGAAATTGGCTGTCGTTGGCTGTACTCACACCGTCGGCTGAATCTAACAATCGTGTGATGGATTCTTTTCCCAGATGATGGAACCAGTGTTCGGAGGATGTTCCCGGGTCTCCAAGGGTGCCACTTTGGGTAATAATAACCGAAGAATCCGCATTCAGGATTTCCAGGAAGCCCGCATTGGCAGCCTTTACATGCGCAGGTTCCAATTTGGCGATGCCTAGTTTAGCGGTCGCCTGGGATAGGGTCATCCCCAGGCATTGTGCATGGCCGGTCAACGGCTCAACGTCTGCTCGACTTACTTTCGCGCGCATACTTTGTTCAGAGGGGTAAAAGTCTGCCTCGCGGGCGCTGCCGGCAAAGGAAATACCGTCAGTTGTGTGCGGGGAACCCATGGCGACACAAACCACGTCATCGTCCATGACCACGGCGCGATATCCCACCGATAACAATAAGCAGGTGCTGCGAGCCAGGCCATAGCTTTTCTGTTGGGCCCAGCGCTGTCTATCAATCAAGAAACGAATTTCTTTTTCCTGCTCTGGCAGAGTACTTATCAACCCCTCCATGAACCGGCGCTGTTCGGCTCCGCCCAAATAGTTCATATCCTGCGGACTGCTGCGACTAAAACTTGCGACAGCCTCTCGGTTCTGAGCGGCGTGCTCTTCACTTCTGGAGTCGTCGATCAGAAACAGTTGTTCGTGGTGGGAGAGGTTGCCCGCGTGTAGCATGCTGTCCAACAGTCGTTCAACGGCTGCCGGTCGGTCGCAGGTGATAATGAAAACACGGGTTGGCGCCAGCGAAGTCTGGTCATTGGTGTTGCTGTGGAGCTTGTCGCAGATAGACTGTGCAGAGCTCATCAGGCCGGCGCCCCGAACGGTCTTCAGTGCCTCGGTAACCCCCTCCCGCTGGTCGGCAAGTTGCGGTATGTTTGCCAGGATAACATCCACATGTTCGCTCAAGGTGCGGAAGTATTGGCAGTGCCCCAGTAGTACCGGCACCTCCGGTGTCACCATCAGTTGATTATCGCTGCGTGTGTGTAACAGCAAGATAGTGCCATTTTGCAGGTTTACCTGCTCGCAATTGATAAAGGCGATTAGGGCGTTTTCAGATATCCCGGGCGGTTCAGTAGCTGCGGGCGCAGGCTCTGCCTGGAAGGTGTAAGAGATATTTAAATCGTCAGCCATGGGGTGCTCTTATGATGCCAAAATCAGCACGCTATAGTATTGACTCAGATAGAGCCTGTAAACCAAAGGCCTGTACACAGGGTTTCCCTTGTGAGGCTTCGGCCTGCGCGGTTTAGCGCTAGGATCGAGGGCCGTCCCTGATGACCTCAGTGGCTGCCTACCAGCCCTTTGATGGATTGATAGCGTAGCCTGGGACGTTTACGTTTATTATACTTTGAACAAACGCGGGCCAAAACAGAGGGCAGAATATGGATTTTTACCAAGTTATGAGAACGACCTTCGCGTGTCGCGAATTCACCGGAGAACCTCTATCTCCTGAAGTTCTGCATCGTATTATTGATAACGCCCGCTTTGCCCCCAGTGGTGGTAACCGACAGGGCTGGCGCGTTATCAATGTAGTTGATGATATTGATAAAGGGCGTCTCGCTGATCTATCTCTTCCCACAGCCACTCGCTACTTACTGCAAAGTCAGGCAGGAGAAAATCCCCTAAACACTATCCATCCAACAAGTATTACTGATGAGCAAGTATCTGAGTCCGATCCACCGGACTGGTTGGTCGCTCATATACGGAATGCGCCGACCTTACTGGTAATCACCGTGGACTTAGGGTTGATTGCAAGCATGGATAAAGACCTCGAACGAGTCGGCCTGATCAGTGGTGGGTCAATTTACCCCTTGGCGTGGAATATACTACTGGCTGCGCGTAACGAAGGCTATGGAGGCACGATGACGACCTGGGCGGTTGGCAGGGAGCCCGATATTCAGGAGTTACTCGGCATTCCACAAGGCTGGGCTGTGGCGGCGGTCATGCCATTGGGCAAACCCAAAAAACAGCTGACGAAACTTAAGCGGAAACCTGTTGAAGACATATTATTTCAAAACTCATGGAGCGGTACATAAGCGTGAGAGCGTTATGTTAGGCTCCGAGCTGTTCTTGCAGGAGTTTTCATGGCTAGCGTGCTGAAATTTTACATCGATTTTAAAAGTCCCTATGCCTACTTGGCGATTGAACCCACTCGCCGATTGGCTCGCGAATTGGATATTGAAATCGACTGGCTTCCCTTCGTTTTAGATATTCCGAGCTATCTTGGTAGTGCTCGCCTTAAGAAATCAGGGGAGGTAGCAGAGCACTCTCGAAGCGATGAGCAGTGGTCAGGTGTCAAATATGCGTATTACGACTGTCGAAGATATGCGAATTTACGCGGCCTCACCATTCGAGGGACTGTTAAGATTTGGGATACGAATCTTGCTGCCATTGGAATGTTATGGGCCAAAGCGCAAGGCGATCAGGTTCTTCAAGACTACATAGATGGTATTTATGTTCCGTTTTGGCGGCGTGAACTTGATGTAGAAGATATCGCTGTGATTGAGAATGTCCTTGCAGAAAGTGGTGCCTATGTATCTGGCTTTCGAGTTTTTGCCCTCGACGTAGGAGCGGGGCAAAACAACAAATTGCAACAGCAGGCGTTTGATAGCGGTATTTTCGGAGTGCCCGCCTATGTCCTAGGTGAGGAATTGTATTTTGGCCGCGAACACCTGCCCAGAATTCGTTGGCAGTTACAGGGCCAGCAGGGATCGGCCCCTGATATTGCGTATGATTTGTTACCGGACGACGTCATTGAAGACTCTTCAGTTAGTACCTTGGAGGTCGGGATATCGTTGGGTGATCCAGAAAGTCACACCACAATCCAACAGGTGTTGTCTTTAGCGCGGGATCTTCATGTTGGGATTATTTGGTATGAGTTACCTGCCGGAAAATCTGGCAAGCAAACAGACTTGGAAGACCAGAGCCGCGGAGCGCGCCATCGACGTTTTAGATCTGACAACCGTGAGCAGGACGCGCGGCGATATAAGCCAATTACGATTGCAAATGGCGACGTGGTTTCACAGACAAGGCAGCTACTTCGTGAACACGATATTGAACTACGTGCAGAAGGGTTGGCAGGAATCAGCTACCTAAACAGCCCGGTGTTCAGGCTCGGTCAAGAAACGTATATAGGGAGACAGCATCTACCGCTGATTAGAGCCCAGCTGAAAAATGCCAACGCTTAGCCGTATCTGCACTTTAAAGTAACGCGCGTTGAGCATGGGATTCTATCCGCATAGAACTGAGGTTACAGATAATCCTTCGCCTTAAAATACAGCATTCCCAGAGCCATAGCCGGTCGGCGCAGATAGCGCCCGCCAGGGAAGGGCCAGTGTCGAATTTTACTCATCATTGCGAAGCGCTCTCCGTCCCCACTTATTGCCTGTGCGATTATCCTGGCCATCATGTGCGTTGGAGCGACTCCGTGTCCTGAATAGGCCTGTATGTAGTAGATGTTTGACGCCAACTTACCCAGCTGCGGCATACGATTCAGCCCTATGCCCATTTGCCCGTTCCAGGCGTAATCTATTTTGACACCCTCGAGTTGAGGAAATATTTGCAGCATCTTGTCTTGCATGATTTTTGAATAATTGTCGGGCACCAGACCTGTGTAGTTCGACAGCCCCCCGAACATCATTCTACGATCTCCGGTCAGGCGGAAATAATCTAACGCGGTACGCGGATCGCAAACCGCGACATCTTGCGGGAGCACTGAATGCGCTAGCTCAGAAGAAAGTGGCTCTGTCGCAATAACGCAACTGCTGGCAGGCAGCACGCGCTGAGCTAGTTTTGGCACTAGATTTTCCATGTATCCGTTGCCGCACAGCA
Source organism: Cryomorphaceae bacterium (assembly GCA_047612385.1). Classification (GTDB taxonomy): domain Bacteria; phylum Pseudomonadota; class Gammaproteobacteria; order Pseudomonadales; family Halieaceae; genus JBALVT01. Next base: position 45,562 of record JBLGAR010000011.1, on the reverse strand, counting down.
CTAACGTGTCAGCCGTCACGGCCCCGCTCTGCGTATGAACGGTGACTTTGTTGCCCTCACTGATCCGCAGTGCAGCAGATTGCTCGAAAATCTGAGCGCCTAGTGTTTGAGCGGCACGAGCTTCCCCCAAACAAAGGTTCAACGAGTGCAAGTGACCACCACCGGTGGCGTTGTACATTCCGCCTATGTAAGCATCTGAGCCAACAAATTCTTTAATTTCATCTTTGTCTAGCAATCGAAGTGTATGAGGATAACCCTTCGACTTTTCCTCTTGCCGGGCTTCTTCAAACCAGCGCATATGTCGCGGTTTTATAGCAACATCGCAATAGCCCCACTTGATATCGCACTGTATTGAATATTGCGCTACGCGATCCCGAATGATATCGACGCATTCGATACCCATGTCATAGATAGATTGTATGCCGCTATCACCGATTGTTCTTTTGAACTGGGTAGCGCTATGTCCAATGCCACCGATAATCTGGCCACCATTGCGTCCACTAGCACCCCAGCACAGTCTATTGGCTTCGAGCAAGACCACTTTGTAACCGCGCTCGGATAACTCGAGCGCTGTATTTACGCCGCTAAATCCGCCTCCTACGACAACAACTTCAGCGTCAATTACACCCTCTAATTTTGGATAGGGCTCAGGGTGTATTGATGTTGCAGCATAGTATGATGCGGTATGCTCTTGGGTATTGTGTGGTAATCTCAAACCGAACATGGATTTACTCAAAAATTAGTTTTTATCAACAACCCTAGCACTCGCCAGTGCCAAAAAATTCTTTGCGTATAGGCGCGGTTGTGGCCTTCGCACTGTGTGATTACCCTTTAAACTGTAAATATTGTTGGGCAACCGCTTTCACGTGACAGATTTCGATACGATTATAATAGGTGGTGGCCACAATGGTCTTGTGTGCTCAGCCTATCTCGCTCGCAGTGGGCAAAAGGTACTGCTTTTAGAGGCATCACACAAGCTGGGAGGACTGGCTGCCACCCGCGAATTTTACCCTGGGTTCAGCGCGAGCATTGCCCAATCTCTCAACCATTTTTCACCTAAAATCGCTCGTGAGTTGAATTTGGCTGAGCATGGCTATGCCGCCGCAGCTCGTGCTCTGCCGACAGTTGGTTTGGATTTAGAGGGGAATCATGTCAGTGCTCTAGATGGGAAGCTTACCGGAGTTTCTGAGTCTGACAACCGCAATTACCAGCGCTACCTCGCTCAACTTCAGCGATTCGCCGGTGCATTGGAACCATCCTGGTTGAAGACGATGCCTCGCATCGGCAACAACACGCTGAAAGAAATACTCACGTTCGCCCAAGTTGGGCTCAAATTGAGACTGCTAGGCAAAGAAGATATGCGGGAGTTCCTTCGTGTTGCGGCGTTGCCCGCGCGAGATTTGATGGATGAGAATTTTGATAATGCAGTGCTTAAAGCCATGCTCAGTTGGGATGGGTTGATAGGGTCCTCTCAGGCGCCTAGATCACCTAACAATACGGTACTTACGATGCTTTACCGGATGATCGGTGATCACAACGGGGCCCACAGTATCCCCACAGGCGGCATCGAGGCGCTGGTGAATGCATTGACCGAAGCGGCTATTAGCTCAGGTGTGCAAATCAAAACAGCTTCCCCAGTGATGTCTATCACAATTGAAGGTGATGAGACTGGTCAGAGAGCTACTGGAGTTAAACTCGCTGACGAAAGCTTTATCAGTGCGGAACGAGTTGTATCGGCAACCGATCCCAAACGGACTTTTGAAAAGTTGGTTGGTGTTGAACATCTCGAGATCGAATTCAGCAATCGCATTCGGCGCTTGCGCACAGATGGTTTCGTAGCCAAATTACATTTAGCACTAGATGGCGTCCCAGAATTTACTGGTTTGAAAGATCCCAGTGGCAGGCTGATCATAGCGCCTGAGATGGACTCGATTGAATTCGCCTACGACAATGCGAAATACGGTGAATGCCCCGAGCAACCTGTCATGGAAGTGCTTATTCCCAGCTTGAGCCATTCAGCGCTTGCGCCCCTTGGTCAGCATGTTTTGTCTGCTCACGTTATGTATGTCCCCTACAAACTTAAGCAGGGATGGGATGAAACTTCGAAGAAAGCGCTGTTAGAGCTGCTGTTAGATACGCTCTGCCGCTATGCGCCGAAGTTGCGCGATCAAGTGCTCCACGCGGAACTGCTTACGCCGCTGGATCTCGAGAATGACTGGAATGTGACCGGTGGGCATTGGCACCATACTGAATTCGCCATGGATCAGCTGCTCATGATGCGTCCTACCTATGGTGCGGCGCAGTATCGAACGCCTATACCTGGCCTGTATCTTTGCAGTGCTGGCAGTCACCCCGGTGGTGGCTTGATGGGTGCTGCTGGCCACAACGCCGCGAAAGAGATTCTCTCGTGAAGAGCTACGATGCGATCATTATTGGCGCCGGGCACAACGGCCTGACCAATGCGACTTATTTGGCCAAGGCGGGTCTCGATGTGTTGGTCGTTGAAAAAAATGACTACATTGGTGGGGCTGCGGTATCCCGTGAAATGCATGAGGGCTGGGTCTATTCCAGTTGCTCGTACGTGTGTTCCATGATGCGCCAATCGATACACCGAGACTTGAACTTAACGCGCCACGGGCTGCTACTGGTTCCCTACCTGGGTACTGTCAGTTTTGGTGATGCGGCGGGTGATACTCTGGTGAACTACCACTCAGAGGGTGCGGATTACAATGCCCTGCGGGCCCGCTCAGCTCACGATGCCGATGCCATGTTTCGCTTTCAGGCCGACCTGAATCGTTATGCCCAGTTAATTCGTAAAACCCTGCTGCGTACGCCGCCAGATCCCACCTCAATGAGGCCGAGGGATATTCGAGAGCTATTGTTTTTAGCCAAGGAATTCTGGTCACTGGGAGAAAAAGAACTGTACGAATACGTTCGCTTCTTTACCATGAGCGCCGCTGAATTTCTTGAAGACTATTTTGAAGATGAGCTGGTGAAAGCAGCCATGGCAAGTCCCGGGATCATTGGCACTGCCCTGGGAGTGTATTCTCCGGGTTCAGCCTACATTCTTTTGCACCATGTGATGGGCGATGTAGACGGTAGCATCGGTGCCTGGGGCTTAGCGCGCGGCGGTATGGGGGCAATCTCCCATGCGATTGCGGGTGCCTTACGTGAAAGCGGAGGAGAGATTCGCACCGACGCTGGGGTACGGCAAATTATCGTCAAGGAAGGTCGGGCAGTTGGCGTCGCGCTGGACAGCGGGGAGGAAATTTTCGCCTCCACTATCGTCTCTAATCTCGATGCGAAACGAACCTTTACCAAGGTGATGGACAAGAATGATTTGCCTGAGGGAATTTACGAAAAAGCTGAGAACTTCAAGATTCGCGGATCATCGGGAAAAGTAAATATCGCGCTGTCCGGGCTGCCTAAATTTACCGGCGTTGAAGACAATCGGTACATTAACCGCGGTGGTCAGGGGTTTTGTGGTTCTATGGAAACCATGGAACGCGCCTATGATTGCTGGAAGCGAGGGCGTTGGTCTGACGACCCATTTATCGAATCGATTATCCCCTCTGCCTGGGATCCAACTGTCGCTCCTCCAGGCAAGCACTGGATGTCCAATTTTGTACAGTATTGCCCTGCAGAACTTGCGGATGGACCGTGGACCCCTGAAAAGCGAGATGCGTTTGGGCAAACCGTTGTTGATAAAATAGAGCGATATGCGCCGGGCTTTAAAGATCTGATCGTGCATATGGAGGTGCGAACTCCGCATGAGATTGAAGCCGAAGTCGGGCTTACCGAAGGCAATATTTTTCAAGGCGAGCTGACCATAGATCAGTTACTGTTCAACAGACCTTTCCCGGGCTATGCGCAATATCGCATGCCGGTCAAAAACATGTACATGTGTGGCTCTTCCACACATCCTGGTGGTGGCGTGTCGGCTGCCTGTGGGGCTAATGCGGCCCGTGAGATTTTGCTGGATCTGAAACGGCCGAACACGGTTCCACAGGACGATTGTTATGACGAGTAAGGTATGACCATCCACAGTGCACAAGTCGTCGATCCCTACGCGGGTGAGCGTCTCAGACTCTCACCTTTCCACGAGCGTCAGGCGCCGCTTAATTTGCGTGAAGCCTGGTCATCCTGGAATGGATACAAGTTTGCTGATTATTATTACGATGCCGAATACGAGTATTTTTGCATTCGCAATACTTGCGGAACCTATGATATTTGTCCGATGCAAAAGTATTATGTTGAAGGTCCGGATGCACAGGCGATGCTCAACAGAATGGTGACAAGAAACATCGTGAACATGAAGGAGAACCGCGTAACCTATGTTTGTTGGTGCACTGAAGAGGGCCGCATGATTGATGACGGTACTATTTTCAAGCTTGGCCCCGATAAGTTCATGCTGACTTGCGGTAGCCCTAGTCTTGCCTGGCTCAAGAAAGCCAGTCATGGCTTTTCGGAGCTGACAATCGAAGATGTCACTGATGGCATTGCCGCTTTGTCCTTGCAGGGACCTACATCTTGCGCCGTTCTCAAAATGATGGGTTTGGATGGAATAGAGACGCTGAAACCTTTCGAGATTCGCCAGTTCGATTTTGCGAGTAAAGTGCTAACCGTATCCCGCACGGGTTTTACCGGAGATTTAGGTTATGAGTTGTGGATAGATCCTGACCTGGCGCTGGAACTTTGGGACGTTCTTTACGCGGCCGGTGAAAACTATGGTATTCAGCCATACGGAGAAGCGGCTACTAATATGGCAAGGCTCGAAGCAGGATTCATCATGCCCGATATGGAGTTCAATGAAGCGCTGAAGACCGTTCATTTTCAACATGACCAAACTCCTTTCGAATTAAACCTGGGCTGGCTAGTAGATTTTAAAAAGCCACATTTCAATGGCCGACAGGCGTTACTCAAAGATAAAGAGGAAGGTCCAACTTATACGCTCACCAAGCTAGATATCGAGGGAAACAAGACTGCTGAAGGGGCTTACATTTACGCCAACAAGAGCTGTTCAGCAGAGGTGGGTTATGTCACGTCGGCAATGTGGTCGCCTGCGGTTAAAGCCAATATCGCTCTCGCGATGATTAAGACTGAATATCTTGAGAGCGATTTATGGGCAGAAATTTATTATGAAAAAGAACTGCGCCAATACAGTAAAGTGGCTCGCTGCCAGAAAGCTGACAAGCCTTTTTGGGCACCGGATAGGGCCAGGGCAACTCCGCCCGCTGATTTTTAGGGGCGTGTCTTATAGGGGCTGACTGCGTGACTCATCCCCGTGTTCAATTTCTTTTTTCCATCTGGAAACATTGGTTTCAATCGCGAAAAACCCAATAATCCACAGAGCTTCATCCCAGGCAAAGCGGTAATGTTCGTGGGAGAGCCAATAAGCGGCCATGGCCCACAGACTACTATACAGAATGAGTTTGGAGATTTTCATCGAGCGTATCAGAGTGCCTTTGGTGATAGCTTTATCTTGTAGTCTAATCACGATCTCAATCGTCATTAAAATCAGTAGCCACGCTAAAGCTTCCAAGAGGTCGACCAGCGCCATTTTTTTCTCCAACGCTAGTCCGCTTGTATCTGTGATGACCACAGTGGACTCTACAAAGTAAAACGGGCTGTCATTGGAAAGGGGGTACTGCAGTTTGCGGCGGAAAGTTCGGTGTACTTGAGATTGCGAACAAAGGACACTTCGTCCTCGGCAAGCCTGCACAGATCATCAACGCTCGGAGCGATAACAGCCTAGGATAGATCGAAGCAGATAACGGAAAATGCGTAAACTGAATGCACTAGCGAGAGATAGCATGCCAGGCGGAGAGGTCGATTGTGGTCGCGAAGGAGCGCGTCCATTGAAGTAGCGAACCCCCGTTGCGTAGGGTGTGGGAGGCAGCCTCAATGTCGTCGATAATGTAGCAGTAAAAATTGATTAAGAGCAGTGCGTAAACAGTGATCTTTAGGCTCTGAAGCGGGTCGAACCTGGACGTTATGAGTGGGTCGGTGATAGTGAGAGTCCCTTGGCTGTATAACGCTAACGTAGATTACACGCTTTTTCCCGATCGGGTTTCGCCCCAGCGGGACGGCTAGGAGGATCTGCGCAAGGCCAAGGCTCAGATGGCTAGACGGTTTGACTCCGGCGATACTCCGCAGGGGTTTTCCCCGTCACTTTCTTAAACGCTACATAAAACGTTGATGTGCTATTGAATCCAACTTCCAATGCCACGGCGAGAACGGTGCGTGAATCAATGCCATTATCTCGCAAAAGATCCATCGCCTCGTTCACACGATACTCATTGATGTAATCAAAAAAACTGACACCGAAACCTGCGTTTATTGCCTGCGAAACATGGTTTACGGTGCATTCGAGTTTTTCTGCTAAATCGGGAAGTGTAAGATCGGGATAGAGATAGATTTTATCCACCTCCATTTTCCTTTCGATTTTCTCCTTAAGTTGTTCCATTTTTGGACCACTAAGCCCTGATTTGGCATAGCGTTGAACATGAATGGCAGTCGCAGAGACTGCCAGAGGACTGCTGTGAAGCGTTTGGCCCACCTGCTCGTAGTAGTCGGCAATTTCTGTGGCTTCACCGTTGCTTAGGGTAATGAATTCGGCACCGAACCAGGTCTGAGTCTGATTCGGCTCGTTCTTGTCATCTCTTGGAAAAACCTGGTATTGGAATGCAATTGTTGTTTCGCCCGACAATACTTCACCACTGAGCTGATAGTAGTAAGCTTCTAGTTTAAATTGCTTTTCTAAGTGGGTGATAAACTCTGGCCGCGACATATTTTGGTGCACTGGGACATCCATATAGGTGCCGTTATCAGCCAAGTGCTCAGCGATCGCTTTTGCGTCCTGCCGATTCCAGGCATCTACGTAACTGTGTACAAATTCAGCTGCCTGCATATGACCATGCTCGCGAGGGAAGTATGCTACTACGTTAATTCATCCTGGCCGCATTGTGAATAAGATTAAAGCATAGAGAGATTATCGTAAGCTCATAGCTCAAATTAGGCGCAAACCCCCGAGTACGATTTTGCAAGCAGAGGTTTGAGCGCGAATGCAGGCAGGCTGCTGTTTGCAGCTAGTCCTCGATCTTTTCCATCCCTTCCAGGTCTACGTCAGCGCTTTCAGTCATGGTGACAATGCTGGAGTCGCTTCGGGAACTAGGACTCGCTCTGTGTTCAAGGCGACACCAGCGAACTGGAAATTTTCTCCGTTGGAGGTCGTATCTGAGCCATCCCCGTCCGCGACCGTATCGGTGATTGTTATTTGCGAATTCGAATTTTGAGAAATGTCATATTCAAATCTGAGCCCTTGCAATACCATCGTGTCGTTGCCATAGCAGAGTTCTTAAGAGCAAAGGGATCCTCAATAAAAAAGGCCGTAGAGAAATTTCTCTACGGCCTTTTTTAATTTTGCCCTTTCCGGCTAGTTTGCGTCGCGGAAAGGCCCGTGCTTATCCCTTAGGGAACATTGGGATCGGGTACAGTAATACAGGGGAATGTCCTGCTCGTGATGACGCTCCCGTTCTGAGCTGTGATCGTAAAGCTACCACCGCCGGCATCGCCGTCACCTTGAATTTGGACAAAGATGCCAAAGGCTCCAATCGCATTGGAATCGGGCACTGAGGTTACAGGAGAGTTCACGATCTCGCAGTCATCCTTTGTGGAGACACCAATGGATGCGTCTCCCGCCGGAGGGTTGTTGTATAAATCTGCTAGATACAGCGTATACCCCTGATTTTCACTCAGGTTGCTGACGTTGCTGCCCGAGGTGTTGACCGCGATGACACTCAAGCCTTCGGACATCACGAGAGTTCCCGACGCCCTGACGTTGACAAGGTCTCTACTGCAGAATATGCCATCCCCTGCAAGCGGGCACAGTATGCCGTTGTATACGCCCTGGCCTGTATTGGCGTCAACATTTTCGCTGTAGACACCATCACCATTGAAATCAACAAAGGTTTCCTCGGAGCCTGTGAGGTCATTCGGGTTGGCAAAAGGTGTGTACTCGCCATCTTCGTTGTGGTCAATAAAGGCTTCCGGTAGGTTTTCAAATTCTTCATTTTCGTCGTAAACACCGTTGCCGTTCGCGTCGACAAAGAATTCTTCGCCAATGGCGGTGACCAAAATAGTTGATCTGCGTCCACGTATTGGTCCCAGGTCTCCTGGGCAGGGCCCTGTGCCGTTAACCAATGAGCTTGGGCAGCTGGTGCTGTTAATATTGCGTACAAGGTCTTGATTGAAGGTGGGAAAACGTGGTTCCTGACTGGTCCAGGTTACAGAGCAGCTTCCCGCTGCCGTGATACAGGAGCTGCCGATGGCGCCATACTCCGTCGAAAACAACGCGCTGGTGCCATCCGGAACCGGGTTATTGAACTTGTCGGCCATTCTCACCGTCACGTTAGTGGTCAACCCATCGATTGAACCTGCGCCGGCTATATTGAGAGTTTCAAAAGAGAGGCTGATGGAGTTCTGATCAGGCAAACCTGAGCTGATAATAAGCACATCGGAAATAGTCGAAAGATTGAGTGGGTTGCCGTTGTTGTCCGTGGTATCGATGCTTGCGATAACTCGCACGGGTGTCGCCACGTCACCTGCTGTGACTTGTGCTATAGCCTGTCCTAGCTGGTTAGATACCGTGCTAGCGTTCAGCAGTGCGACGCCGCCGATGCCAGTAGATAATGCAAAATCCACTATCTGGCCACTTAGCGGGGCGCCTGAGCCGTCGGCGACCAGAAAAACGACTTCAGAAGTTTCCTGACGAGCCGAGCCGCCGGTTCCTCTGAGGGCGATTAGCTCCGGTGTTGCCGATATGAAATTAATCGCGTTGACCTGGGGTGAGGCTATGTTGATGGTTGCAAATGCTTGAGCCCCGCCGGGGTTGATCATAGCGGTAAGCTGGTCCGCGCCTCCGCAACCGTTGGCTGTGTAGACGTATCTCGCTCGGCCTGCAGTCGCATTAACGCTGGACTCTTCGATGGTCGCCAGTCCATCCACGATGCAAGCGCTGCTTATTGTGACAGTATCAAAGTCACTCGATCCGTTTCCTAGCTCGTCTATAACGGCTATTGATAGCAAGGTACTGCCGCTCGATGACAGGTCGTCTGTAAGAAGTCCAATTTCTCCCTCAATAAAAGCCTCTCCCTCAAAGTAGCCAATTCTTAGGTCGGACCCTACTACCTGAAAAGTTAGTGAGGCGATAACCGGTTCTGTAGCTGGGTCCATGTCAGCGTCCACGGATACGTCTAAAACACTTGCGCCCAATTCGCTACCCGCTAAAACCTGGAAGACAGCTTGTCCATTGGCGTCCGTTAGCGCGGTTCCTGACGCTGGCAAGATAGACCCAACAACTGAGCTTGATACAGCCGCAACGATCACTCCATCTGCGGGTTCTTGGCCTCGTGTCACTGTCACAGTGAGCGTTGCTGGATTGCCCACGGTTACGGTATCAGTTGGGTTACCCAAGGAATCAATGAATTCCAGAAGTAATCTAATGTTCTCTTCGTTGCCATCGTTGGTCTCGGGGAGAAAGCTCGCGCTGCCACTGCCGCCGCCTCCACCACCACAGGCTGTGAGCGTAAATACGGTGATAAATGCGATTGATAGACGGCTAACGTTCCTGGCGAACCAAGTGATCATTTTCTTCCCCTATTGCCCGCCATTATAGAAGGTCTTTTATTGTGATACAGACTTCGCTGATATTGAGCGATTTGCCCCGTGCTTCAACTACCCAATGCCAATTTACCTCAAGACTATCATGGATAGAACTGAAAACTTTATAAATAACATGGCGATACGGGCTTTTTGTGATTTTTTACACAAAGTTGAGTCGGCTGATTTGCTGCAGCTCAGAGCGATAGCTTTACCACCATGCGCCAAAGTTATTCGTTTTAGTTATAATTCTCCTTTGAAAACAGTATTTTACGGTCTCGGAGTGAAAAAATGCTCGCTAACCGCGGTTTTTTTCAGTTGCTGGGCAGCTAATACCGTTTGATTTCTCTGTGATCACCCATGGGACCGCGTTGATCAAAGCGCCGCAAAAATACGAAAAAGTTTGATCGCTCCAAGCCCGATAGCCACTAGGACGACCAAGCCCCCCATCATGTTGGCCCAAATACCATTGCAGTGCTCCCTGAGTAAGGCCCGGTTGTTCATCACCACTAGCAGGAATATCGCCACAAAGGGTAGGAGGAAGCCATTGGCTATTTGTGCAAAGACAATGGCGGTCAGTGGTTTACTCCCCGCTGCCGCCAGGATTGTGCCCGCGCCCAAAACCGTGCCCCATACCAGCTTAAATCGAGAGCTCTGTAAATCCTGCGACCATCCCATCGCACCACATACCGCATAAGCTGCTGCCAAAGGCGCTGTTATTGCGCTGGTCAGCCCCCCCGCAAATAAGCCGGCTGCGAAGATCAGCTTTGCCTTGTCGCCCAATAGGGGTTCCAGTTGCGCTCCCATAGATTGGGCGTTAAATTCCAGCCCCGTTCGGAAGAAAGCTGTCGCCGCAGTACTCATGACAGCCAGGGTGATTAGCCCTCCCAAACCAACTGCCAGCCCGGTATCCCATCGAGATTCGCGGATACTCGTCTCCAGGTCCTCCTCAGCCGTCCACTTCTGCTGTACGGCGTTGGCGTGCAAAAACAAGTTGTAGGGCACTACTGTGGTCCCCACCAGACCAATCACGGTTAAAACCGACCCCGATGGCAGTGTGGGAATAAACATTCCGCGAAAAATTTCTATCATGTCGGGTGTGAGTACTATGGCCGTAATCACGAAGACAGCGCTCATAATCAGCACCAGCACAATCAAAACGCCCTCGAGGACTTGGTATCTACCGGTCGCCAGCAACGCTCCCGAGCAGGCTCCAAGAATGAGTGACCAGGCGGTGATGCTGATACCGGTTACGCTACTTGCAGCCAGTGCGGCTCCAGAAATATTGCCGACTTCATAGGCGGCATTGCCGAAACCGATAGCCACTATCACTAATACCACTGTCATATCGGAAATTACTTTGTTGCCTCGCGTCCCCCGCATTGCTTGGGCCAGGCTCATTCGAGTGACCAAACCCAGGCGGGCCGCCATTTCCTGCAATACCATCGTGGCGAAAACGGAAAACAACAGTGCCCATAGAAGTGCGAAGCCATAGTGCGCGCCGGCGGCACTGGCGGTAGTAATTGTGCCGGGCCCGATGAACGCGGCTGTTACCAATAGCCCGGGGCCCATTTTTCCTAGAAATTTCATCTTATCGATCGGTTCTCTGTGTCAATAATTAGAAGCACTGGCAATTCCTGCTACCATTGAGTCATGGAAAATAAACCAACCACTGCTGCCCATCTGTCTGTGTGTATTGTTGTCTATAACAGCTCCTTGGAATATCTGCAGCGCACCTTGCAAAGCCTGTTCTTGTCTTGTTCCAAGGCTGAGATAAATGGATATCTCGATACCGTGTCCTTGGACATTGTCGATAACTCTTGTGATGCCGCTTACAGCACTCAGGTAAAGAGTTTACTGGAAAATACGCCCGTTGCTGAGACTTTCAAGGTTAACTACCTCGGGATGCCTGAGAATATTGGTTTCGGTGCCGGCAATAATTATTCGATAAATAAGCTGGCGAGCAAATTTCATCTTGTGCTTAACCCCGATGTAGAGATTGCTGAATCTGCGATTTCCCTGGCGCTAAATCATCTTCAGGTAGACGAGGGTATAGTGCTCTTGTCCCCTCGAGTTTCTAACGAGGATGGCTATCAGGAATTTTTGTGCAAGCGTTTTCCAACGGTCTTGGTGCTGTTGCTGCGGGCCTTCGCTCCGAGTTTTGTACGCCGGCTTTTTCAGGCGCGGTTGGATGATTACGAAATGCGCGATGTTTGTACAGGGGAGTCGAGTGTTGATATCGACCTTGCCAGCGGCTGCTTTATGATGATCCGAACCCGCAGTTTCATAGCAATTGGCGGTTTCAACAAAAGCTATTTTCTCTACTTCGAAGATTTTGATCTGTCTTTGCGATTGCGAGGTCTTGGCCGAACTGTTTTTGATCCGGTGGTAGAGATAGTTCACCATGGGGGATATGCCTCCGGTAAAGGCTTTCGCCATGTGGCAATGTTCATGCGATCGGGAATACGATTTTTCAATACCCATGGCTGGCGTCTGATATAGGTCTGTCGCAAAACCTGTTAAACTCGCCAGCACTACTTCACTATTTTCATACTGGAAATTGAATGCACGAGCTCACACGCAGAGCTTATTTGGACGCCATGGGTATCGCGACTTACGTGTCTCGCGAGCAGGTGCCCGGCAGTGCGGTAACGCGTAAGCTGGCGATTGTGAAACCTGAACGTGCCCAGCTGGCTAGTTTGCCAATAAGCGATACAGGGCATTCTCCTATCACTGGAAAAGCCGGTGGTGTTGCCCAAATGCCCTCGCTTGACCTTCCAACACCGTCGCCGTCAATCTCTGTTGCTGCCAGGTTGATTCCTGCGGCTGCAACCGTTACGTCGCGTACTGTCGAATTTGGCATCGCTGCGTTTATGACAGATGGCTGGCTCTGGCTCGAAGAGTTACCCTCTGGGCAGGCACTCATGAGAGATCAGGTACAGCTAGTGCAGGCTATGGCCACCGCGATGGGCTGGGGTTCGCGAAAGCCTGAAATAGCGCAATTTAACTGGCCTATATACACCAATAATCAGCTCGATATTGGTGAGGAAGCAGCACGTGGTGCCTTGGGTGGGTTTATTAATCGCAAATTGGAACAGTCCGGCTGCCGCAGTATTGTTCTCTTAGGTAATACCTGTGCGCGCTGGGTTCCGGTGGATCAGCTCAGTACTGATCACCAAATTAGCACGGTGAGCACTACGGATATGCTGCGCGAACCTTCACTGAAAAAGAAGGCATGGCAGGATCTGCTGCCACATGCAAAGTAAATATGAGCGTTTCAATCAGGGCCGTGGTTGAAGATGATATCGCCGCTATCTCTGATATCGATGCGCGAGCCTCCGCTTTCGCTTGGACACCCGAGCAGTTTCAAAAGTGCACCGAGATCGACAATTCGCAGGAGCGAGGTCTGGTGATCGTGTGCGCGGCGCAGGTCGCTGGGTTTGTTATCTTTAACCATGTGCTAGACGAAGGCAGTATTTATAATATTGCCGTAGATCCTGATCATCAAAGGCGGGGGCTGGCCTCTAAGTTGCTGTTTGAGGCCATAGAACGTATGAAGCTCGAAAGTGTAAAGCGTTGTTTTTTGGATGTTCGCAGGTCAAACGCCGCTGCACTGGCGCTATATAGCGACCTAGGCTTTGAGATCGACGGTGTGCGTAAAAACTACTATCGTGGCTCCGCGGGTCGCGAAGACGCCATGTTAATGTCTAAACTATTGTGAGTGTTACTCAATGAATGTACTTGAAACCGAATGGTGGACAATGGCTGTTCCTCCGGAGTGGTGGGCCGAGGCCGAGGATGACAGCATACTGGTGGGCGACCGCGATGATGTCGGCTGTATCGAATTTAGTACTTTGCATAAAGAGTCGGGCCAGTTTGATCGAGCTGAACTGGAATCCATCGCGCGGGCTGAGGCAGAGCACGATTTGAGTTGGGAATTTGTCGAGCTCGGAGAGTTTTCCGGGGTCTACAGTGCTTTTAAAGATGACGGGGCGGCCATTCGCGAATGGTATTTGGCAAATGGCGCCTTACTTTTGTTTATCACCTACAGCTGTGATGAGGACAACGGTGGGATGGACGATTCTGCGGTCGACGAGCTGCTTGATACCTTGATGGTGGTAGAGGCTTCAGAGCAAACCGAATCACCCTAGGAGATATGCCCCGTTACCCGAACACGCTTGCCGCCTTTGACGGGCTTTTCCTTCTTGGCCTGCGCCCAACTCTTTAGTTGTGCATCGATCAAATTTTTCCCGGCTATTAACAGCCCGGTAAAGATGAAGGCTCCGGGAGGTAGAATCGCCAATAGAAAATCATTGTAGTCATTCACTACAATCAATTTCCATTGCGCGGCCCCCGGTCCAAAGAGAAGATCCATGTTGGCAAACAGTGCACCGGTACCAATCAGCTCTCTAAGAGCACCCAGCAGAACCAGCACTACCCCAAAACCCAAGCCCATCATTAAACCGTCATAGAGTGCCGGCGCCACTTTGTTTTTGCTTGCGAAGGCGTCGGCGCGACCCAGAATTACGCAGTTAGTTGTGATTAGCGGCAGGAATATTCCAAGGATCTGGTACAGCTCGTAGGCAAAGGCTTGCATGAGTAATTCAATGCAAGATACGGCGGCAGCTATAATCATCACGAATGCCGGTAAGCGAATGGCGTCAGAAACTATGTTTCTCACCAGGGAGACTGCGGTGTTTGAGCATATCAGCACAAGCGTGGTCGCCGCGGCCAAGCCAATAGCATTCACGACACTACCGGTCACCGCCAGCAGCGGACACAGCCCCAGCAGCTGGACGATCGCCGGATTGTTTTTCCACAATCCATTGAGTGACAACTCTTTATAACTGGTTTCAGCCATGGTTAATCTCCCGCGCTTGCCGCAGTGGTTGTTGCCGCAGTGGCGGCTGCTGCGAAAATTTTATCGTAATTGGACTGCGCGTATTGCAACGCTCTGAGTGTTGCGCCGACAACGGCCCGAGGCGTGATTGTAGCACCGGTAAACTGATCGAAGTCCCCTTTGTCCTTTTTCACGGCCCATTTTTCCACGGAGGGATTGGTCAAAGATTTCCCATTGAAGCTCAGCACCCAATCAGACTTTTTCAAATCCACTTTGTCGCCCAGGCCCGGTGTTTCTTTGTGCGACAGAGTTCGAACGCCCGCTATGCTGCCGTCTGCATTGATACCCACGATCAAATCGATTTCGCCGCTGTAACCATCCGCTGCGGTTACGGGGATAATAGCGGCTACTACTGCGTCATTCAGTTTAGCCAAATAAACCTGTTTGTCTTTTCTCAAGTCTAAGCCGCGGGTCTGGGGGCCAACGGCAATCGTATCGTCCAGCATCGAGTTGTTGTGGCGATCATCGGGAACAATCTCTAACAGAGCTTTCTCTTCAGCTTGCCGTTGCGCTTGTGCAATCTTGTCCTTGGTTAACAAATAGGTGCCAGAGATGAGTAGTGTGGTGCACACCGCGAATACGGCTAGCAGAAGGCTATTTCGGGAGATCGATTGACCTAGCATGCTACTGCTCCTCTCGTTTGTGCCCGTAGGTTCTGGGTTGTGTGTAGTGATCGATAAATGGTGCTGCAAAGTTCATGATCAGAACCGCAAAAGCGACTGCGTCGGGATAGTTACCCCGCACCCGGATAATGTAGATCAATACTCCAATCAAAGCGCCGTAAATTAATCTTCCTCGCACCGACACGGCTGAGGTGACAGGGTCAGTGACAATGAAAAAAGCGCCGAACATGGTGGCGCCACTTAACAAGTGGAAAAGGGGCGATCCACCGCTGGCCGAGCTGCCCCCATCGTAGAATATAGCGGCCATTAAACTTAGGCTGACCAACATGGCGACGGGGGCATGCCAGGTGAAAATCTTGCGGTACAGCAGCCAGGCTCCTCCTGCGGCGAAGGCTAGATTGACCCATTCCCAACCCAGCCCAGCCCAGCGACCAAACTGAATGTTCTGCACCCATAAGTCCTTAATCAACAAGCTATTGTTTTGCTTGAGCACATCCAGAGGAGTCGCCATCGTGACCCCGTCGTAGGCAGCGGGGAAAAAGCATGCCTGCAGCGCTTCCATCAGACCGGGTAATTCTCCTGTACCTCTGGGCGGAGCCCACGCGGTCATTTGAACGGGGAAGGAAATCAATAAAACAACGTAGCCCACCATAGCGGGATTGAAAGGGTTGTATCCCAAGCCGCCGTAGAGGTGTTTTGCCAGCAAAATGGAACTGGCTATACCCACCGCAATTAGCCACCAGGGGGCGTAGGGTGGCAGCGCAATACACAGCAAGGTGGCAGTGACGAGAGCGCTGTAGTCCTTGAGGTAAAAGGCCAGCGGTCGGCCCCGGAGAGCGAGCGCCAGGGCTTCAAATGCCAGTGCCAGTGTGCAACCCCAGAGTAAGTTCACCACGGTGCCAAAACCGAAGAAATGCGTCAGTACAAAAATCCCCGGAACGGTGGCCAATAGAACCTGAAGCATCACACCAGAGGTATTCATCGGCCCGTGTGCGTGGGGGGACGTTATGCGCATCAAAGCCATGTCAGGATTCCTCTGCCTGTGTCACAGCTTCTTCGGCAGATACTATTTTTTCACCCAGTCGTTCGACGGTGGCTGCAAGCGCATCTATGATTTTTTCTTCTTCGCCATTGCGTCGACACTCTTCTAATTTAGTTTCTGTCTTTTGCAGGCGTTGACGAAGTTTTTCCAGATTTTTTCCGGCTTTTTCTGCAGGGCTCAGAGCTGAGTCTGCAACTCTGGCAGCCATCGCTTTTTGTATCGCTGCCTGTGCGGCATCAAGCTGAGGGGCATCTGTCTTTTTCGTCGAATCGCCTTTTTGCGTGGCCTGATAACCTTCAAACGCTTTTTCGGCTGCGGCAAGCTTGGCGGTCGTTTTATCGACTCCCGTCTGCAACGCGCTCACCAGATCGCTGTTTTCTGCTTTCGCTTCTGACAACTTTTCGGTGGCAGTGGCGAGCCTTTTAGTCACACTGTCGAAGACCGCTTGCAGCTTTTCCAGTTCATTCTCAGTGCCGCCAGCTTGTTGTGCCGCCTTTTTGGCTTTGGCTCGGTCAATGGCCGCCTGGATGGGGTCCTCGGCGTCCGATGATCCCTGCGCTGCTTGCACAGCGCGCTGTTCTGCAGCTAGTTTTCGTGCAGCGCGCTTGGCGTCTTTTTCGGCTTCTTCTCGATCAAGGCGTTCCTGGCGTGATTCGAAACGCAGGCGCGATTGTTCAGATTTTTCATGATCTCTTCGAGCCTGCAAAATTTCAGCCTTAGAGGCGCGATAGTATTGGACCAAGGGGATGGCACTGGGACACACCCAGGAGCAGGCGCCACACTCAATGCAGTCAAACAGATTGTGTTGCTCGAGTTTTTCGTGCTCTTTTCCCTGCGCAAACCAGAACATTTGCTGGGGCAGCAAACTCGCGGGGCAAACTTCGGCACACATACCGCAGCGAATGCAGGCTTGTGCGGGAGGTGGAGTAGGGAGCTCGGCCTCGGTGGGGGCCAAGATGCAATTGGTCGTTTTGACGATGGGAACATCCGAATCAGGCACTGTGAAGCCCATCATTGGGCCGCCCATAATTAACCGCTTGTTAGTGCTGCTTTGGTACCCTGCCTTCTCCAACAAGTAACTCATTGGAGTGCCTAAAAGCACTTCGAAATTTTGTGCCTCGTCGACTGATTCCCCGGTGACGGTGGTAATTCGAGAGATTAGAGGGCGGCCCAGAACAACCGCTTCGTAAATGGCGACGGCGCTGCCGATGTTTTGACACACAACACCGACATCCAAGGGCAGGCCGCCGCTGGGTACTTGCTTTCCAGTCAGAATCTCAACCAGTTGTTTTTCACCTCCCGATGGATATTTGGTGGGGAACTGTACGATCTGAATATCGGTTCCCTGGGCGGCGCGACGCAGGCTCGCAATCCCTTCTGGTTTATTGTCTTCTACACCGATAAGCGTTTCTTGAGGATTGATCAGCTGCGCCAGTATTTTCGCTCCCGCAATAATCTGATCGGCGCGCTCTCTCATTAAAATATCGTCGGCGGTTATATAGGGTTCACACTCTGTGCCATTTAAAATCAACGTTTCTACTTTAGCTTCAGATCTAATCGACAGTTTGACTGCGGCTGGAAAGCCGGCACCGCCCATGCCGGCTATTCCGCTATCGCGGATGGTATTCAGCAACTCCGGTTTGCTTAAACGCGTGTAATCCTCTTGGTCATTGAGTGTAATCCACTCGTCATTTCCATCGCTTTTTATAACGATACAAGGAGCTTTGAAACCGGAGGGGTGGGCTATGGATCGTTCCTCGACGGCGCTTATTGTGCCCGATGTCGGGGCATGTACAGGTACGCTCACATAGCCTTTTGCTTCGGCAATCAATTGGCCTTTCAGAACTTTGTCACCGACGCTCACAACAGGGACCGCCGGTGCACCTATGTGCTGGGAAAGTGGGAGTGTCAATTCAGGGGGTACGCCCGCCCACGCGATGGGCAGACTCAGCGACTGGTGCTTGTTTTCGGGAGGATGAATCCCCCCGTGAAAATCAAACACCTTTCTCATGCCGCCGCTTCCGTCTTGGCATCGGTCGCAATAAGATCCACTTCGCGACTGACGGGGTCGGGAAGACCCCAGTGCCAGGACTGCAGAGTTTCTTTCTGGGGGATCATATCGATGCAATCTACAGGGCAAGGCTCTACACAAAGATCACAGCCTGTGCACTCGCTGACGATCACAGTGTGCATGAGTTTTGCCGCGCCCAGAATCGCATCAACAGGGCAGGCCTGGATGCATTTGGTGCAGCCGATGCATTCGTCCTCGCGGATATAGGCAATCGATTTTACTTTCTCTTCACCGTGCTCTTCATCAAGGGGTATGGCTTCTACATCCAGCAGATCTGCCAGGGCTTGAATGGTAGCTTCACCACCGGGAGGGCATTTGTTGATAGCCTCGCCATTTGCAATGGCGGTGGCGTAGGGCCGGCAACCGGGGTGGCCGCATTGTCCGCATTGCGTCTGCGGTAGAATTTCGTTGATCTGGTCCGCAATGGGGTCGCCCTCTGTCTTGAATTTTACGGCGGCAAAGCCCAGTACTGCGCCAAATACGGCGCCCAAACCGACCAGGGCGATAAGCGCGGCCGCCAGTGGAAATTGTGCGATAAATTCGGTCACGTCGTTGCTATACCAGTCCCGCAAAGCCCATAAAGGCGAGTGACATCAAGCCTGCGGTGACCATGCCTATCGCGGCACCTTTGAAGGGTGAGGGAACATCGGCAACGGTTAATCGTTCTCGCATGGCCGCAAACAATACCAGCACCAGGGAAAATCCCACCGCTGCGCCAAAACCGTAAAACAGCGACTGCAGAAAATTGTGATCTTTATTGATGTTCAGAAGAGCCACACCTAGCACAGCGCAGTTGGTAGTAATGAGGGGAAGATACACACCCAGAACTCGGTAGAGCAAAGGGCTGCTCTTGCGCACCACCATCTCGGTGAACTGTACGACCACTGCGATGACTAAAATGAATGAAATAGTTCGCAGATACTCTAGACCCAGGGGCTGAAGTAAAAAGTTGAACGTTAAATGGCTGCATGCAGAGGCAAGGGTCAGAACAAAGGTTGTCGCCATCGACATACCCATTGCTGTTTCCAGCTTGTTTGATACGCCCATAAAGGGACACAGGCCCAAGAACTGGACCAGCACGAAATTGTTGACGAGAATAGCGCCGATCAACAAGATTGAGTAATCTGCCAACATGTGTGTCTCTTGCCAGTTAGGGGATTCGTTGAGCGATTTGCGCCTTGGAGACCAAACTGAGTCTAGTCTACCGTCCTAGTGCGTGGATCGCAGCTCCATAATTTAAAATAATGCCGGTGACCTGCGCCACGGCGTGTTTTCAAGCGTGTGATTTGGTAGAGATGGTAAGCATTTAACCCTTAATAAACAACAAGTTAATTCAACTAAGCTTATATCTCCAGTGCCGGCGCTGATTTCCTTCTCGGGCTGCCGGCCTCAATTTTTCCTATTTCACTTTCATGCCGGGTTTTGCTCCTTCATGGGGCTCCAGCAGATAGATATCATCCCCGCCCGGGCCAGCCGCCAATACCATGCCCTCGGATACACCGAAGCGCATTTTTCTCGGTGCCAGATTTGCGACCATCACCGTTAATTTCCCGACCAGATCTTCCGGCGAATACTTTGATTTGATGCCTGCAAACACCTGTTTTTGTGAGTCGCCAAGATTCAGCGTCAGTTGGAGTAACTTATCTGCTCCCTCCACGTGGTCCGCGGCCACAATTTCAACAATCCTGAGGTCGATTTTGGCAAAATCATCAAATTCAATAACGTCACTGACCTCACTGTTATTGCTACTGGCTTTGTCTGACGGAACTGACGGAGCGGACGGGGCTAAAGTGGATGAGGCATTCTGAAGCTCTTTGCTCGCCTCGACCATAGCCTCCACATTAGCACCCTCAATACGTAGCATTAAGGGTTTGAACTTGTTGATCCTGTGGCTCAGTAAGGGCTCATCCAGAGCAGTCCAATCCAGCGAACAATTGAGAAAGGCCTCTGCTTTCTCGGCCATTCGTGGAAGTACAGGCTTGAGATAGGTCAGCAACACCCTAAAGAGATTGATTCCCACGCTGCATACCGCATGCACCTGCCACTCCTGGCCTTCTTCCTTGGCAAGAACCCAGGGTTTTTTCTCGTCGATGTATTGATTGGCACGATCGGCGAGCGCGATAACCTCCCGAATAGCCTTGTTGAACTCGCGCTGTTCATACAGCTGCGCTATCCCTTCGCCGGCGTCGAAGAAGGACTGGAGTAATTCTGGTTCAGCGGTAGACGCGGTGAGTTCATTGTCGAAGCCCTTGCGCAGAAACCCTGCACAGCGGCTGGCGATATTGACCACCTTGCCCACCACATCTGAATTGACTCGCTGGGTGAAGTCCTCCAGGTTGAGGTCGATATCATCCACAGCGGCACTTAATTTTGCAGCGAAATAATAGCGCAGATATTCGGCGTCCAAGTGTTCCAGGTAGGTGCTTGCCTTAATGAATGTGCCGCGGCTTTTAGACATCTTTGTGCCATTGACCGTCAAAAAGCCGTGGGCGTATATCGCAGTAGGCGTTCGTAAACCCGCGGAAGTGAGCATGGCGGGCCAAAACAGGCCATGGAAGTTGATAATGTCTTTGCCGATGAAATGATATAGCTCCGCGGTAGAGTTGGGTTGCCAGTAGCTGTCGAAATCAATGTTCTCTCTCTCGCAAAAGATCTGGAAGCTGGCGAGATAGCCTATTGGAGCGTCTAACCACACGTAAAAGTACTTTCCAGGTGCATCGGGAATTTCGAAACCGAAATAGGGGGCGTCTCTGCTGATGTCCCATTCCTGCAGACCCGCATCTGTCCATTCGCGCAATTTGTTGGCGATCTGTGGTTGTAAGGTCCCTGAATCGATCCACTCTTTTAACATCGCGGAGAATTCAGGAAGTTTAAAGAAATAGTGTTCGGACTCCCTTTCGATTGGAGTAGCGCCGGAAATTGCCGACACCGGGTCAATTAATTCTGCTGGGCTATAGGTGGCGCCGCAGGATTCGCAGTTATCGCCATATTGGTCCTCTGTCTTGCACCTAGGGCATGTACCTTTAATAAACCGATCAGCCAGGAACAACTGCTTTTCGGGGTCGAAAGCCTGAACGATAGACCGGCGCCCTATGTGGCCGTTTGCCAGCAGTCGCCGATAGATCTCTTCGCTCCAGATTTTGTTTTCCGGGGAGTGTGTTGACGAGTAATTGTCAAAACCGATCAGGAAACCGGCTGCATCTCTTTCATGCTCCGTCTGTATCGCCTCTATTTGCTGTTCAGCGGTAATTCCCAAAGATTCAGCTGTGAGCATGATAGCGGTGCCATGCGCATCATCGGCACAGACGTAACTGCAATTATGGCCGCGCGATTTCTGGAAGCGCACCCAGATATCGGTCTGCACCATTTCCAACAAATGGCCCAGGTGTAGGGATCCGTTGGCATAGGGGAGGGCGCTGGTCACCAGGATGTCGCGCGGTGCAGAATCGGCCATGGTAGAGATGTCTCCAGGAGTGTCAAAAAAGGGCGATACTATAGCGTTATTACCTCAGCTTTTCATTAGTGGGCTGTGGCATTGTTGAATGTTGCTCGGCCCTTTATACTAGCGGCCTTGTGGCGCACCGACCGGTGTTGCCTGTACCTGTAATCACGCCAAAAGCAGTCACACAATGAATGAAATCAAGCACATAATTGCCATTGCTTCGGGCAAGGGTGGAGTTGGGAAATCGACTACGGCGGTCAATTTGGCCCTCGCCCTTAAGGCTCAAGGAGCAAAAGTTGGCCTGTTAGATGCCGATATATACGGGCCCAGCCAGCAATTGATGCTGGGGATAGCCGATGACGTCAAACCTGAGCAGCAGGGTGGACAGTTTCTATTGCCCATAGAAGTTCACGGTCTTTTGACCATGTCGATGGGTTATCTGGTCAATGAGCGCACCCCAACGGTATGGCGGGGACCTATGGCCGGAGGTGCGCTCACGCAGATGCTGGAGCAAACACTTTGGGGGCCACTGGACTATCTTGTTATCGATATGCCACCGGGAACCGGTGATATTCATCTCACGCTGACTCAAAAGGCGAAGCTGGCGGGTGCCGTTATCGTGACTACACCCCAGGATGTTGCTTTGCTGGACGCGCAGAAAGGCATTGAAATGTTCCGCAAGGTCAACGTGCCAATCTTGGGGGTGATCGAAAATATGGCGGTCCATATCTGCAGCGAATGCGGTCATGCTGAGCACATTTTCGGGGAGCATGGTGGCTCGAGGATTGCCAAGGACTATGGGGTCGAGTTGTTGGGAAGTTTGCCACTGGCGCTTTCCATTCGTGAGCAGACCGATGCTGGAACCCCAACTGTAGTCGCGGAGCCCGACTCTCCCATTACGGCCGTGTATTTAGCAGCCGCTGCCGCACTGAGTGCGGCCCTTGAAAATACAGCTGCGGGATCTTCAGTCCAGTCTTTTCCGGAAATTACTATTTCCGACGACTGAGATTGAGTGGTCCGCATTAGAAACAGTTTCGCAAAAGGCGACGAAAGAGGTACGACATAAGGTGACAATCAAAGCAGACAGATGGATTCGTCAAATGGCCCAGGAGCAGGCGATGATAGAGCCCTTCGAGGCTGATCAAGTGCGCTATTCTGGTGAGCGGCGCCTGATTTCCTACGGCACCTCTAGCTATGGTTACGACGTTCGCTGTTCAGAACACTTTAAGGTATTTACCAATATTAATTCTGCCACGGTAGATCCAAAAGATTTTGACGAGGGTAGTTTTGTAGACGTGCACAGTGACGTTTGCGTGATACCTCCCAACTCCTTCGCTTTGGCATCCACGGTGGAATACTTCCGTATTCCACGCAACGTACTTACAATTTGCCTGGGCAAGTCTACCTATGCCCGCTGCGGAATTATCGTCAATGTTACTCCGTTGGAACCTGAGTGGGAGGGTCATGTGACCCTCGAGTTTTCCAATACGACGACACTGCCGGCAAAAATATATGCCAACGAAGGTGTCGCTCAGATGCTATTTTTTGAGTCTGATGAGCCCTGCGAGGTAAGCTACAAAGATCGCGGCGGCAAGTATCAGGGCCAGCGCGGTGTAACGCTACCCAAGGCCTAAGTTACTCGCCGGTGACAACGATGCCTTCAATAGTGGCGTTGGTGATATCAACCTCAACCGGGCTGCCGTTCTCCACGTGTAGGGTCTTGACCATCAAATAATCCCACTGGGGTGCCAGCCAAATATCCGACTTGCGATCCGCATCCTTGTGCAACCGCTGGTAATGGACCGTGTCCACCATCCCCATTGGCGTCTCAAGCTTCTCTTTGGCAACAAGCTGGAGTTGATGGTTTTTAATACGTTTGCCGTCCGCGATGGTGAGTATCACAGATTCTGGGGCGGTGTCCTCGCCCATCAATCTTAGGCGCATTTGCTCTTGTTGAGTCATACGATCATAGGTGTTGTTCGTATAGGGCAGCTCGTACCATTTATCCTTGTAAAGGCTTTGCAAGGTGTCTGCACCGGGCGTGAACTTCACTTCGCGACGACGGTTCATTAAGCCGCTGCCCTGATAGACATACGACACAGGAATAATATTTGAATCTCCTAAGCTAAAGTGGCTGCTTTCCTTAAAGCCCGCGATGAATTTGCTGCCGCCGCTGGTCAATTCATAGGTATCGTCGGCTTTGCGGATCAACTCGCGATCAATAGTAATGCTTAGGCCTCGGGTTTTGGTAACGTACTGTGCGGTGTATGGCTTGATTTGTAATCCCCGGGTTGAAACTTCGGCACCATCTGACGCGAAGGCGCTGGTGGTCAGGGTCATCAATATGGCCAATAGTGCTTGAAACCTAAAACTAGACATCGCGATTGGCAACGCCGGTGGAGGGCAGTATCTGGCCATCAAAAATCGCTCCTTGTTCGGTTAATTTCAGCCGACCCCCCAAAAACCACTTGGCGGCTATCGGATAAATGCAGTGCTCTTCAATAATAATACGTTGTGCCAGAGTATCAGCTGTGTCGTGTTCTGTTATAGGAACTGCCGCTTGCAAGATAGCGGGCCCCCCGTCGAGCTCAGCGGTCACAAAATGCACGGTAGCACCCGCTTGGGTATCGCCGGCATCCAGTGCTCTTTGGTGAGTGTTCAGTCCTGGATACTTAGGCAGCAAAGAAGGGTGTATGTTCAATAGCCGGCCCGCAAAAGCGTCGATAAACACGGGGGTCAGGATTCGCATGAATCCTGCGAGTATAACCAGGTCTATGTTGTATTCGTCCAGGCACGTTACCAGTGCGCTATCAAAATCTTCGCGGCTGGAAAATTCGCGATGGTTCACGCAGCCGGTGGCTATTCCTATTGAGGCGGCTCTTTCGAGGCCAGCGGCATCTGGTCTGTTGCTTAAAACCAAAGAAATTTCAGCATCGAGTTGCTTCGTCGTAATCGCGTCGATGAAGGCTTGGAGATTTGAGCCGCGACCTGAGATAAGAACGGCTATACGTTTGCCGCTCATTAACGAAACACGACCTCATTTTCGCCTTCGGCAATCGTGCCGATGTTCCAGGCTTTGAGCCCGGCCTCGTTCAGCTGAGCCAGAATGGCCTGCTCATTTTCGGCGGCCACGCAAAGTACCATACCGACTCCGCAATTGAAGGTGCGGTACATTTCAGAGGTTTCTACATTGCCCTTTTCCTGCAACCACTTGAAAACCTCGGGCCACTGCCAGCTGGCGGTCTCGATGATGGCGTGACAATCTTGGGGCAGAACACGGGGCAAGTTCTCGAGCAAACCACCGCCGGTTATATGTGATAGCGCTTTAACGGGTGTGTTTCGAAATAGTTCCAGTAACGCTTTGACATAAATCGTAGTCGGGGCAAGCAATGCCTGACCCAAAGTAGTGTTCCCCAGCTTTTCACCGAGGTCGGCATTGCTCACTTCAAGGATTTTTCGAATGAGCGAAAAGCCATTTGAATGGGGACCACTGCTGGCTAAAGCGATGAGGCTGTCGCCGTGTATCACACCACTGCCGTCTATTATCTCAGCTTTCTCGACAACGCCCACGCAGAATCCGGCCAGGTCGTAATCTTCGCCCTCATACATACCCGGCATTTCAGCGGTCTCACCGCCGACCAAGGCGCAGCCCGCCAGTTCGCAGCCTGTGCCAATGCCTTCGACAACATCCACTGCGGTATCCACGCTCAACTGGCCTGTTGCGTAATAATCCAGGAAAAATAGAGGTTCCGCACCGGTTACGATCAGGTCGTTTACGCACATGGCCACCAAATCTATTCCTATGGTGTTATGGATTCCCATGTCCATAGCCAGCCGCAATTTGGTGCCAACGCCATCGGTACCCGAAACCAGTACTGGCTGCCGATATCCAGCTGGAATCTCGCAAAGTGCACCGAACCCTCCCAGCCCACTCAAAACCTCTGGGCGGCGAGTGCGTTTCGATACGCCTTTAATACGCTCAACCAAGGCATTGCCGGCATCGATATTGACGCCGGCATCTTTGTAGCTCAGAGAAGTTTTGTTGCTTTCATCGCTCATGGGCTGTCAGTCCAGTATTCTTAAAGAGGTGTATTTAGGTGCGCAGTATTCTAGCGTGATTGTGCGTGAAATTCAGCCTCGACAGTGTAAATACTGTGCTGGCACCTGCTGTGCGTGTTTTGTTGCGCTGTGGTGTTGCGCTGTGCTGCTGCTACAATACGGGGCTGTTTGTTTTGTTAAGAAGCTTGTATAAATGAAAGTGTCCTTCATTGCGTTTAGAGTTGTTCGATCTTGTGCTCTTGCTCTTGTGCTGTTGCCCGGTATGCCTGTTTATGCGGCGCTGGTGGACGATCTCTATGAGGCCGAGGTGCCGGTCGCTGATCATGGACCCCAAGCGCTAGAGAAATCGTCATTGCTTGCACTTCAGCAAGTGTTCATTAAAGTGTCTGGCAGTGTTGAGGTGCTGGAAAACCCGGTCATCCTGACCGAGCTTGAAAAAGCGCGCAGCTACGTTCAGCAGTATTCCTACACTCGGGATCAGGATACCGATGGCGATTTGTCGGCAAAATTTGAGTTTGATGGGTCTGTTATCTCCCGTTTAGTGGTCGACTCGGGCGCTCCGCTTTGGACGGCGAATCGCCCGACAGTGCTGGTCTGGATAGTGGTTCAAAGTGCTACAGGCAGACAATTTGTAGGTAGTGATTCCTTTCCGGGGGTCCTTCAAGCGATTCAAAAGAGCTTCTCTACTCGCGGTGTGCCACTGCGTGCGCCGCTGCTGGACCTGGAGGATACGACGGCTCTGGAGGTGGATGATGTCTGGCGCTTGCGCGCGTCTCCACTTTTGAGCGCGTCTCGCCGTTACGGTGTTCAGAATATCTTGGCGGGGCGTGTGACGGAACTCTCAACAGGAGAATGGTTGGGTGACTGGGCCTATATTTCAGGCAACGGCCGCGTCGATCGAACCGTCAGCGCAGTTTCTGTCAATGATTTCACGAATTCAGGAGCTTCTTTGGTGGCGGAAGAGATGTCCGAGAAATATTCCCTGGCAGCCTCGAAAACGGATCTGGCTGGTGTCTTGATGTTGGTCCGCGGCGTAAACAGTTATGCTGATTACTCAAAAATAGTCAGCTGGCTTGAAAGTCTCGAACTGATCCAGCACGCCAACATAGAGGAGATCGAGGGAGACCAGATTCTTCTTAGAATCACTGCCCAGGCTGAAGCCTCGCGCCTTCGAAAAATTATTGAGCTAAATCGCAGGCTTGCTCCTATCTCGAATGCATCCAATACTTTTCAATTGAGTTACCAATGGAAAAACTAGACCCTATAGAAGAACTAGGCCCTACCGAAGAGTTGGACCCTGCAGGCGCACTCATTTCGGTCAATCGATGGCCGCTGGTTCTAGCCGTTTTTGCTTTTTTTTGGCTGACATTTTATCTACTGCAACCCATATTGCTGCCTTTTGTTCTGGGTGGTTTGATCGCCTATCTGGGAGACCCTGTGGTGGACTGGTTGGAGTCCCATAAGCTGAATCGGACCGTTGCCGTTTCTATCGTATTCATTTTTCTCACAGGATTTATGGTGATTGCGGGGCTTATTTTTGTCCCTCTACTGTTAACTCAAGTTGACGTTCTGATACAGAAAGTGCCTTATTTTTACCAGTGGCTTACGCATTCTTTGATGCCATGGTTCCAGCAACGTCTCAGTTTGCCACCTGAGTTGCTGCCGAAATTAGACTTGTCTAGCCAGTTGGCGGATAACTGGCAAACCCTGGGTAAATTCATGGCCGAGACCACCAAGCGGATTACGGGTTCGGGTATTTCGCTGCTATTGGGAATTGCGAATCTCGCACTGGTGCCAGTGGTAGCCTTCTACCTGATGCGGGACTGGGATATTTTGGTTGAGAAAGCCCTGCGCATAATACCTATGGCCTGGCAGAAGCAAGTCGCCACCATGGTGTCCGAGGGCGATGAAGTTGTCGGGTCGTTTTTGCGAGGACAGTTTATTGTCATGTGCGCCCTTGGATTTATTTATGGGATCGGTCTTTGGATATTGGGAGTCGAACTGGCTCTGTTGTTGGGTGTGATCGCGGGATTGGCTAGTATGGTTCCTTACCTTGGATTTCTTGTGGGGATTATTTCCTCTCTCATCGCAGCGTATGTTCAGTTTCAAGAGCTGGGTGTATTACTGTGGGTTGCGCTAATTTTTGGATTTGGACAGATCATTGAGTCCATGGTTTTGACTCCCATTCTCGTGGGTGATCGAATCGGCTTACATCCCGTTGCTGTCATATTTGCCTTGATGGCAGGAGGACAGATTGCGGGTTTTGTCGGTGTGGTCGTCGCCCTCCCAGTCGCCGCTGTGATCACCGTTTTTGCTCGCCATGCTATCGCGCACTATCGTTCTACCGACCTCTACGCAGGCACCAGTGAATGAAAGGTGCAACCGCCCGACAATTGCCACTGAATATCGAGCTGCGCGATGAAACAACCCTGGACAACTTTCTCCCCAGCGATTCTGCAAAACCTCTGCTCGATGCAGTGCAGCGGCAGCTGGCAGAGGGCGGGGAAGCTTTTCTTTATTGCTATGGAGCCAAGGATACCGGTAAAACCCATCTGCTCCAGGGTGCCTGCCATCTCGCTGGCGAAAGTTCACTTTATTTGCCGCTTGCCGATCTGGGATCATATCCGCCCCACGAGGTTCTGCAAGATATGGAAAACTTAAAGTTGGTTTGCGTCGACGATATTGATTCAGTACTGGGTGACGCAGACTGGGAGCTGGAATTATTTCATTTTTTTAATCGCGCCCGAGAAAAACGTTGCCAGCTTTTCTTTGGCGGCAGTGCGGCTCCACGCGAGTTAGCCGCAGAACTACCCGATTTACAGAGTCGTTTGACCTGGGGTGAAGTCTATCAACTTGATAGCGCCTCGGATGATACCAAGCACGAAATTCTGCGCTTTAGGGCGCAGCGTTTGGGTTTAGAAATGCCCGCCGAAGTTGCTAGATATATTGTCAGTCGCGCGCCCCGTGCGCTTAGTTCGCTACTGTCACTTTTGCGCGATTTAGATATTGCCTCGCTCGCCCATAAACGCCCTCTAACGGTTCCATTCGTCAAGGAGCAGCTCGGCTGGTAGACCCCGCCCCGAAGGCTATTCCAGGGCGAAATTATCGGCGTCGAGATGGCAGGGGAATGCTTCTCGATATTCGGTAAGTTCTTTAGCGCTTAGCACCACCTGCGCAACTTCACTGCGATCCTGCAAATCTTCCAGGATTGTCCCATTGGCGGATATCGCCAAGCTGTCCCCTTGATAGTCCATACCGTTCGCATCACTCCCGATCCGGTTAACACCCACGACACAGGCCTGGTTTTCGATCGCTCTGGCTATGAGCAATTGTCGCCAGTGGTAGCTGCGCTTGGCCGGCCAGTTGGCCACAAAGAGTTGCAAATCATAATCGCCTTGATTGCGGCTAAAAACGGGGAACCGCAGGTCGTAGCAAACCTGCAAATTAATACGCCAATCGCGCCATGATACGGACACTCGTTCTTTACCCGAGGCGTACCGTTTGTGTTCTCCTGCCATCCGGAAGAGATGCCGCTTGTCGTAGAACTCGATGCCTTCAGGGCTGGCGAACAGCATGCGGTTGTAGACGTTTTCGCCTTTACGCACGGCGATACTGCCGGTAACTGCGCAATTATTTGCGCTAGCTTGCTCGAGCATCCACTGTTCGGTAGTGCCTCCTACCTCCTCGGCATTCGCCAGCGCATTCATCGAGAATCCGGTAGTGAACATTTCCGGCAAAACGATCAGGTCAGTGGGCTCGGTAATAGTGTCGATCAATTGACCTATCTGCCGGCGGTTGTCTTCCGGGCGTTCCCAGGCGAGTTCACATTGAACCAATGTAACGGTTAAATCTTGCATAGTAACTCCGCTGCTTGCTGTAATACGTCATCGCTTTTTGCAAAACAAAAGCGCAAGTAGTGTTGTTTGGGGGGGCTTTCGTAAAAAACCGATATGGGTATTGCGGCAATGCCCTTTTCTTTTATCCAGTCAATGCTCAATGCAGCGTCTTCAGTGTCTGTAATAGCGCTGTAGTCCAACAGTTGGAAATAAGTCCCGGCACTGGGTGTGATCGAAAATCTTGAATCGCTCAAAGCACTGCAAAACAAGTCTCTCTTAGCTTGATAGAAGGCTGCAAGGCTGGCGGGATACAGCGGTTCATCGCGCATGAAATCTGCTAGCGCCATTTGTATCGGCGTTACGGCGACGAAGGCGACAAACTGATGCACTTTTCGCAGCTCCGCCGTTAGTGCAGGCGGCGCAACGCAGTAACCCGTCTTCCAGCCGGTAACACTGAAGGTTTTGCCAAAGGAGAAAACGGCAAAGCTTCTGAGCCTCAACGTGGGATATTGCAAGACACTAAGATGCTGTTCTTCATCGAACACGAGATGTTCATAAACCTCGTCGCTGATAACCAGTAGATCTTTCTCTTCGACCAATTGTTCAAGTGTTAGTAAATCTTGATGGCTCAGCGTCGCACCACTCGGATTGTGTGGTGAGTTGATAATAATCATGCGGGTGCGAGTGCCAATGGACTTTTCGACCAGCTCCCAGTCGATAGTAAAATCTATCTGCGTCAGTGGCACGTGGATCGCCTTGCCGCCCGCCAATTCGATTGCAGGTTCGTAGCTGTCATAGCAGGGGTCGAAGACAATGACTTCGTCACCGGGTCTTATGGCCGCGTGGATGGCGCAAAAAATAGCTTCAGTGGCGCCCGGTACTACCGTGATTTCATCGCCCGGATCACACTTTACCTGGCGGTTGATCTCGATTTGCTCAGCGATTTGTTCCCTCAAAGCCAGCACGCCAGCCATGGGCGCATATTGATTGTGCCCATCCATTACATGTTTCACCAAGGCTTCACGCATCGCCAGTGGACCATCAAAATCGGGGAAGCCTTGAGACAAATTGAGAGCGCCGTGCTGTGCTGCCAATGCGGACATGCGGGTAAATATTGTGGTGCCCACATTGGGCAGTTTACTTTGGATCATTGTTTGACCTGATTTACAGTTGGGTTTCCAGGGGTAGCTCGGTGCTGTTCTTTATTTCGGTGACTGCCATGTGTGAATGTAGCTCCCGGATCGCGGGGCTGGTTGTCAAAGTGTTGCGAACAAACTCTTCATAATGGCGTATGTCGCGGGTCACAATTTTTAGCATATAGTCCCAGATTCCTGTCATCGTATAACACTCGACGACCTCCGGGTATTGGATAATTTCATGCTCGAATTCTAGCAGATTCTGGCGCCCAGTTGAGGTCAGGTTGATGGTCGAAAATACCACAACGTCCATTCCCAGCGCCGCCCGGTCGAGAAGAGCGACGCGACGCTTGATGTAACCCTCCTGTTCAAGCCGGTTGATTTTTCGCCAGCACGGTGACTGCGACATATTAATCAGCTCAGCGATGTTTGAGGTGCTGATACTGGCGTCCTCCTGAAGCAAGCTTAGGATCTTAATGTCCTGTTTATTTAGTTTCATAGGTTAATTAGCCTCAAAAATTAGAATTGTAGTCTAAATTAGACATTATATGAGTTTTTAGGGGCTTAGTTAGGATAAAAAATCCGCCACAAATCAGCGACACTAGTAGATCACCTCATTTATACGCCGGAATCATCGCGATGCCTAAGTTTGAATCTTCCTCTGCCCGCAAAGTCAGTCTCGATGACAAGTATACGTTGGATAGAGACCGCGCTTACATGACTGGTATCGAAGCACTGGTTCGTCTGCCCATGTTGCAACATCAACGTGATCAGCAGCGAGGTTTAAATACGGCGGCGTTTATTTCGGGGTATCGCGGTTCGCCGGTCGGCGGCGTCGACCAGGCCATGTGGAAGGCAAAGCCCTGGCTGGACAAGCATAACGTCCATTTTCAACCGGGAGTCAATGAGGATTTGGCGGCGACATCGGTATGGGGTTCTCAGCAAACCAACCTGTTCGCGGGGGCAAAATACGATGGTGTATTCGGCATGTGGTATGGCAAGGGGCCAGGCGTGGACCGCAGTATGGATGTTATCAAGCATGCGAATGCCTTTGGGACGTCCAAGCACGGAGGTGTGCTTGCGGTGGCTGGCGATGATCACGCGTGTAAATCTTCTACGCTCCCGCATCAGTCTGAGCATATGTTTATCGGAGCATCTGTGCCGGTCCTGTGCCCCTCAAACGTTCAGGAGGTTCTGGATCTGGGTATATTTGGCTGGGAGCTGTCGCGCTACAGTGGGTGCTGGGTTGCGCTGAAGGCGATAACAGAAAACATGGATTCGGCCATTTCAGCCGACATAAATCCGAACCGAATTCAGATTGCAATTCCTGAAGACTTTCAGTTACCCGAAGACGGCGTTCACGCTCGTTGGCCCGACAAGCCTCTGGAGCAGGAATTGCGCCTGAATAAATTCAAGATCTACGCCGCCAGGGAATTTGCCCGAGTTAACGGACTAAACAAAGTGGTACTGGACAGCCCCCGAGCGCGCTTTGGCATTGTTTCAACCGGCAAGGCTTATCTCGATGTAATGCAGGCACTCGAAGATATTGGAATTACCGCAGATATCGCAGCCGAAATTGGCCTTCGTGTTTACAAAGTGGGCATGAGCTGGCCGCTCGAGCCGGTAGCAACCCACGCCTTTGCGGAGGGTTTGGAAGAAATATTAGTCGTGGAGGAAAAGCGCTCCATTATCGAAGATCAACTCACAGGACAGCTTTACAACAATCCCGTGCATGCTCGTCCTCGAGTGATTGGCGAATTTGATGAACAAGGCCGAGATCTGTTGCCCAATTTGTCAGAGCTGACTCCGGCCATGGTTGCGCTGGCCATTGCGAAGCGAATTAGGCGCTTTTATCGCTCCGAAGTAATGGATGCGCGGGTAGCGTGGATTGAGAAGAAAGAGCTGTCCCTGGCCATACCTCGGGTCTCTTTGGAGCGAGTGCCGCATTTCTGTTCTGGCTGCCCTCACAATACATCGACTAAAGTCCCAGAAGGAAGCCGCGCTCTGGGCGGCATTGGCTGCCACTACATGGCGACCTGGATGCCCGATCGCGAGACCCATACCTTCACCCAGATGGGAGGCGAAGGCGCGACATGGATTGGCCAGGCGCCTTTCACAGATACCAAGCACGTGTTTCAAAACCTGGGAGATGGCACTTATTTTCATTCGGGTATTTTGGCTATCCGCGCAGCGGTTTCCTCTGGAGTTAATATCACCTATAAGATTTTGTATAACGATGCGGTTGCTATGACCGGCGGTCAGCCGATAGATGGCTCGCTTAGCGTTGAAGATTTGATCTATCAAGTCAAAGGCGAGGGGGTGCGTCGTATCGCTCTGGTCAGTGATGAACCTGAACAGTGGCGCGGGCAGTTCGGGGCGATAGGGGGTTACACCTTACACCATCGCGATGAATTGGATGCTTTGCAAACAGAGCTGCGTGAATATCAAGGCACATCAATCATTGTGTATCAGCAGACCTGTGCTGCGGAAAAACGACGTCGTCGAAAAAAGGGTGTTCTAATTGACCCGCCCAAACGTTTGTTTATTAATGACGCGGTCTGTGAGGGCTGCGGTGACTGTAGTATTAAGTCTAATTGCCTCTCCATTTTGCCTGATGAAACGCAGTTGGGGCGCAAGCGAAAGATTGATCAGAATTCCTGTAATAAGGACTACAGCTGCGCGAACGGCTTTTGCCCCAGCTTCGTGTCGGTGATAGGTGGAAGCCTGCGCAAACCCGCCGTGGGCCCTCATTCCGAACACCTTCTGTTCGATCCCTTGCCAGAACCTGTATTGCCTGCTTTGGAGCGGCCATGGAATACCGTGGTCACAGGTGTGGGCGGCACCGGCGTTCTCACGATCACCGCACTGGTGGCTATGGCGGCTCATATAGAGGGCAAGGGCTGCGCCACAATGAATCAGACAGGGCTCGCGCAAAAATTCGGCGCCGTGGTAAGTCATGTGCGTGTAGCCAAAACTCAGGACGATATTCTTGCGGTGAGAATACCGGCGGGAGAGGCCGACCTATTATTAGGCTGTGACCTGGTGGTTACCACAACCTATGAATCGATGGGGAAAGTGGCGCAGGGCCGTTCGCACGCTGTAGTCAATGATGCCGAAGTGCCCACATCCTCATTTATACTTAATCCGGACGAGCAGTTCCCGACCCAATCGATGAAAGACAAAATCCTCGCGGAAGTTGGTGAGGAGGGTTGTCATTTCATTGATTCCACGGCGGTTGCGACCGCCTTGATGGGAGATTCCATCGGCAACAACCTTTTCCTTCTGGGCTTCGCCTGGCAGCGAGGTCTGGTGCCTGTTTCAGCGCAGGCACTGGATGAGGCCATAGAGCTCAATGGGGTTGCTGTGGAGTTTAACAAGCAGGCTTTCTTGTGGGGGCGCCGCTGTGCGGATCAACCTGACAAGGTCATGGGTTTGATCTCCTCGGACGAACCCGAGCCGCCGCCTGCGAGCTTGTCGGAGATTGTTCATGACAGAATGAATCGGCTGACGCAGTATCAAAATGAAGGCTATGCGAATGCCTATGGTGCTCGAATAGATACCATTGGTGCTGTTGATCCAAGAGCCGAGCAGGCTGATTCTATTACCGAAATAGCGGCACGCCATTTGTATAAACTTATGGCTTACAAAGACGAGTATGAAGTAGGCCGTCTCTTCAGTGATGGAGAATTTCTAGAGAAGCTTCACCAGCAGTTTGAAGGTGACTTCGAATTGCGTTTTAACATGGCTCCGCCATTGTTCAGCAAGCGTGATCCTCATACTGGCCACCTTATCAAGCGTGAATTTGGTCCCTGGATGATGAAGTCATTCCAGTTACTCTCTAAGCTTCGATTTCTGCGAGGCACTGCACTAGACGTGTTCGGCTACGCCCAGGAGCGAAAACAGGAGCGGGCAGATATTAGTGAATACACTGAACTGCTCGGCGTGCTCATGGCCGGACTCACGCAAGAAAACTACGAAATCGCTCGCCAATTGGCAGATCTTCCCGCTCAATTGAGAGGATTTGGACACGTCAAAGATCAAAACAGGGAAAGACTAGCACTGCGGAAACAGGCGCTACTCGCCCAGTTCCGGGGAGAGGCCGCGATAGATATCGTCAATAGAGTGGAGGCGGCTTAAGCCGCCCGGTTACTGGATTGGTAGTGGCTGACTACAGTCTCATTGGGTTGAAGCTGAAGATAGGTGCGCAGCTTGTATACGGCAAAATAGAATGGGCCCGTGTCTAGTAAAGCCACACTGGCCTTAAACAGATAATTACTGCCCACCAGCACCAGCAACACCTCAAAGGCCATTTCACCGCGATAGAAGGCCGCTCCAAAAGTCACGGTAATCACCATGATGGAATCGACCATTTGGCTCATCAAGGTGCTGAAGTTGTTTCTGAGCCACAGGTGTTTACCCTTGGTGACGCGTTTGAAATAGTGAAACAACTTAACGTCGCAGTACTGCGCGGCAATATAGGCCAGCATCGAGGCAAAGACTGCGCCGGAACTAGTCGCATAGATAAGCTGGTACAGTCCGACACTGTCTTGTACGACATCACCATTGGGTAGGGAGATTGGTGCAGCCAATTGTAAAACCTGCCACGGTGGCATGCTAGCCGCCGGAACAGCGGGTATGGCGTCTCCCAAAAAAAGAACGAACAGGATGAAAAAATTTAAGCACAAGCCCACGGTCACCAGGAAATTAGCGCGGCTCTTGCCATAAAGCTCGCAAATCAGGTCGGTGCATAAGAACGTAATGGGGTAGGGCAGAACACCGACCGCCAGCGCCATCGGGCCCAATTGGATAAATCGTGTGATTCCGATGACATTCAGCAGTGTCATTGCGCATAAAAAAGTCCCGGCAAGGACCAGGAAAACGCGTTCTCGACGTTCGCGTAATTGTTCGTGCTCCCCCAAGGCTTAGGACTCCTTTTGGCCTAGATTGGCGTGAAGTACCGCTCCGTTAATGACGGGGTTGCAGTGGCTCCAGTGGATCAAATTAGCGATTTCCTCTGGTTCTACCAGTCGCCCGAAACTGTTCATGGCGCCGATGGCTTTCATTACTTCCTGATCGTTGCCCAGGTGAGTGCGCAACATCTCCGTGTTAGTAAATCCCGGGCAGATTAATGCGGTGTGAATGCCTGTATCCATTAGATCCTGACAACTGGCGCGCATCATACCCAGCACTGCATGTTTTGAGATCACATAGCTGAATGACCCAGCCACGGCTTTCTCGGACAAGGTCGAGCCGATATATAAGACGCTGGAACTCCGTGGTAATAATCCTAGAAGGTACTGATTAATGCTGTTGATCGCGACAACGTTGGTCTCCAGTACTTCTCTAAGACTGTCGCTGTCACTGTCGAGTGCGCTGTCTTTGCGCATCTGGCAGGCGTTGTGCACTAGCGCGACACTGTCACTTTTTGCAATCGCTGTTTTGAGCGCCTCGCAACATTCGTCAATTGAGGCAGGCGTCGCTAAGTCGCAAGCCAGGTTATTAACGCCTGCAACGTCACAGGGGCGTCGCGACAGATTGTAAACTGTAAAGCCATCGTCGAGGAAAGTTCGCGCGGCTGCTGAGCCGATACCTACGCTGGCGCCGGTTATTATTGCTGTTTTCATAGATCTTGAAGTTCCTGGATAGGTTGTCTGTTTACGCACTTTGAACAGGCATCGCGCGCCTGGGGCGTTCGCTATAGCTGACAGTTAGCGTCCCCAAGCGATATACTAGAGCATCATTATACAATAACAGGACTAGAAACGATCGGGGAACGCAAATACAGCGTAGTACCTGTACACATTCGACACAAATTCTGGAAACCTCAATGATGGAACGACTGACTACGCTGTACATCGACAAAGAGAGCCACAAATTCTCTGCGGCGCATTACACGATATTTTCTGCCACTGATCGTGAGCGTTTACACGGCCATAACTATTCCGTGTCTGCGCGTATTGTTGCGCCGATGGGTAATAATGGTTTTTCCGCCGACTATAACGTTTACAAGACTCGCCTGAAAACACTTTGCGATTCGCTCGATGAGTATATGGTGCTCGCTGCTGATTCGCTTTTCCAGAAAATCGAAGAGGATGGAAAATACTATCGGGTAGCTTTTGCCGACGATGAAATGCTGTTTCTAAAAAGCGATACCTTGGTTCTACCCATTCGAAATGCCACGGTGGAGGAGTTTTCTCACTACTTACTGCAAAAGCTTATAGAAGATACAGGCGATGAGGATCTTAGAGAAGTGGAGTTATGTGTCGCCTCTGGGCCAGGACAGAAAGGTTGTTCCATTTGGCGGAGAGCGTCTTAGGCCGCTATTCCCGAATGCCGCAGTAACGGTTCAATCGCGGGTTCACGACCACGAAACGCCACAAACAAATCCATCGGCTCCCTGGAACCACCCATCTCGAGAACGTTCTCCCGAAAGGCTGCACCTGTTACCGGATTGAAGATTCCATCTTCCTCAAATTTGGAGAAGGCGTCGGCGGATAGCACTTCAGCCCACTTGTAGCTGTAGTAGCCCGCCGCGTAACCCCCGGCAAAAATATGCGAGAAGCCATTCTGAAATTTGTTCCAGCTTGGAGGAGTGCTGACCGCGATTTTTGCGCGAACTTCATCAAGAAGCTCTTGAACCGAACTTTCTGAGGCGCTGTCCCACTCCATGTGCAGGCGGAAATCGAAAATACTGAATTCCAATTGCCTCAGCATCATCATCGCGGACTGGAAGTTCTTGGCAGCCAACATTTTTTCCAGTAATTCGTCGGGTAGGGGCTCCGCTGTCTCGTAGTGGCCGGAAATAAAGGCCAGCGCTTCTTTTTCCCAACACCAGTTTTCGAGAAACTGGCTAGGTAATTCAACGGCATCCCAGGCAACGCCATTGATGCCGGAAACAGCCGCTACGGTTTGTTGGGTGAGCATATGGTGCAAGCCGTGACCGAATTCGTGAAACAACGTTGTGAGCTCTTGGTCAGTTAGTAACGCAGGCGTATCTCCCACAGGGCCAGAAAAATTGCAGACCAAATACGCGACGGGAACCTGCAGCGTGTCTCCGCTATAGCGGCGAACTCTGCAGTCATCCATCCATGCTCCGCCACGCTTGTTGGCTCGAGCGTAAAGGTCTAGGTAAAAGCGCGCTATTACAGTGTTATCCTGCGCGACTTCGAACAGTCGAACATCAGCATGATAACGATCGAAATCATCTACCTCTGCAATATCGACACTGTAGAGACGGTTGACGACTTCAAATAGGCCCGGCAGAGCTTTGCTAATGGGTAGATAGGGGCGAATTTCTTCCTGGGAGACCTCAAACTTCTGCTGTCTGAATTTTTCCGAATAGTAGGCTACATCCCACGCATTGAGCTGTTTTTTACCGAACTCCCGATCGGCGAATTCGTTGAGTTCGCCCCATTCTCGCTGTGCCTGGGGTTTGGCTTTTGCGGCCAGTTCCTCGAGAAATGCGATCACCTGATCCGGGCTGTCGGCCATTTTGGTGGCGAGTGATAGCTCGGCATAATTGTCGTAATCAAGTAATTTGGCCAGCTCCTGACGCAATGCCAGAATTTCCTCTATGACTTCCGAATTGTCCCATTGGCCGCTGTGAGGCCCTTCATTTGAAGCGCGGGTGCAGTTGGCCGTGTACACCTCTTCGCGGAGTTCCTCGTTGTTGCAATAAGTGATCACGGGCTGATAAGAGGGAAACTCCAGATTGATAAGATAACCCTCAACTCCAGCCTGTTCGGCTGCTTGCTTTGCGCTGGCTAGAGCTGTAGGGGGAAGCCCCTGAAGTTCCTCTTCGCTGACTTCCTTTGACCATGCGTTGGTAGCATCTAAAACATTTTCGCCGAATCGACTACCGAGTTTGGAAAGTCGTTTTTGAATACTACCGTATTGTTCTTTCTTGTCCTGGGGTAGAGCAACTCCTCCGAGATGGAAATCCCGCAAGGCATGGTTGATCGCCGCCTGCTGTGCCGTGCTCAGTGTCTTGAATTGAGCACTGTCGGCTATCTTCTGATATGCCGCGCACAAGCCTGTGTGTTGCCCCCGCCAGGTGCTGTACTCGGACAGTAGAGGCAGGCAGGCATTGTACGCGTCGCGTAATTCATCGCTGTTTTGCACTCCATTGAGGTGTCCTACAGGTGACCACGCTTTGGCGAGCTCATCTTCCATTTCTTCAATGGGTTGTAGAAAGTTATCCCAGCTAAAATCTTTGCCGCTAACCAGCAAGGTATCAATGGCCTCGCGGTTTCTATCAATTAGCTGTCCGATTGCAGGTTCAATGTGCTCGATTTTAATTTTTGAAAAAGGTGGGAGCTGGTGGTTTTCTAATAATGGGTTGGGCATGTTCTGGTAATTCCTGCTTCTGTTTTGGGATGTTTGGGTGGTTTCAGTCTTTGGGAAGTTTAAGCTGTGTGCCTTCAATAATCACTTTTCTGGCCTTGTACAACTTCGCCAAAGCTCGCTTAAAGTTCTTTTTACTGCATTGGAACAACCTGGAGATTTCCTCAGGCGGAGTCTTGTCACCGAGGGTGGCTGCACCACCTTGCTTTTTAAGATATTGTAGTACTTTATCTTCCAGTTTGCCCTCGGTCTCGCCTCCGGGCTTGGAAAGACAGAGGTCCACACGTCCATCTTCACGAGTGCGTTTTATGTAGCCGCCGAGTTTGCGCCCCGGCGTCAGTGGCTGAAACACATCGCTGTGGTGAAGCAGGGCCAGAAAACTATTATCTACCAGGCACTTAAATCCTAGCTCTGATTTCCCGCATATCAGGAGATCTACGGCTTGCCCCGTGCTATGAGGGGGGGAATCCTCAGGGATAAACTTGCTCAATTTACTGGAGGCGACGATGCGATCTTTGTGTCGATCAACGTATAAATAAACGGCGTAGGAGTAACCTTCGATCATTCGATCGGCTTGCTCACCAAACGGTACCAACACCTGCTTGGGTAAGCCCCAATCCAGAAAAGCGCCCGTGTCGTTAACAGCGGCGACCCGCAGATAGGCAACTTCCCCCACCATGGCTTTGGGCGTATCGGTAGTCGCCACCAAGCGATCTTCAGAATCGGCATACACAAACACGTCCAGCCAGTCGCCCGTTTTACTTTCTTCTGGGGAAAAACGGTTGGGTAGGAGTATCTCTCCGCGATCATAGCCATCTAAAAATAAGCCGTAAGCACTGCGCTTAACCACCTGCATGGTGTTAGGCCGACCGATATCTATGTGTTTATTCTTCGTCATGCTTTTTCTTCTTTAACGGCGCGAATCCATCGTTGTCTGGCTTCGCTTTGCTTTTGGTGGCATAGGGCTTGCCCTTATTTTTCTGATTGCGGTGACGACTTTTGGCTTTTTCTTCGGCGGTTGCAAAGCGCTTTTTCTTGCTGCCGGTGGCTTTGCCTGAAGCTTTGGTCGACTTTGGCCCATTGTATTTCGCTTTGAGGCCGGGCATGGCCCGTTTCTCAAAATCGAGTTTGAGATAGCGCTGAATCGCCGCACTTAAATTCCACTCGGAATGATCCACCAGCGACACAGCCATGCCTTTTTCTCCGGCACGACCGGTGCGTCCAGTCCGGTGCAAGTAATCGTCACCCTTGCGTGGCAGTTCATAGTTGACGACCAGATCTATGCTTTTCACATCCAGGCCTCGTGCAGCAAGGTCACTGGCCGAAACGATATCCAGTTTGCCGTCCGCATAGCGGGACATCACCAACTTGCGCTCTTCGGTGCTCATCTCCCCGTGCAAAGTGGCGCACTTTAGTTTGTGATAGGCCAGCAGCCCCGCCAGGCGCTGGGCAGTGGAGCGTTTGTTGCTGAAAACCAGTGCGCGCTTGAATCCACCTTGCTTGAGTAGGGCGGTTAGCACTTTGTCTTTGTGCTGTTGATTGTCGGCTAGAATCATTTGATGAAAGATTTGGCTGTGGGGCTGGCGCACTTCACCGATGCTAATCGTCTGTGGTTCGTTCAGTAGCTCATTGGCTATGCCGCCCAAGCCTTTGTGTTTCAGGGTCGCTGACAGCATGAGAACCTGCTTTTCCATGGGGCAGAAGGAATTAATTTTCATAACATCGTCACGAAAACCCATGTCCAGTACTCTGTCCGCTTCGTCCAGTATCAAAATTTTCAGCGAAGATAATTCCGCGCCGCCTTTTTCACAGTGCTCAAGCAGGCGACCCGGTGTCGCTACGACAATGTGTGGGTCTTTGCGCAAAATGGCTTTTTGAAATTTGAAATCGGCGCCCCCGGAGATGCCCTGTACCTCTATCGGCATCTTGGCCGTGAGCTTGCGGCATTGTTTTAGTACCTGTCGGGCCAACTCTCTGGTGGGCACTAGGATTAACGCCTGGGTTCCAACTTCTCGTGTATCGCTATGCGCTAGCAAGGTTTGTACTGTGGGGATGAGGTAGGCTAGCGTTTTCCCCGTGCCGGTCTCGGCACTCACCATTAGGTCTACACCCTTCAATGCAGCTGGAATGACTTCCGCCTGCACCTGGGTTGGCTCGGTAAGCTCCATGGATTCGAGGCCCAAAAAGAGCCGTCGATCAAGCGGTAGGTCTGCGAACAAGTGAATCATCCCCAAAATCCGCCATCCTAACCTAATGGGGCGGTATTGCTAGCGATAGATGGTGAGAAACCCCGCAAAATGGTGCGGCCCACCTCCATAGGCTCTTTCCGGATCGCGCTGATGTATTTCTTGTTTAGAGCCACTGGATGCATCAGTATCGTCGATGATACACAAGGAGAACAGGCGATGATTAAGGCTGTGCGGATTCATGAGACAGGCGGCCCCGAGGTTATGCGCCTTGAAAATATCGAGCTGGAGGCTCCTGGGCCGGGGATGGTGCGGGTTGCCAATCAGGCTATTGGCCTGAATTATATCGATACTTATCATCGCAGCGGCCTTTATCCTCTCCCTATGCCAACGGGCTTGGGGCTCGAAGGCGCTGGAATCGTTGAGGCCGTCGGCGAAGGTGTGGATTTGGTGGTCAATGACCGGGTTGCCTATTGCTCCGCAGGTTTTGGGGCCTATGCGCAGTCGATTAATCTGCAAGCCGCACGCCTGGTGAAAATTCCCGAGGGGATTGATTTTGAAAGTGCCGCCGCAATGCTATTGAAGGGGCAAACGGCCGAATATCTTTTGCAGCGCACCTACCCACTGAAAGCGGGCGAAACGTGCCTGTATCACGCCGCCGCCGGTGGTGTTGGGCTGATCTTTGGGCAGTGGGCCAACAGTATCGGAGCCTGCGCAATTGGTACCGTGGGATCCGATGAGAAGGCTGAAATTGCCCGAGCACATGGCTATCAGCATGTGATTAATTATCGAACAGAAAATGTACCGGAACGGGTTTTGGAGATCACCGAAGGGAGTAAGCTTCCGGTGGTGTATGACGGCGTCGGCAAGGCTACCTTTGAGATGTCGCTCGATTGTCTTGCACCGCGTGGCTTAATGGTAAGTTTTGGCAATGCATCGGGTGCGCCGGATCCAGTGGAATTGTCGGTGTTAACGGCAAAGGGTTCTTTGTATATAACTAGGCCGACCATGATCACCTATACCGCCACTACCGAAGAATTGCGCCAGTCATCTGCAGACCTGTTTTCGCGGGTGCAAAGTTCAGATATTGTCATCGAGATTAACCAGCGCTATGCACTGGACGATATTCAAAGTGCCCACCGAGACCTCGAGGCTAGAAAGACCACCGGTTCAACCATTATCCTGCCGTGAACGAGGCCGTCTCAACGCAGCGCCAGGCCAATTATGCGCTGTTAGTGCTATTGCTGGCCTATATACTATCGTTTATTGACCGCAATGCGATGGCGGTGCTGGTTGGCCCGATCCGGGCCGATTTTGATATCAGCGATTTTCAATACAGCCTGCTTCACGGCTTCGCTTTTTCTATGTTCTATATTTTTCTCGGTTTGCCTATTGCCCGTTTGGCGGACCGTGGCAGCCGTAAAAGCATAATCACAATCGGCGTCTTTTTCTGGAGTTTGATGACGTGCCTGTGCGGCGTAGCGCAGAGCTTCAAGATGTTGTTTATTGCTCGTATGGGTGTGGGAGTCGGTGAGGCCGCATTATCGCCGCCGGCCTACAGTTTGCTCAGTGACTACTTCTCCAGTGAAGCGCTCCCCAGGGCAATGGCCATCTATACCTTGGGAATTACTCTGGGCGGTGGACTCGCCTATATTGTCGGCGGAGGGGTCTACGAGTATTTTCTGCTGCACGGTTCTCCGGTTTTACCTTTACTGGGCGAGCTTCGGCCATGGCAGCTGACGTTTATCGTGGTCGGATTGCCCGGGTTTTTGCTGGTAGCCTTGCTTTCGCTAATGGTGGAGCCTACACGTAAAGGTGAGATATCCGGCGGCCCAGACAAGGTCAATACCTACAGCGTAAGTGAAGTGGGGCAGACCCTGCGGAGCCATTGGCAGGCATACGGTTCTCTCATTTTTGGAGTCTCTTTGCTGTCTGTGTTGGGTTACGGCACGATGGCCTGGTATCCGGAGTTTCTGGTGCGCAACCACGGTATGAGCCGGGCAGAAGCCGGTTCCACATTCGGTTTGATCTTTATCATTGCCGGCAGCGCGGGAACTATTATAGGGGGCTGGAGTGTGAAGCCACTTCTGCAGCGGGGTTTCTCCGATGCGAGTGTGCGACTGGTGATGTGGATTGCGATTATTTGGATGGTTCCCGCCGCAGTGGGTCCGATGCTTCCCACTGGAACGCTGGCTCTATGGGCTGCTGTCCCGATAGTTTTCTTCCTCAACAGTTATTTTGGCGTCTGTATTGCAGCAATACAGTTAATCACTCCAAATCGCATGCGCGCGCAGGTATCAGCCCTGTTATTATTCATGACAAACTTGTTGGGTCTGGCGATGGGTCCCAGCCTAATCGCCGCGCTAACGGATTTTGTCTTCAAGGACGATCTCGCTTTGGCGAAGTCTCTGACAGTCTTGCCGCTTATCGTTTGTCCACTGGCGGCGGCTTTGTTAGCGTGGGGTCTGCGTTACTACAGAGCCGCTTTGTTGGACGCGGCCAAATAAGGGGGTTTGTAAGATGTTTTATGAGGTCAATCCGGTACTGCTAAAGGGTGAGAATGTGCGTCTTGAACCGTTGTCCCAGGATCACGCGCAGGGCCTGTTTAATCGCGGTCAGGAGGTTGCTGATTGGGAGTTTATGCCAAGAGCCTGTTTTGTGGACATGGCTGATACTCGTCAGTGGATTGATCAAGCGCTGGAGGCTCCCAATCAGGTGCCCTTCGCCATCGTCGAGACCAGTAGGGACAAAGCAGTCGGTAGCACGCGCTTTCTCAATATTCGCCCCGATCATCGTTCTCTGGAGATTGGTTGGACCTGGTTGGGGCGAGAGTGGCAGGGTACCGCGGTGAATACGCAGGCAAAGAGTTTACTGCTAGAGCATGCGTTTGATCGACTGCGCTATCTGCGTGTTGCATTCAAGACCGACGGGCGCAATTTGAGATCGCAGAAGGCTCTGGAGAGAATTGGAGCGAATCTAGAAGGCGTGTTGCGCAACCATATGATTGTGCAGGGCGATTATTCCCGAGACTCAGTTTATTACAGCGTCATTGATCGCGAATGGAAGGATGTGAAAGAACGGCTAGCGTCTCTGCGAAAGCGATAGTGTGCGGCGCAGACACCGCGGCGAAATCAACGATGTCTGCATCCGTGTATCTCAACGGTGTTTATTGCACTGTCTCGTTGTCACTGAAAACACCTGCGAACATGGGCGAGCTGAGATATCTCTCGCCCGAATCGGGCAGGATGGCCACGATCATCTTGCCTGCGTGCTGAGGCTGCTGTGACACTCGATGTGCTGCCGCCATCGCTGCTCCCGATGATACACCGGCTAATATACCCTCCTGGCGCATTAGCTTATGGGCCCATTCCATGGCTTCATCATTTTCAACCTGCTCCACCTGATCGATCAAGCTGAGGTCCAGATTTCCTGGTAGAAACCCCGCACCGATGCCCTGAATTTTATGAGGTGCGTGTGAGGGCTCAACGCCGGCCAACGCAGCACCGATGACGTTGCTGGAGGTCGGTTCAATAGCGATGCTGTGAATCGCCTTGCCTTCCGTTTCCTTGATATATCGGGAAATACCGGAAATGGTGCCTCCTGTCCCGACTCCTGCAATAACAATGTCTACTTGTCCTTCCGTATCCCGCCAGATTTCGGGTCCGGTAGTCTGCTCGTGTATCGC
Organism: Cryomorphaceae bacterium; assembly: GCA_047612385.1. Classification (GTDB taxonomy): domain Bacteria; phylum Pseudomonadota; class Gammaproteobacteria; order Pseudomonadales; family Halieaceae; genus JBALVT01. Next base: position 579 of record JBLGAR010000011.1, on the reverse strand, counting down.
CGGATTTGCTGGATTCTCAAACTGACGGGGCCCCCAGCAATTTTCGGGGTCTGAGGCGATGATCTCTTCAGCTTTGGCGATGGCTGCTGTCACCCCTTTGCTGCCTTCGGTGAGCACCACATCCGCGCCCAGCGCCTTCATCAACATGCGCCTTTCCAGGCTCATAGTCGACGGCATAACCAGTGTGCAGCCGTATCCTCGCGCAGCTGCGACAAAGGCCAGGGCGATACCTGTATTCCCACTCGTGGGTTCAACTATCGTCATTCCCGGTTTTAAACTTCCGTCTTTTTCTGCAGTGAGAACCATTGAAGTGCCAATGCGACACTTGACCGACATGGCTGGATTGCGATTTTCCACCTTTACATAAATGTTTCCGTCACTAATGTGATTGATGCGTACAAGAGGCGTACCACCGATTGTTACGGTATTGTCATCAAAAATCTTGCTCATATTGAAACCCTTTAATGTGTTATCGAGGTGGGAGTGATTAACTAGCTAAGGTTAGTACTGTGCAGCTAGCTTGTCTATTGAGTCTGTGGCATTAACAAATCTTAACGAAACCTTGGGGTATTTTAGTGC
>JBLGAR010000010.1:0-54251 GCA_047612385.1 Cryomorphaceae bacterium | reverse complement strand
ACGATAACCCTCCTTCGGAGCAATCGGTAAAACTGAGTTATTGCATTGTATAGAGGGGTCTGATTTGGAGCGGCACTGGTTGTCGCTCTTTTTTTGCCTTTTCGCGGTTGCTCTACTCGCGTACTCTTGGTAAAAAAAGAGTGCGCTTATGAACGTTTATACAATCGGTCTGATTATCAGTCTGGCAGCTTATTTCGCGGTGGGTAGTTACGCCGGTCGCAAAGTAAAACATCTGGAAGATTATTTTGTGGCGGGCAGGCAAGCGCCCACTTTACTCATCGTGGGCACTCTGGTTGCCAGTCTTATGAGCACCAACGCCTTTATGGGTGAGACAGGGCAGGGCTATGCGGGTTACCCGACGGTCATATTAATGCTCACTGCCGTTAACTGTATTGGCTATACCGTTGGCGCGTTGTTTTTTGGGCGCTTCCTGCGCCGCAGCAGGGCTCTCACCGTAGCGGAGTTCTTCGGTCAGCGTTTTCATAGTGCCAGGGTGCAATCGATATCAGGAATTTCTATCGTTCTTGGGCTCACAGGCTATTTGATGGCGGTTACTCAGGGGACGGCCACCGTTGTTCACGAGGTCACGGGGCTGTCATTTTACTGGGCCTTGCTACTGACTTGGTCCGGCTACACATTGTTTACTTTATATTCGGGGTCTCAAGGTGTTGTTCTCACCGACACAATGATGTTCTTGTTGTTTACCGCTGTCGCAATCTTAGGCCTTGGATTTATTGTGAGCGAAGCCGGAGGTTGGTTCGCGACGATAAAGGGTCTCGCAACCTTTGAGGCCAAGCCAGATATTATTGCCTGGCACGGGATGGTGGGCGAGGGTTCCGATTATGCCGTACCCGCCGAGGCACTCATTTATTCAGTAATACTAGGTCTTGCTTGGGGTGTCGTGGTGGCGGTGAGTCCCTGGCAGGCAAGTCGCTATCTTATGGCGAAAGACGAGCATACGGTGATTCGCTCGGCGACGATCACCGCAGCAGCAGTGATGATTTTGTATTCAGTGCTCATGCTCTCTGGTGCCAGTATTAACCTGCTCAATCCCTCTATTGACCCCGCCCAGGAAAATATGATCTGGGCGGCTATGAATGTAATGCCAACGCTTCTTGGGGTGCTGCTAATGGCGGGCATTATGTCAGCGGGCCTGTCATCAGCGTCGACCTTTTTATCGCTAGTGGGTTTTAGTGTCAGCAATGATTTAATGCCGCATTCCAAAAAAGATGAACAGCGACAATTGCGCATGAGCCGCTGGGCGATGTTGGGTGTGAGTCTGTGTGCACTTGCTATTGCGTTCGTCGTTCCACAGGGCGGAATATTTTGGATTACCTATTTCGTGGGTACTCTCTACGCTTCTTCCTGGGGGCCAGTGGCCTTCATGTCGGTCTGGAGCAATCGCATTACCGAAGGCGCTGCGTTCTGGGGAATTATTGCCGGGTTTCTTGGCAATGTGGTTGCGCGGATACTCTCTATGACAGGTGCTGTAGATTTTCCGGTATATTTACACCCGATTTTGTTGGGAGCGCTGATGAGTTACATCACCATCGAAATTATGATTTCGCGCGGCAAGGTGAGCGCGCAGGAGCACGAGTTTCGCGAGCAATTGCATGAGGTTCCGATAGTTGAGATTGATACGCAAAAGCAGCGTCTGACATTGCGATCTGCTCAGGCAGTGATTGCCGTGGGTGTGCTGTTCTCCGCAGTGTTAATCTGGTTCTATGTGTTGCCCTACCAAAAGGCAACGGGCGGAGAAATTGGAGGAGAATTAATGCTGGCTCTGGGGATAGGGTCATCACTGGTTATCACCGGCGCTCTCGCCTGGTGGGGAGCGCGGCGGTCGTATTCGTCATAAGAGCCCCGGATGTCGAAGCCCAGTGGTTGTCTAACAGCGCTGCCCTGGCACAGGATAAACTGGTTGGTTATCACTTTTACTATTAGGAATATTTTATGTTTGTAGCGTACAAAGGTGTTGCTCATCCGTGGCTGGCCGATGTTATGGGCCATATGACAACCAGGCACTATGTCGCTATGTTCGACGACGCCTCCTACCACTTTTTAAACGAGGTGTTCGGTTGGAGTAGTGATACTGCCGCGTCTACCGGCATGGGTTGGGCCGATGTAAAGCACGTCATTGAATATCAGGCTGAAGTCGCCACTGGTGATATTGTTGAGGTGAGAGCGGGTCTTCGGAAAATTGGGGGCAAATCGATTACAGTTTTCTATGAAATGTTCAATATTGGGAGGGGCGAGATCGCCGCCACTCTTGAAAGTTCCAGCGTATATTTCGATACCAATGCCCGCAAGGCCGTCGCTCTGACCCAAGAGATGCGTGAGAGCGCCGGAAGGCACCTCATCGCGGAGTAGCTCCCAGGCCTCAGCGGCGGGTGTTTTGGTGTTGAACGAAGGCGTAAAAAGCTCTAGATTCTGTATTGTTCTGGCTTTCAACCTTGGTTAGAATGCTGGGCTGCTTAGTCTCTTATTGGTTTTGAACAATGAACACTGCGCTCGACCCGATGGCTCCTTTGCCTGACATCATAGAACCTCTGTGGTGGATGGGCTCTCCTGTATTGGCCGCTGATACTTTCACTATAGATTGTACTGACATCGATCTTTTGACTGCTGATGTGAGCGCGGACAGCGAACTTGCTGTTAGCATGAATGCTATGTTTGATCAGGTGGGCCTGGTTCACCTGGTGAATACCGGTTTGACGGACCTTCAGCTGATGCGCAAAATTGCAAATCTGGTGGTCAAGAAGGAGATGGTTTATACCGGGGGTGCCAACCCTCGTGACTCTCTCCAGCCTAATGTCTACGAAGTGGGTGCTCCTCTTCAGGCGTGGCTTCACTACCATCATGAAATGGCCTATGTGGGTTCCAGTACAAAGATGCTTGCTTTCTTATGCCACAAGTCGATAGAGGGCCGTGGCTATACCTTTGTGTCTGAAAATGTTGGAGTAACCGACGCTATCCTCGCCACCGATTTCGGCCAGAAGTTGAAACAGCTGGGTATCTGTTATCACCGCAATCTTACCGATCGTGAAGCGTTTGCAGGCGTGGCGGAAGTTGGTGTGTATAACCACTGGCAAAAATCCATGCTCACCGAAGATCCTGAAGAGGCAGCTAGGATTGCGCAAAGCAAGGGGCTTGAGGTCGAGTGGGGTCCCAATAGATTATTGAGAACCCGTTACTACACATCCGCCTTTGAGTATTTTCCAGATTTGGATCGCAACCTGCTGTTCAGTAGTGTGGCGGACGATGGTATGTGGTTTGATACTTGGCCTATGGTTCAGCACCTGGCATATGATGAGCGGCCGCTCAAACTCACCTTCGGTGACGGTAGCGAAATGACTCAGGCGGAGAAAAAGCAATTTGTCGATGTCTACGACAAGTTTGGTATGCCCATTGAATGGCGCACGGGTGATATTGCTATAGTGTGCAATTATCGATTCGCCCACGGTCGTCCTAGTGTGTACCTGGATGAAGGTGAGGAACGAGAGCTGGGAGTATTGATCGGTGAAGCCTTTGAGCGTGTGGAGGCGTTCCAGGACAAATGGTGAGTATCGCCGTGTGCTTCTATAATTGGGTAAGAAGGGAAGGCAGCTGAGCTGCCTTTTTTTATGTTCGCGCAGGAAGGCTTGGGGCGATGATGCCACTTTGGTAGAACGTAGTTGGGGTAGATAGTGAACTATTTAGCATTGGACGATGCCGTCGACGCAATCTTTGACGAAACAGGTGGAACAGTGGTGCTGGGTATACCACTGGGAATGGGCAAGCCCAATCCATTGGTAAATGCCTTGTTTCGAAAGGCGTCTGAAAATCCGCAGCTCTCATTGACAATTTTAACCGCGCTGTCGCTCGCGCGACCTCGCGCCTCAAATGATCTTCAGAAAAGATTGCTCAAACCCTTCATTGAGCGGGTTTACGCGGACTACGAAGAACTCGACTATCTGCATGCGGCTCGGTCGGGGAAACTGCCGGACAATGTTACCGTTCACGAATTTTTTGTGGCGCCCGCCAGCGAGCTGGGCAATGGCTATACACAGCAAAATTACCTAAACAGCAATTACACTCATGTTGCACGAGACATGCACAATCGCGGTGTCAATGTAGTCGCTCAGGTAGTTGCCACAAGAGACTTTCAGGGTGAGAAGCAGATTAGCCTGAGTTGTAATCCAGAGGTTATTCTCGATCTATTGCCTGGAATACACAAACGCAAAGAACTGGGTGAGACAGTGCTGGTGGTTGGACAAGTGCACTTGGAGCTACCCTTTATGGGCAACAGCGCGATTGTTGATCCGAGTAATATAGATATTCTTATCGATGATCCCGCCTATAACACCGCCTTGATGAGCACGCCCAATATGCCCGTTGGTATGACGGAACATTTTATCGGGCTCGCCGCCAGTTCGTTGATTAAAGATGGTGGTACCTTGCAAATTGGCATCGGTGCACTGGGTGATGCTGTGGCCGGCTCTGTGTTGCTGCGGCACGAGGACAATGCAAACTACCGCAAGTTGCTGGAGCAGTGTGGCTACACCGAAGACAGCTTTTCAGCATTGGAAGAGACCGGTAACCTGGGTGCGTTTGATTCAGGGCTATATGGCTGTAGTGAGATGTTCACTTACGGCCTATTTCGATTGTTTAAAGCGGGGGTCATGAAACGTAAGGTTGAGAATCCCGACGGTAAGCAGATTTGTATACACGGCGGGTTTTTTCTGGGTCCCAATGCCTTTTACAAAGGGCTGCGAGAACTGAGCGAGGAGGAGCTCTCGAGCATTGATATGACCAATATCAGTTTCGTCAATTCACTCTACGGGCAGGAATCACTAAAACGGCGGCACAGAATAGATGCCAGATTCATCAATACCGCTTTTTCTGTCACTTTAATGGGTGCCGCCGTCGCCGATCAATTGGAAGACGGGAGGATACTCAGTGGTGTTGGCGGGCAGTACAATTTTGTTGCCCAGGCACATGAGCTGGAGGGCGCTCGCTCCATTTTGTTGGTCAGAGCGACTCGTACAAAAGAGGGCGATGTAAGTTCTAATATTCTCTGGAACTATGGCCATACAACCATTCCCAGGCACCTGCGCGATATTGTGGTAACCGAATACGGCATAGCCGATCTGCGCAGCAAAACTGACTCCGAAATTATTTCCGCCATGTTGTCGATCTGTGATTCGCGCTTTCAAGACGAGTTAGTGGAGAGGGCCAAAGAGGCAGGTAAGTTACCCAGCGACTATCAAATACCCAGTCAGTTTTACCACAATACACCCCAGCGCTTGCAAGCTATCTATGACGAGCATCACCCCGAGGGGCGGCTGTCTGAATTTCCACTGGGCAGTGATTTTACCTACGTGGAAGAAACCTTGCTAAAGGCTCTGACCTGGTTGCAGGCGCATATAAAACCCTCGGGTATGGTAGAACTCGCAGCTGCCAGTTTTATTGACGATGAAACCGAACAGCATTTCGCACCACATCTAGAGCGCATGGGCTACGACCAGACCGACTCTGTAAAAGACAAGATTTATCGTCAACTGCTGCTAATCGCCTTGAGTAAAACAGCTGTTTAAGGTTCTTGCAAATCCAGTGCAGCTTTCATCGCTGCAATGTGTTCTGGTCCCATACGGCAACAACCGCCGATGAGTGTCGCTCCGCTTTGGACCCAACTCATAGCGGCCTTGGCGCAGTCATCAGGGCTGGAAGTGCCGTGCCAGGTTTTTGTCTTCGCGTCGAAAAACTCCCCGGAATTTGGATAGACAACGATGGCCTTTTCGCTGCTCGTTTTTATACAGGATATTAAGTTGGGCATGTGCTGCGGGGGTGTGCAGTTAACGCCGATGGCAAATACTTTCTCGTTGTCGGCGAACACCTTGGCAGCGTCGGCAATACGGGTTCCGTCGTGTAAATGGCCACCGTCTGCGCAGGAAAAACTCACCCAAGCGGGTTTATCCTGTTGTCTCAATACTGTATTGAGCGCCTGAGCTTCCAATAGGCTGGGAATAGTTTCACAGGCCAAAAAATTGGCCTCGGAGGATGAAAGTATTTCCATTCGCGGGGCATGAAATTCGACAAGTTGCTCCAGGGTTACGCCATAGTCGCCACGGTATTCAGATCCATCAGAAAGATAGGCCCCGTAGGGTCCAATGCTGGCAGCGATTCTTGGAGCATGGACAGATTGCTCTGTGTTGAGAAATGCGCTGATGGCCTTTTGGGCCAGCTCGACTGATAGCAACAGGGCATCAGTAGCCTGCGCTTGCGTATAGCCCAGTTGCACGAATCCTGGATGGCTGGCCTGGTAGCTTGCCGTAATAATGCACTGGGCCCCTGCGTTGAGATAGGCAAGGTGTGCGTCGATGATGACCTGAGGGTCTTCTATCAACAACCGTGCTGACCACAGGGGGTGGCTTAGGTCCTGGCCTCGGGCTTCGAGCTCGGTGGCCAGACCTCCGTCGAGTAACATCACCCGCTTCAGTGGACTCTGCAATGTCATCGATGTTTCCGCCTTGAGGTGATGAAGCAGTCTATGCCGGAATAATACATCAAGGATGGGTTTTTAGAGTAAACTTTTGGATCGTGATTCACAGGGGCGATGGCGATGATTGGGCCGGGAAGTGTAAAGACGGCAGAAGATGCTATGAATATTGTGCACGAGCGTGGGCTATCTCACGTGAAGGTCGGCCTGTTTGATGTCGACGGTGTAATGCGCGGTAAGTATATGAGTCGAGAAAAGTTCTTCTCCGCTCTGGAAGGGGGCTTCGCTTTCTGCGATGTAGTCCTTGGCTGGGATTCCAATGACCAACTCTATGAAACCGCAGATGTTAGATACACTGGGTGGCACACGGGTTATCCAGACGCACCGGTAAAGATTATTCCCGAAAGCTGCCGCGAGATTCCTTTTGAAGACAATATGCTCTTGTTCCTCTGTGACTTCTCGGGTGAAGCCAGCCAAATATGCCCTCGCAATTTATTGTCCAGGGTAATTGATCGAGGCGCCGCGATGGGCTTTGATGCCGACGCGGCCTTCGAGTACGAGTTTTTTCTTTTTGATGAAACTCCCGAGTCTGTTCGCGCCAAGGGCTACCAAAACTTGAAACCTATTACCCCGGGTTTCTTTGGTTATTCCATGCTCCGTAACTCCACTCATTCCGAACTGTACCGGGAGCTACTGGATCTGGCGGACTCGATGGATTTCCCCATCGAAGGCCTGCATACCGAAACCGGCCCAGGCGTATTGGAAGCTGCTATTGCAGTGGATGGAGCACAGGCCGCAGCAGACAAGGCGGCACTGTTTAAAACATTCACCAAGGTGTGGGCGCAACGCCGGCAGATGATGGCTACGTTTATGGCCAAATGGTCGAATGACTATCCTGGCCAGTCCGGGCATATACATATTTCGCTGAAAAACTCAAAAGATGGCAGCTCTGCGTTTCACGACCCAGATGAATCCATGAACATGAGTAAAGCCCAGCGGCACTTTATTGCCGGGCAACAGCGCCTAATGCCTGACTTTATTGCGATGTATGCACAAACGGTGAACGCCTACTCTCGCATGGTTCCAGGTTTTTGGGCTCCCACCGACGCTACCTGGGGTTGCGAAAACCGTACCACCGCGCTGCGTTTAATCCCGGGGTCGGCCAAGTCCCAACGAGTGGAATTTCGCCTGGGCTCAGCGGATGCCAACCCTTACATTGCGCTTGCGGCGGCGCTGGGTTCTGGTCTCTACGGAATAGAACATCAACTGGAACCCTTTGATCAAGTCAAGGGTAATGCCTACGAGCAGCAGCACCCACCGGAATTGAAACTACCCAATAACATTATGGATTCAGCGGCTGCGCTGCGTGCCTCAAAGATCGCGCGACAGCTGTTTGGTGATGCATTTGTCGAGCACTATGCGGCCACCCGCGAGTGTGAGGGCCGTGAGTTTCACAAGCATATTACCGACTGGGAAATGCAGCGTTATTTTGAAATTATTTGATCGGGGATTAGAATGAGCGATATGGAACTTGCGGGCAATTGGAATTTTCCCACCAGTGTTTTGGCCGGAGCGGGCTGTGTTGGTCAGCTCGCTCAATGTTGTGTTGAGCAGTGCATTCGCTCGCCCCTGATAGTCACCGATCCGGCTTTGTCCTTACTCCCCATGGTTGATTCAGCGCTGGCGCGGTGCCGCGAAGCGGGTTTGCGGGTCGAACTGTTCAGCGAAATCAAAAGTAATCCCAGCGGTAAAAATGTTGTTGACGGCGTAGCGGCTTATAGCGCTGGTGAACACGACGGGCTTGTGGCATTTGGTGGTGGCTCTGCGATCGACGCCTGCAAGGCGATCGCGCTGATGGTGGGGCAAAAAGGCGTCTTGTGGGACTATGAAGACACCGGTGATAATTGGCTGGGGGTTGATGCCGACTTGGTGCCTTCTATTATCGCTGTGCCAACCACCGCAGGAACAGGTTCGGAAGTCGGCCGTGCTGCTCTGATAACGGATGAGCAGCGCCGGGTAAAAAAAATCATCTTTCATCCCAAACTGCTGCCAGTGAAAGTTATCTTGGATCCCGAGTTAACCCTCGGACTACCCGCACCAATAACAGCTGCTACAGGTATGGATGCACTGTCACACAACCTGGAGGCACTGTGTTCCAACATTTACCATCCGATGGCGCAGGGTATAGCCATTGAGGGTATACGCCTGGTGAAGGATAATCTCCCGGCAGCGGTAAGCAATGGAGACGATATCACCGCTAGAATGCACATGATTGTAGCTTCTTCAATGGGCGCTACTGCATTTCAAAAGGGGCTTGGGGCTATGCACGCCTTGGCTCATCCACTCGGGGCGCTTTACGATGCACATCACGGCCTGTTAAACGCGATCTTAATGCCCTATGTTCTGGTCGCCAATAAAGCCGAAATCGATGAGCGTATCCAAAGATTGTCTCGCTATCTGGATTTGTCAGATCCGAGTTTTGACGGCTTTTTGGCATGGGTTTTAAGTCTGCGTGAGCAGATAGGTATTCCCCATGATTTGCGCAGTATCGGCATCGATCTGGATCAACGGGTACTGGTAGGCCAGATGGCGGTCGAAGATCCAACTGCTCAGACCAATCCAATACAGTTGACCGCTAAGCAATACAGCGAACTATTTTCTCGAGCCGTCAATGGCGAGCTATGAGTAACATACCAAACCCTTTATTGATGAGTCAGGAATGAACGAATTGTCCGAACAACAACGTTGGTTAGAATTGCACCGCGAGGAGATTATTGACCCCGCCCGCAGAATCGTAGATCCGCATCATCACCTTTGGCGACATTCATCCTTGGACCCGTATTTACTGGAGGACCTTCATGCTGATACCGGCTCTGGCCATAACATCTGTAAAACAGTATTTGTAGAATGTGGCGCGGAGTATCGCAGCGGCGGTCCAGAGCACTTGCGCAGTGTCGGAGAAACTGAATTTGTCGCAGAAATTGCCGCGCAAAGCGAACTCGATGATGGCGCGACCATTGCGGCCATTGTCTCCCGTGCAGATTTGCGAGACGACAAACTGACGGAGACATTGGACGCCCACCGAGAGGCCGCTGGAGGTCGATTTCGCGGTATACGTCACGCTCTGGCGCGTGTGCCTGAAGGCGTAGAACTGATGATCCGTGGCCGTGGCGAAGAAGGGCTTTATGCGGATGAATCTTTTCGCCGTGGCCTCAAATTGTTAGGTAAGGAAGGTCTGACCTACGACAGTTGGCACTATCACTTTCAGAATCGAGAGTATCTGGCTTTGGCCCAATCGGCCCCTGAAACGGTAATGATTCTTGATCATTTCGGTACACCGCTTGGAGTTGGCCCCTATGCCAGTCAACGCGAAGAGATTTTCAAGCAGTGGCAGTTAGGTATCGCAGACATTGCCAAATGCGAAAACGTGGTGGCTAAACTGGGTGGAATGGCGATGCCCGACAATGGGTTCGGTTGGATGGGCCGCGACATGCCGCCGAGTTCAGACGAGTTTGTTGCCGCGCAATCGCGATACTACCACCATATGATCGACTGCTTCGGCCCCGAACGCTGTATGTTCGAGAGCAATTTCCCGGTGGACAAGTTGTCCATTTCCTATCCCGTGCTGTGGAATGGGCTTAAGAAAATAGCCGCACGGTACAGCGAGGCTGAGCAGGACGCCATGTTTTATCAAACGGCCGCGACGGTTTACGCACTGGGCTGAATCAGCAACAGGAATACGTCGTTATTCACCCGGAGCTCGACTACACTGGTCATTAAATCACTAGTCAACCGGGATACATTCATGACGATTAACAGACGCAATTTTACCACTGGCTCAATTGCCGCGCTCGGCCTAATGAGTACCAACCCAACTCTGGCGGCCGATGCCGCAGTGAATCGAAAGATTGTGTTGGCCTCTCGGCCAGTGGGCAAACCCTCCGGTGAAAATTTTCGTCTGGAGCAGGTTGCCATACCCTCCGTGGGTGATGGACAAGTGCTGTTAAAGACCCGATATCTTTCGTTGGATCCCTATATGCGAGGCCGTATGAACGCGGGTGAAAGCTACGCCGCTCGTGTTGAGCTGGGAGACACTATGGTCGGTGGTACGGTCAGCGAAGTTGTGAAGTCTCGTAATAGTGCATTCGTCGAGGGTCAGCTGGTCAATGCGTTTTCCGGATGGCAGGACTACGCAGTATCTGATGGTCAGGGTCTTATGAAGGTCGATCCGCGTATTAGTCAGCCGTCTCATGCTCTGGGTGTGCTGGGTATGCCGGGTCTTACCGCTTACGTAGGCTTGTTGGACATCGGCGAACCGAAGGCGGGGGATACTGTTGTCCTTGCAGCTTCAACCGGCGCGGTGGGATCGGTAGTGGGTCAAATTGCTAAGTTAAAGGGCTGCCGGGTAGTGGGCATTGCAGGGGCTGCAGCAAAGTGTAAGTACGCGGTCGAGGATTTGGGATACGACGCCTGTGTTAGTCACTATGACAAAGACATGGCGTCGCAGCTTGCTGCGGAGTGTCCCGACGGCATTGATGTCTATTTTGAAAATGTCGGTGGTAGTTCCTGGGAGGCGGTAATGCCTTTGCTGAATAACCACGCGAGGGTGCCAGTGTGCGGATTGATTGCGCATTACAACCAGGTTGAATTGCCTCCGGGTCCGGATCGTATGAGCATGTTGCAGGGCATGATCTTAACCAAGAGTATCAAGATGCAGGGTTTTATCGTCAGTAATTATCAACACCGTGCCCCTGCTTTTGTAGCCGACGTCAGTCGGTGGCTCGGCGAGGGCAAGATAAAATACAAGGAGCAAATGGTAGAGGGGTTGGAAAATGCACCCGAGGCGTTCCTGGGCTTATTCTCCGGCGCAAACTTTGGCAAATTGGTGATTAGGGTCAGCTGAGGCCAGTTTAGCGACTAGATATCGGCGAGCGTTGCAAAACGCTCGCGCAACTCCTTCTTCAAAATTTTCCCGATAGAGCTTTTGGGCAACTCATCGACATAAACCAGTTGGCTGATGCGCTGTAGTTTCCCCAATTTGGCATTGGCCCATGTTCTTAAGCTCTCCTCGTGTGTTGTACTGCCAGCCTCCTTCACGATAACAGCCAGCGGTGTCTCTCCCCAATCTCGGCTGGAAAGTGCGACCACGGCAACCTCATGAACATGCTCATGCTCGAGTAAAACCAGTTCCAGGTCGGTGGCGTAGATATTAAACCCACCGGAGATGATCATGTCTTTGCGACGGTCCGAAAGGAACAGCCAGCCGTCCTTATCCAGATATCCCGCGTCGCCGCTCTTGTAGTAAAGCAAACCGTCGCTGTCGTACCAGTGCATTTCGAGATTGGCCTCTTCGCGGTTCAGATAGCCATTGCTCATGCTGCCTGACCGGCCAACGATTTCTCCGATTTCGCCATTGGGTAGCTCATTGCCTTCTTCATCCAGAATTTTCAATATGCAGCCGCGGGAAGCCGGCCCGACAGAGCCTAATTTATCCTCCTCTCGTGCAACGCTACCAACGAACATACAGGAGACACCGCCTTCTGTTAGACCATAAAATTCCAGCAGCTCCCCGGGAAAACGCTCTATGATATCGGCCTTCAAAGCAGCGCGAAGCGGAGCACTGGTGCTGAATTTTACCTGCAGTGAGCTCAGGTCAAATTCGCTGAAGTTCTCCAGCCGCATGATGCGGTCGTATTGCACCGGCACCAGCATCGCGTGAGTCACTTTGTGCTTTTGAATCAGTTTTAGAGCGTCCTCCGCATTGAACTTGCTCGAAATAATCTGTGCTGTGCCTGCACACAGGGAGGGCCACCAGGTGGTGATGGTTGTATTGGAGTACAGCGGCGTAGAAATTAGATTCATCGATTGGCTGTCAAATCCCATTGTCATTATTGCTGCGGCCAGGGCCTGGCGAGTGCGATGGCTATGTACGATGCCCTTGGGTATGCCAGTAGTTCCTGAACTGTAAATGATGTTGAACTCGTCTTCTGGGTCCAGGGTGATTCCGGGTGCAGCTTTCGACTGTGTTTCCAGCCAGCTTTCGAAATCGATCGTGTTTTTATCTTCAAAATCGAACCCCATTAACCCGCCAGCTAGCAGCTGTGACTGGTCTGCCAAAAAGGGCTCTGTCATAGCGGCCAGTTCTCTTGCGACAACCAGCACTTTTGCGCCCGAGTCTTTTAACATTAATTTTAGGCTGTGATCGCTGATCATCGACTGCAGCGGGACGGCGCAGCCTCCTGAGATCAGGATAGCCGCGAAAAATTCGGAGTAGGCCATACTATTGCGTGATAACAAGGCGACCCTGTCTCCGCGTTGTATTCCCAGTTCAATCAATCCGTTCGCCATTTGGTAGATGCGCTGTATCGACTGCTCCCAACTGCGGTTGGTATCGTCCTGAATCAAAGCGACAGCGCGTGGCTGGTTTTGTAGATGTTGTTCCAACAGCGCCGGCAGTGTGAGCGATGGGTCGAAAGACACTTCTACCTTCTGATCCGGGCGACGATTATTGCTCATTTTTCCCCCTCGACTTGCTAATTTTTGGTTTGGCCGCTACTTTACGACGTTTGCTCGATCCTTTCAAAGGCTGCGTTTAATTCCAGTCTTCGGATGTTCGCTGCGCACAAAAATTAATCAGTGGAGACCCCAATGCCGCCAGAGCGGAATGCGAAGTATATGTCCCAGGGAGAGTACAGCGATGGTGGACCTGCGGTTAAACCCAAAGACGCTGCGACTCTAATTTTGGTGCGCGAAGGTGATGGTGAACCGAGAATTCTGATGGGTAAACGCGCAGCGGGACATAAGTTTATGCCTAACAAGTTTGTCTTTCCCGGTGGTAAGGTGGACCCTGGCGATGGCAGATTGAAGCCGCCCCATGATCTTCACCCAGCGGTATTGAAGCGCTTGTCAAAGGGTTGTTCAGAGTCTCGTGCCAGGGCTCTGGCGATGGCCGCTATTCGAGAGACCTACGAGGAGACGGGGCTGGTACTGGGTGAGCCCGATACTCCTACTTTGACAACGCGTTCACCCCAGTGGCGTGATTTTTTGCAATACGATGTCAATCCACGTCTGGATACGTTGCATTTCATTGCTCGAGCCATCACGCCGCCCTATCGCAACCGCCGTTTCGATGCGCGTTTTTTTATGGCCAACGCGGATTTAATTCAGGGAGATGTACACGAGTCGCCCCAGGGTTCGGGAGAGCTACTGGGGATTCACTGGGTGTCTTTGCGCGACGCCCAGGATCTTGATCTACCGTCGATTACTCGTTCTATTCTCGTCGAGGTTGAGCGAAGACTGGAACGAGGGCATACCCCTGAGGAAGAGGGCCCTTATGTGCATTTTCGCCACGGCAAAGTGGTGGAGGATAGAATTTAAACTCGTCCTCCCCGGCGTTGATTTCTGCTAGCAGCACGGCGCCTCGGTGTCCTGTTCAGATGAGGGTCCTGAATGGGTAAAGGGCAGGTTCGTGCCGCAACCTTCAAAAATGCCGTAGTGCTGATCCCAGTTGCCGATAAAATCAAAGTGTTGCTTAAACCGGCTTTCGTGAAGCATTAGCCAGGTATTGCCGCACACGGGAAATACTTTGCCCTTGTGTATGGCGTGGTGCTGATCTAACTCGAAGATATTGGGGTGTTGTTCAATCGTTCCGCGATAAATCACCGCTTGGCCATAGTCTTCACAAGCAGGTTCTAGTGCTGCGATTTTAAACAGACGGTAAGTCGCTGAATAAAAGTTGATGTGGCCGATGAGCGCCTGGATTTCATCACTTTCGATACCCAGGGGCCGATCTTCCACCAGCCTGGGATCGGCAAAGCCCACTTTTTTACTCAAGTTGATAAAGTCATTCCAATACAGTGCACCACTGAGACATTCGCCGTACAACACAGGATTGCTCACCAGTTCTTTAGGCACCCGCCGATCAGCGTACACATCGGAAAAGTAGAGCTCACCGCCGGGCTTTAAAACACGCAGCGCTTCGCGCAACACCGCTTCTTTGTCTTCGCACAAATTAATAACGCAATTGGAGACGATGATGTCGAAGCTATTGTCTGCAAACCCCAGCTCGTCCAGCTTTTCAAGATAACCCTGGTGGAACTCGACGTTACCTTCTTTGTAGCCAAATGCTTCTCGATGATAGTCCAGGTGCCGATTGGCTACGGCCAACTGCTCATTGGTCATATCCACACCGACAATGCGACCATGCTCGCCAACCAGTGCTGAGAGTGCGTACGCGTCTCGTCCCGAACCGCTGCCTAGATCTAGAATATGCAAGCCCCGCAATTGTTCCGGGGCCACCAGACCGCAGCCGTAGTAGCGCATCATGACTTCGTCGTGGATTTTACTGAGCACGTTCTTCAGGTATTTTGGTGGTTCATCCAAGGTACAGCAGGCATCTGTCTTTAAATCCGCCGATCCTTGTAAGGTTTTGCCGTAATAATCTTTTACCTGATCTAGCATCGCAATGCCCCGGTTGTTGAATTGGCTTGTGAGCCCGCATTCTGCATGGTCAGTGAGCTCTCTACAAGAAGACCCTTCAACTCACCAATAGTTCGCTGTAATTAGGCGGAAGTAGGTGCTGCAATGTTATAATAAAAGTCGCTAAATAAAATTATATCGGGGTTAAGCGATGTCTCAAAAAACACCTCTTTGGAAAAAAACGCTTATTTCAATCGTGACGTTGTTAGCGCTGCTAGCCTGCCTGGCTTTAGCGTTTGTTTGGTATATCGGAGCGTGGAATATACTATTTCCGTCCAGCGATCACGACCAAGTGGCACCTCAAATTCCTACGGATCTTCATACACCCGCCGTGCTTGTCTTCAGTAAAACCAATAGCTTTCGACACGTTGAGGGTATAGCTGGAGGCAGAGCTGCGATTGCATCCATCGCTGTAGGCCGAGGCTGGTCTACTTTTTTTACGGAAAACGGAGCTGTTTTTAATGCCGCTGATCTCGGGCAGTTTCAGAGCGTAGTTTTTCTCAACGCCAGCGGAGACATGCTCAATGCAGATCAGGAGCAGGCTTTTCAAACCTGGCTGGAAGCCGGGGGTGGTTGGCTTGGGATACACGCATCGGGAGATGGGTCTCACGCTGGCTGGCAGTGGTATATGGATAATCTTATTGGGGCAGATTTTACGGCACACATTATGGGTCCCCAATTTCAGGAGGCTAAAGTCGTTATGGAATCGTCAGAGCATGCGGCGGTTGATCGCTTACCCGCGACCTGGTCCCATACGGAGGAGTGGTATTCCTGGGAAGAGAGTCCGAGGATGAACGGATTTAACGTGCTGGCCGTGTTGGACGAAGATTCCTATTCACCTGTTCAGAAACTCATGGGCAATGAGCGGGATCTTTCAATGGGTGATCACCCTGTGGTGTGGACGAACTGTGTGGGTAAGGGTCGGACACTCTACTCAGCCATGGGGCACACGGGAGAGGCCTTTGAAAAAGCGGAGTATCGCATCCTTCTGGAGGATGCACTGGCATGGACCTTGGGAGTGAAGGAAGGGAGCTGTCCCTGAAATAGAACTGCGCTGTTACAGCGAGAATCGCTCTCGCAGAAAACGCGCGATTCCATCGTCGTCGTGGTGTCCTATCACACTGGTGGCAGCGGCTTTCACCTCATCCAGGCTATTTTCCGGTGCGTAGGCTTCATCTGCCGTTTCGAACATACTCAAGTCGTTGTCACTGTCGCCAAAGCACAACACGTTGCTGGCGCCAAGATCTGCTTTTAACTGCAGTAGAGCGGCACCCTTACTGCCCTCGCTGTGGTGAATATCCAGCCAATACACATTGGACGCCTCCATGCCGCCGCCTCTATAGGCGACCAAGTGCTCTTGTGTCTCAACCTGGTCAACGATGTGCTGCACAGCATCGAATTGTCCCAGAGCGCTGATATTGGTGATCTGTGCATCTTCGGGAAGCTCAGATATTGGCATCAGTGGTAGGTGCCGATTAACACTCAATTCATTGACCAGTCTTTCATCCGCTTCGCTTTGGATCGGCGGATGGTAAGCGGCATGCCGATTGTCGTTATCGAGCGTGAAAATGAAGGGAGTAACGTGTTGTTCGGCAAAGCTTTTCAGAGTCTTGTGCAATTCGGTGTGCGTCAGCATGTATTTGTGGCTATACGACTCTTTTTGGGGATGCCAGATCATCACGCCGTTTTTATAAATCTGGGGCAGGGTGAAATCGTGTCCCTGAAGGGGTTTGCGTGCTGCATGCAGCGTTCGGCCGGTGGCCACGGTAAAAGCGATGTCTCTTGCTCGCAGCAGGGCGAGAGTCTCCCGGGTAAAATCGGTTATTTCAGAGGCCTTATTCAGCAAAGTCCCATCCAAATCGAACACTATTAAATCCATCTTCCATTCCTGTTTCTTACAATCAATCGGTTTTTACTTTGGTTTTCTGGCAGCGCGAACAACAATAGAGCGTGACCAGTTTCCCGGTCTTCACATCGAACGGTTTACTGTTGTCTACGACCCATTTGTGATGTCCGTGGCGGCACAGGGTTTTGCCCTTGTGTTTGTCTTTTAGCGATAGCTTCTTAAAGGGGAGGACGTCCGCCATAACTAGTTCTCTTGGGGTGCTCGATACACAATTTCCCCATCGAAAAGAGTGAATTGCACTTTTGCTTCACTAATTTCCGTAGTGGGAATCTCGAACAGGTTTCGGTCCAGTATTACCAGGTCCGCGCGTTTCCCAACTTCGATAGAACCCACACTCTTCTCCTGGTGCATCAGCCAAGCTGCATTGATCGTGTAGGCTCTAAGTGCCATTTCCAGATCGAGAGCATCGGCCACGTTTCCCGGTGGTGCTTCGCTATCGTTAGGGTCTTGGCGTGTAATGGAGACTTCTATTGATTCAAGCGGATTTAGCGGACCATATATCCAATCGCTGCCGCCGACTACGACACCTCCAGCCCGAACGATCGAACCCATAGGGTACATTCTATCAACTCGCGCGCTGCCCAGCACGGGAAGATTTAATTCTGTGACCCATTTATCGGGATATGCCCAGGCGCCGGTGAAGTTGGCTGCGACGCCGAGTGTCGCGAAGCGATTAATGTCGTCAGGATGCACTAGTTGTAAGTGGGACATATGATGTCGCAGGTCCTGACTCCTGGGGTTGTCTATATTTTGTTCGCGAGCGTATTCAATGGCATTGAGCCCTGCACGGGCTGCACCGTCTCCCATCGCGTGCATATGGATTTGCAGCC
Source organism: Cryomorphaceae bacterium (assembly GCA_047612385.1). Taxonomy (GTDB): domain Bacteria; phylum Pseudomonadota; class Gammaproteobacteria; order Pseudomonadales; family Halieaceae; genus JBALVT01. The sequence goes on along the minus strand of JBLGAR010000010.1, from coordinate 36,559 downwards.
CCATCGCTTCATACCGTGTCACCCGAGAAAACAGCTCCGCCTCGGAATAATTCAGGAAACCGGTATGTCCCAATTCAACATAAGGCTCAACCAGAGCAGCCGTTTCACCTTCCATCACACCATCTACAAACATCTTGATACTGCCGGTGGAAATTCGCTCCGATTCGAACTGTGATCGAATACTGAGCACGCGCTCGAAATCAGCGCCAGTATCCTTCTCGAATACGCCTTCATCGGTGATGGAATTACGCACTCTTACACTGAGATCGCCAGCGTCGTCGATGGCTTTGTACACTTTCATCTCTAACTCGCTGGACCAGGCATCGATCAAGGAAGTAATCCCCGCGGCGTTGATGAGCCTTATAGCCTCACGCATCGCTTGAGTGCTTTCTTGATGCTCCCTTGGGGGCCTCAAACTGTCGGCAAGATCTCGTGCGACTTCCCTGAGTGTGCCGTTAGGTGCGGTGGATCCTGGACGCCTTTCAATGACGCCTCCGGCAGGATCAGCGGTACTGTCGTCGATGTGGGCGAGCGCCAGCACGGCAGAATTGACCCAGGCCGAATGCCCATCCGAAGCGTCTAGGAACATCAGTCGCTGCGGCGCAATGTCATCTAATAGTGCTCTGTCCGGACCATTTTGCGGAAACAGCGAAAGGTCAATGCCAAAACCTATGATCCACTCTTGATCGCTTTCCTCGGCGCACTCTCTGATCTTTGTGGTAACCGCTTCTACAGATTCTGTTGCTTCACTCAGATCGCAGTACTGTTGCAAAAAGCCGCCTTCAAGAGGGTGCATGTGCGCGTCGTGAAACCCGGGTAAAACCATGGCATTGTCGAGATCCATAATACGAGTCGTTGCACTCCGATAGGCAGATATTTCTTGTTCACTGCCAACGGCAATTATTGTGTTATTAGCAATTGCGACAGCGTCTGCCCAGGGCTTTTGAGGGTCGAGAGTATAGACACTTGCACCGCGCAATATGAGATCAGACACAGGTTTTGGGCTCGGAGCTATGGACTGGCAGGCAGCGAGAGTCTGTGTCACAAAAAAAAGTGTTATTAACGATGTTTTCATAAGGTCAGGGTCGATATTAGAAGGTTAGTAGAGTGACAATCAATGGATCAAGTTGATGAACTCCTGGCAAAGGTATGGCATTTTTCATCACACAAGTGAGCGACAGTTCCCGGCGATGAACTATTTGCCTTCTCCGTAGGAGCGACTAGCTTTATATTGGTAGCATCAGAAGGTACGAAATAGAGTCGCACCCCCACGCCATAGCGGCGCTGTATGGGAACCAGGAAGCTAAAAATGCAGATTTTTTATAATACACTGACCGAAACGTTCTTCAAAGTCGTGCTAGTCGCCCAGTTGGGTATCTTAAGTGGTTGTCTCGTCACAGTGAGCCATTTTTCCGGCGGCAGTGTTAGCAGCGATTTGGGGGCGGATTGTACATTTGACTGTCTATACCAGCTCAATGAAGGAGAAAGTTTGGGTCGAGTTCTAACGGCGGCGCCCCTGCCGGGAAATGACTTTATTCGATGGTATGACTCTCTGGGGGACAATTTTAGTATCTGTCCGCAGCCAACCCGGCGAGAATGTAATCTGCTCGTTGGTAATCTTCATCCGCTCTTGGAGGGTCAGGCTTTGGATGTTGTGGCCCAATTCCGTGCCGTCAATGGTTACAATGTAAGCTCTGTGGAGTTTAAGGATACCGCGACTACCGCCCAGGGGATTTTTCGGCAGATTGATGCCACCACCTGGATCGAATCGTATCCCAATGCCGTCCCCATTAATTATTATGATACGGAAGCTCGAACGCAGACTCGATTGGTCCTTTACGATCGGTTCGCAGATGTTCGATATTTTTTCGATTTTTCAACGGGGGTAATTCAGCAGCAATTAGGGGCGGCCCCTGTTGTGGCATGGGGTAGCGCACTAGGCCGCTCTGCTGTACCCAGTGGTTGGTTAGTTGCGCAGGTCAAATTTGGAGATTCTAATGGTACGTACCAGGGTGATTATGTTCAGCTAGACCCCGACACCTGGGTGTTCCGGAAAAAGGGAAGAACGACGAACAAGTATACCTTCACGCAGATGCAGCGAAATGATGCCACTGTCTCTTTGCGCGACGATTCCCGCAATGTCGATATTGTTATCAATCTGGCCGAGGGCATGGTGTATTCAAGCCAGCTATCAGGTCCGCTAAGCTCTTTAGGGGTTGTTCAAAGGTCACTAGTGACAGCGACAGGTTATACTGTCTCAGAGGTTTCCTACGGTAGCGATGGTAGCGATCTTCAAGGCTATTTCATCGAACAGGGGTCTAACCGCTGGTCTCAAGTAGCGGCCGACGGTAAAGTGCCGTTGGCTGAATTTGCACTGCTGCGACGCAGTTTAATAGAGATTGAGTTGATTGATGTCGACGACAGCGTGAGAGTTGTTATCAATCTGTCTACACAAGAGATCAATTTTGTGGGCGTTCCCGTTCCGATTCCGGTTGAAAACTTCGATATCGTCGAAGCAAAATAGATTTCGCCTGGCTAAATGGATAAACCCTATTTTGTTGGGGGCTAGCATCGCGTAAAATCGCCCTGCATGAGGGTGTTTGTCACCCATTTATTTACGCTGCTTAAGAGGTATGCTGTGAAGTGTTCGTTGATATTGGTGCTGTATGCACTTGTGATTGGGTGCGCCAATCAAACTGAGTTGGCGAAGCAGTCTCTGATTCTTAAGATTCACTCTGAGTACCCGGTAGAGTTTAGAAACCTGGTGAACTATCCTGGAAACGTAAGTTGTGGAGAGTATAAGTCCTTCGGCAAATGGGGGGGAGGTACAAAATTCCTACCGTTCATTTTTAGGGCACAGCAGATCGATACGCATCCCATCAAGTTGGATGTTCAGATTTTTTGTGCGTCTGATCCCGCTGCTAGCATATACGCCAAGCTCGGAATCGACACTTCGATTTATTTAGAGCAAGAACTCGAGCACGTGCAGGAAGATTTTCACCAGTTAAGTGCGGCGCTTGAGATATACTATCAAAGGAATCACACGTACCCGAGTGCGCGTAAGGGGCTCGAGGCTTTGGTGTCTCCGGAGAAACATGGTAGTAAACCCGGGCCACTGGAAAATGGGCGTTATCTGGATAGACTGCCACAGGATCCCTGGAAGCGGGCCTATTTTTACCAAGGTGCGGGCTTGGCGGGCGTCAAGCACGAGCCGGAATATTTTACGCTTGGCAAAGATGCTAAGTTGGGCGGAAAAAACGAAAACGCCGACATAAAAACGATCTATATAAAGTATCTCGACCACATCAAAACGATGTAATCGAGTACTGTGCTATAGCGAAACGCAACTAGCCAAAGTTAAAGAAGGCTAACTTGTTGCCATCGGGGTCGCGAACATAGGCGCCGTAAAATACATTTTCTATCCGCTGTCCTGGCTCTCCATCGCAGGTCGCGCCCAGGCTCAGAGCCTTGGCATAGAATTTATCGACATCCGCTTTTGTGCCTGGGTTAATAGCGATCATACTACCGTTACCTGGCTGTGGGTCTTTCTCATCGTAGGGTATGCAGACAGAGATCATAGGCGAGTCCATGGAGGCACCTATAAAGGCTATTCGCCCCATGTCAGCTTGGAGTGTCGCCCCGAGATCAGCAAGCAATTGTGTATAAAACGCCTTGGCCTTTTCGATGTCAGTCACACCAATTGTCACGTATCCGATCATTTGACTTACCTCACATTAATTTCAGCGGCCCCCGAACGGCGGCGCGGGACCGCAGCATCTATTGCTACGGGGGTGAAGTCAATTACCTTAGCGGTGTAAGACGCGGATTATTTCGTTGCGCATTTGCGCAGGATCAATCACCTTGTCGAAAGCCATTGCGTCTGCCGGTACCCACGGACCTGACTGCTGGTTCTCTAACTGCGCAGCCTCCTCCTCGCTGGCTTTCGCAGCTTCCGCGCCGCCTATAGCTGGAACGCCACCCAAGTTGACTGAGGGCAAGGCGAGGCTTATTGCCTGGTGATCCCAGGGGTTCATACCCATGACAGAGCTGCCAAAGCCAAAGGCCTTGCGCAGGGTGACAACAATTTTTGTGCCGGTGAACCTGCGCTGTGCAAGAAACATTTTTCCGGCTGCCCTGAGCACTCCTGACTTCTCTGCAGCGGGCCCGGGCATGACACCGGGGTTGTCCAGCAAGGTAATTAGCGGTAGGCCAAAGGAGTGTGCGACTTCGATGAAGTGGGCTGCTTTTTCCGCGGCATCAGTGGTAATGGCTCCAGCCTGCACGGTAGGTTGGTTGGCCACTACTAGGCAGGGTATACCGCCTATTCGGGCCAGCGCAGTGATGATCGTTTTGCCATAGTTTGGCTGTAGCTCAAACACCGTGCGGCTGTCGCATATCTCGTCGAGAACCCTGCGCATATCGTAGGCCTGGTTAACTTGCGGCGGGATGATGTCCAGTAAATTATCGGTAGTGCGTGCTCTTGTATCGCTCATATCTTCATCGAGTCGCACCTGCTGCCCACTGTGGCTGGGTAGTAGTGACAGGAAATATCGGACCATGGCGAAACAATCCTGTTCGGTTTCGCCCATATTGTGTGCTACTCCGCTGATACTGGTATGCATACTGGCACTGCCCAATTCCTCGGGAGTCGTATCGATGCCCAGCGACGCTTTGACCAAAGGGGGTCCTGCGCTAAACATTGCAGAACCGGCTAGCATAATAATTAAATCGGCAAACATACCGGTAAGAGCACCGTGGCCGGCTGAGATTCCCAGTACAACGGTTACCACGGGGACTACGCCTTTCAAATCTGCGACCAGTTGCAAGTCTCCTGGTGAATTCGGATAGCGTTCGTTTTGATTTGAGGCCCGCTCGCCGGCGCCATCGAGCAGTAATACGAGGGGATATAGCTGCTCCTTAGCCAGGCGCACCAGTCGCGCCCTTTTTGCGGCGTTCGGATGGCCAATTGATCCACCTTTGACGGTGAAATCTTCGGCGATAACGACAACCGTTTTGTCAGCGATTTTGCCAGTTCCACCCACCAGTGCATCAGCTGCCAGTGGCGTTGCTCCGCTGGGATGGTTGCCACCTGCTAGTTCACCGTATTCGTTAAAACTGCCTTCCTCGCACAGCGCGGCGATTCTCTGCCGTGCGGTCAGCCGACCCTTGGCGTGTTGAATCGTGACTTTGTCAGGACCACCCATGCCCTGGGCAAAGTCACTGCGCTGTTTAAGTTGTTTGAGTATGAGTTTCCAGCCTTCGCGATTTTCGCTCACTGTGCTATTCCTGTAATGTATTTACACCATTTGAAAAGGTTTCTGCACCTGTTCATAGAAGCATATGGGATGATAATCCTCAGCACAACGGGTCGCCATGGCAGTGGTTCACGAAGTTGTTTCAATGGGGGTTAAATATCTTGATTGGGTTTGGAGAGAACAATGATAACTGAGGATACTATAAGCTCTGATGAAGTGGTTATAGAGGCGCCCGTTCAATGTGTTTGGGATGTGCTGGTTGATTTTGCTAACTACGATAAATGGAACACGTTTTGCCCCGGCTGTGAGGCCGAGCTGGAAATAGGCAGCCCCGTGGTAATGCAGGTGGATCTGGGTTTCGGAATACAGGAGCAAACCGAATACATGTCCCGTATTGACCCTGGTGAAGTTATTGCCTGGCAGATGGAGAACAAGCCTGGAGATCCCATTCACGCTGTGCGAACGCAATATCTTAAAGCCCTGGGTGATGCTCGTTGCAGCTATATTTCCATCGACGAGTTCAGCGGCGAAGCAACGGCGGGCATGATGGAACTGATGGCTAAACCGGTGGAGACAGGTTTCAATTTATGTGCCTATGGCTTGAAGGAGTATTGCGAGGCACGTTACTCTGAGTCTGTGTAAGTACCGATACAATAATTCTGGCTGAATAAGCCAAACGGGAGTGCTATGAGTTTTAAACGTAAAGACTGTTTGTTGGTCGGCGGCGCTATAGTGGCACTGACCCTAGTAGGCTGCTCCACCCAAGACACTGGAATGCCCGAAGGTAAACTCCCCACCACCTGGGCCAATCCCACGACCGTCTATTTTAATGGCGAAATTGTGACGGTTGACGATGATCAGCCATCAGCTGAGGCGATTGCGGTTAGAGATGGTCGGATTCTTGCGGTAGGTTCTCGCGCCGATGTAGACAAAGCAGCGGGGAAGAGCATTATTATGCGAGACCTGCTTGGCGGCACGATGCTTCCCGGTCTGATTGACGCACACGGCCATATCAGCATGACCAATAAAATGCAGGCCTCTGCTAATGTTTCATCGCCCCCTGTGGGTAGCGCCGAATCCATTGACGACATCGTCGCATTGCTAAAAGCACATCGTTTGAAATATCCAGGCGCCCCCTGGCTGACCGGCTGGGGCTACGATGAATCGCTGTTGCAAGAACAACGTCATCCTACGCGCGAAGATTTGGACAGAGTCTCCAACGAAGTGCCGATTATGTTGGTGCATGTTTCCGGCCATTTCATGACCTGCAATTCAGCTTGTCTGGCCCTGGCGGGAATCACCGCCGACAGCGAGGATCCCAAGGGGGGGATTATCAGGCGTCTCCCACATTCTCGTGAGCCCGATGGTGTACTGGAGGAGCAGGCGATGGCCGAACTTCGCTTGGTGACGCCTGCGTTGGACGATGCGGCTGCGTTGTCGCTCCTGGACAGCACTCAGCAGTATTACGCCAGCCAAGGAATTACTACAGTCCAAGATGGTGCCGCGATTGGCGATGACATTCGCCTTATGAAACTTGCTGGCGAACAGGGTCTGCTCTACCTGGATGTGGTTACCTTCCCCTATGCACCCTATATGTGGAAGGAGATTGATCAATATCCGCCCTCAAGCACCTACGATAATCACGTCAGAATCGGGGGTTTTAAACTGGTACTGGACGGCTCTCCCCAGGGCAAGACTGCGTGGTTGACGAAGCCCTATCTACATCCTCCCCACGGTCAAAGCGAGGGCTATGCAGGCTACGCTACCCTCGAAGATGATAAGGTGGGCGAGTACATAGAATACGCTTTTGCGAACGACATACCCGTATTGGCTCACGCTAACGGAGACGCCGCATCTGATCAGTTAATCAATGCTGTGAGTGCCGCCAACGTCAAATTGGGTAAGGCTGACCGCCGCACGGTGATGATTCACGCGCAAACAGTTCGCGAAGACCAGATTAAACAGATGGTTGAGGAGGGCATAAATCCTTCGTATTTTGTAGTTCACACTTTCTACTGGGGCGATTGGCACCGAGACTCAGTCTTTGGAGCTGAGCGTGCTTCCCGCATAAGCCCGCTGAGATCCAGCACTGAGCTAGGGCTGCGCTACACCATCCACAACGATACGCCCATTGTGCCTCCGGACATGATGCGCTTGCTCTGGTCGTCGGTTAACCGAGTGACCCGCAGTGGCAAAGTGTTAGGTGAGTCTCAAAGTGCGACGGTGATGGAGGGAATAAGAGCCATGACGATTGATGCTGCCCATCAGTACTTTGAAGAGGGCAGCAAAGGTTCTATTAAGGCGGGCAAGCGTGCTGATCTTGTCATCCTTGATCGCAATCCATTAAAGGTTGATGCTATGTCGATCAAGGATATTTCGGTGTTGGAGACGATTAAAGACGGGGTCACCGTCTTTAAAAAGTAGCGGCTTACCACATTAAATCGTCGGGGATCTGATAGTCCGCATAGGGGTCGTCCGCGTCGATCTCCTGGCTGTCTTTTTGATTCAGCAAAACGATTGCGGCCGCGTTGCGCTGTTGAATTTTCTCGGCGACGGGGGCGGGCACCAATTCATAGCTTTCACCCAAACGAGTGATGGCTATCTGGCCTTTAATGAGTTGCTGCTGTAATTCACCCGTGACATACAGCTTTTTGATTTTTTTCTCGTCGGTGAATTGATACGCAAGCTCTCCACTGCCGCGGTTGATTTTGTTCATCTTGATCAGCTGAATCACTTGAGCTTGAATCGCCTTTTTCTCAGCTTGCGCCTGCAGTTCCTTGTTCATTTGCCGATCCTGCTCAGACCTCTTCTCTAGTGCGAGTCTGGCCTGCTCCTTGGCTTCATCAACTTGAGCGTGGCCCTTGGGCTGTTGTTTGGCCTGTTTGCGCTGCTCCTTCTTGATCTCTTTTACTTTCTTTTTGTCGACGATGCCGGCTTTAAGCAGTTGATCTTGCAAAGATGCCATGTGAGAACCCTTTTGAAGTCTGTGGTGTTGGGCTATAGCGCGAGGCGATAGCAATGATGGCGCGTTCTGTTGTGCCGTGTCCAGCCGTTAATGTGCTGCCTTGATGAATATCGGATTGCTGAAGGCATAAGGTGTGAATTCCGGTGCGACGGCCGAGTATACTTGATCCGCGATTCCGGTGACTTCTACTATCACATAACCGTCTTCTTCCATATTGACCGGCAACGCTAAAGATTCTCCCCGGGAAATTTCCTGTTGATGATGGACAACACCATTGATATAGACCGTTACGGTATCAACGGGGATCCAGCTTGCAGCAGTAATGCGTATGTTAAGCGTAAACTCCCGAGTAGACACGGTTCCCCCTGATTCGATTCTTCTTAAATCGGATCCCGTGGCATGAACTTCGATAAAGGGCCCGGTGGTACCAAACAGTAATCCAGAGCGCACAGACGCTATAAAACTTGCTTCATTGAAGGGTAGCGCAGCCTGGACAAAGTTCTGAGGGATGGCCACCAACTGATTAGGCCCGTGGGTATCACTATTAGCGCTGCCAAAAATTCTCTCCCCTTGATTCAAAAGAGAAAACCAATCCTGCTTCATGATTTCGTAGGATTGGTAGTCACTGCCATTGGCTATTTCGATCAAATCGAAATCCAGATCGCGCAGACCGCTAGCGAGATCTTTCTCTATTAGTGAATGATTGGTGGTGGAATTCAGACTCTGCGTATGATCGTAGGCTGTACCGTCGATCAAATGTTCAAAGTAGGAATTGTCGCCGTCTACATCCACAGGGTCAGATAGGCGAGGGTGGTTCAACTGGACTAAGGCGTTGCCGAAAGCACCCTGAATGTTTTTATAAACATCTCGCAGGCGCAACCCCTCGTGGCGCGGTAGCCCGCCCGAGAATGCCTCAGGTTGCGCTATTGTGGGGAAAACGTTCAAGTGCCCATTGGTAAACGGCACGATGGCCGTGCGTGCCATACCCGTTAGCTCTAGGCCATTGATCACATAAACGGAGGATTCCAGCCCCAACTCTGAAACTCTGTTTTTGTAATCTACCACTACATTGTGTTCTGTCGAGATGAGTACATCGGCACCCTGAGCTACGAAGCTTCGCAGGCGATCATTGATTGGCATAGCCGAGTCAAAGCTGGGAGCAGAGTGCACATGAAAATCGGCTGCTAACCAATTGTTTGCCGGGATTTCGCGCATCGGTGGTTCGATGTTCAGGATAACGGTGTCGCCCGAGGGTACTTCGATTTCGATGCTGGTGACGCTATAGGCCATACCTCGAGTTGCGTATACCCGGTAATTTCCCGGTTTTAGTGCAACGATGAATTCATCACTGGCAATGCCGGCTAAGGAAATGTAGTTGGCGGCGTGGACATCTCGTTGCGGTTGCCCATCTATTTGGAAACCCAGCAGATCATCAGTGAAATCAGGATCAGGGGTGTTTCCGATCCCTTTGAACACCAGGCGCATTGGCCCTGATTTTGGCAGCACGGCGAAAGATTGAGGTTGCTCGGTTCGTATGTCGAGTTGCTTGCGCTTCTTCCCAGCTGCAGATGTCGCGGCGCTGGTTGTACCCCAGGGCGTTTCTACGGTCAGGCTAACGATGTCAGAACCAGCTGGTAGCCGCGCCGAAAAGTGCTGATCTTTTCCTGGGCGTACGCTGGTTATGGGATGGCCACTTTCGTTTTCAAAACGTATTACCGCGTCGCTCGTGTCCAGCTCGCCGTGAATGACGGGCCCTGTATAAATTTGATCTGTCGCCGATGCTACATCAGCGCGCTTTCCCACATAGATGCGCTGTCTTATTTTTAGTTTTTCGCCGGGTTTGACGTCCATCAATCGACTTTGTGCGAATTCGGTTAAACCCAGTTTACCCTCGCCTCCAATCCATGGCGGGCGGCTGAGTACGCCTTGAAAACTGTAGGTAGGATCGGTCAGCTGAAAACGAGGCAGTGGTCTACTTTCGCCGTCCTCGTCAATAAGGTCAGCCTGCTCCAGTTGCATGCCGTAGCTTATTTGGCTGATTGGCGCGCGCCCCACGAGTACATGGAGGTCGGCCGGATTCATCGCCTTGACCATAGCCAGCCTGTCCTGTCTATCCAGATAGTCGAATTGGAAGCCCTGGCTGAACTGAGAGTCTTCGGTGGAGATCGAATAGGGCGTCAGGCTGAGGTGAGGATGTAACATTAGTAAGCCGAACATGGTCAGCGGCTCGCCGTCGCCGATTCTGATGAGTTCGTGATCGATCACCAGTTGGGTGGGGTTTTCCATACTGAGTTGATACTGACTGTTCAGGCTAAGGCCATATCCTTGTGACGTTACGGTGATACTGGCCTGTGTAGCATCGCTTGCAGCCAGTATTTTGGTTGGCGTTAGTGGCGTGTCTTTATCAAGGTTGGGTAAAGCGTGTTGGAATGGCCATTGGTCGTCGTTGAGACCGCAGTGGTATACATCTACCAGTGTGCCCCCCCAGGGGGTGAATCCTGTCTCGTGCTCAATGCCGCTGACGGTGGCACACAGTGTTCCATTGCTTAACAACCAGTCGCCGATTCCCGCTATCGCGTCGGGTCCGCCGGGTTGCATTTTTGCCACGTTTCTTGCAGACAATTGAATGGCAGTTGACGAGTTGTCGGCCAGGGCGCCTTCAATACAAAGGAGCGCGAGCGCCGGGATGAAATACTGTCGCATGTGTTTTAGAATCCCCGTGTAGAATACCCTGTATCTTAACAGCTACACGCGATGTCATCTGCTCAAATGAACGAATTGCAACAGGATAAGTTTTCCCTCGATGAGGCCAGAGAAGGCAAACTCGGTTTGGCATTTTCCGGCGGAGGTATTCGCGCTGCGTTGTTTCATATAGGTGTATTGGCGCAGCTCGCGGAGCGTGACGTGCTGCGACACGTTTGTGTAATCTCTACGGTTTCCGGTGGCTCAATTATCGGGGCGTTCTACTACTTAAAGCTGAAGCAATTATTGGAGGGGGCTCGCAGTGACCAGCTCAAACCCGATGCCCAAGGCTTTCGTGAATTAGTTCGCGAAGTTGAGCTAGAGTTTTTGCATGCGCAACAGCATAACCTCAGGCTGATTACCTTTGCCGATGGTCGTGAAAACGCCCGAATGCTCAACGACAAAATCAGTCCTACGATGCGCTTGGCAAACTTGTTTAACGAGTACTTTTACTCGCCTATTTCCGGTGATAAAGACAACTTACTCAGTGGGTTGACCATTCGGCCAACGTTCGACACGGTAACCCTGGATTTGCCCGAGTACTTCGCAGTCCCCAAATTGATTCTCAATGCCACGGCCTTGAACACCGGCCACCTGTTTCAATTTACCGCAGACTTCGTAGGGGAGTTTCCTGTGGCGGCCAACATGGGCGGCAGCGGGGCAATGCCGTTGCTCGAAAGACTGGCGATGAATGACCCCGCGCTTACAGCGCAACAACGAACGGCTCTTAGTCAGATTACCCTGGCTGATGCGGTCTCCGCCTCTTGCTGTGTGCCGGGTTTACTAGACCCTTTTAGTGTGTCGGGACTTTACCAAGATGAGTCTGGCGAGGACGTGGTGGTGCGGCTGGTAGATGGCGGGGTGTTTGATAATCAAGGCCTGGTGTCCCTGTACGAAGATGGCTGTACACACTTTATCTGCAGTGACGCGTCCGATTTACTGCGTTGGCAGGCCAAGCCAGACGAGCGCATTCATAATGTAGCGATGCGCGCCAACGAGATTATGATGGATCGCATTCGCAATGAGTTACTGGACGAGCTCGGCAAAGTGGGGCTGAAAAATCACATTGTTTTTTCTCTGGGAGATCCCCTCGGTTCTACAGCCTCCATCGACGATGCACGTTTGGCCAATGTGCTCAGAGGGATTCGCACCGATTTGGATGCCTTTTCCGATCTCGAGGCATTTGCACTGATGGATTATGGCTATCGATGCAGCGGAGAAAAATTGGCTGGCCAAACGGAGCCAGGCGAATGGGCGTTTTTGGCCATCAGAGAACTTTTAGCCGAAGAGGTGGATCGTGAGCGCTTGTTCCTCGCGCTGGAGGTTGGTTCTCATCAATTTTTAAAAGTGTTTTACCTGGGCAAGTTCTTACCTTATCTAATTGTTATTTTGCCCATGACCATCCCAATAATTTTCTTGGGTGTTTTGCTGTATTTCATGCCCCCCATTCCGACGCAGGCGTGGGTGGTGTTGATCGCGATTGCTATCATCGGCATTACCTATAGCCAGAATGCGCGCATTGTAGAGAGACTCGATCAAGTTCCCGCTATCAAACGCTTCCGGCGTCGATTGGCAATTCTAATGAGGCCTTTGGGTGTAACGGTGGTGTTAGGAATGATAGGGGCGGGCATTACTCGGGTAAACCTGCGCATCTTCCACCCGCTTTTTTTGAAATACGGGAGCCATCGCAAACCCACGCGCGATTAAGCGTTATTTCAAAAGATCTTGCGCCAGGGCCTCGGCAACCTTAATGCCGTCAATGCCGGCTGACAAAATACCTCCCGCGTAGCCCGCGCCCTCTCCGGCCGGATACAGCCCCCTGGTATTAATACTCTGAAAATCCTTTCCACGTTTGATGCAAATCGGTGAGGAGGTTCTTGTCTCGACACCGGTGAGTATCGCATCGGGCATCGCGAAACCTTTGATCTGTTTGTCGAAGGCCACTATAGCTTCGCGAATAGCGTCGATGACGAAGTCTGGCATGGTCTGGGTTAGGTCTCCCAAAGCTATGCCGGGTTTGTAGGACGGTTGTACAGCAGCAAGTTCGGTCGAGCTTCTATCTGCTAGAAAATCTCCGACTAACTGTGCCGGTGCATGGTAGTTAGCACCACCAATTTCGTAGGCTCGCGCTTCCAATTGTCGCTGTAAATCAATACCTGCCAATACGTGCTGCGGGTAGTCCCGTTCGGGGTCAATGCCGACAACGATTGCCGAATTTGCATTGCGCTCCTTCCTTGAATACTGGGACATACCATTGGTTACCAGTAAGCCTTCCTCCGATGCGGCAGCGACTACTGTGCCGCCAGGGCACATGCAGAAACTGTAAACACTACGGCCATTTTTACAGTGGTGAACTAACTTGTAATCGGCAGCACCGAGGAGACGGTTCCCGGCGTGATCACCAAAGCGCGCTTTGTCGATGACAGATTGTGGGTGTTCGATGCGGAACCCGATTGAGAAGGGCTTGGGCTCTATGTAGACACCTTGCTCTAACAACATCTGGAAGCTGTCTCTGGCACTGTGGCCGATTGCCAGCACTATGTGGCGGCAGGCAATGGTTTCTCCATTGGCTAAACGTAGACCCGTAATCTGGCCTCCACCGTGTTCGTCCTCGTCTCGATGAATAGAATCTACTTTTTGTTCAAACCTAATCTGCCCACCCAAACGCACAATCTCTGCGCGCATGGATTCAACCATCGTGACCAGTTTGAACGTGCCAATATGCGGTTTGCTGACAAAGCTGATTTCTTCCGGGGCACCGGCTTTTATGAATTCGGCGATCACTTTACGACCCAGATGCCGTTTGTCTTTTACCTGGCTATACAGCTTGCCGTCTGAGAACGTACCTGCGCCGCCCTCGCCATACTGCACGTTTGATTGTGTATCGAGCTTGCCGTTTCTCCAAAACCCCCAAGTGTCCTTGGTGCGCCTTCGAACGTCTCGGCCTCGTTCCAGCACAATAGGCTTTAGCCCCATTTGCGCCAGCAGCAAGGCTGCCAAAATGCCGCAGGGACCAAAACCAATGACGATAGGACGCTGTTGTTCGGCTGATGGAAAATCGTCATTCGCATGGATTGGGAAATAATAGTTGGTGTCGGGGGAGGGCCTTACTGTGGAGGGGTTAAACTCACCCGCCAGCACAGCAGCTTCGCCATTGGGAGTCAGTTCAATATCTAATTGATAAACAAGTTCGATGTTGGATTTTTTCCGCGCGTCATAGCTGCGTTTGAAAATGGAAAAATCTATAAGATCTGCTTCTTCAAGACGTAGCTTGGCCAATATTGCCGCGCGCAGATCTCCCTCGGCGTGGTTCAGTGGAAGTTTAATTTCATTGAGTCGAAACATGGGGGTCAGCGAATAAACATGCCTGGGATGGGTTCGGCCTCGCCGGGTGATTTTATGATTTTTCCTCCGAGCATCACGAAGGAGACGGATTCAAGCTTACTGATATCTGCCAGTGGATTGCCTTCGATGGCGATAATATCCGCCAACTTACCGGCCTGCAGAGTACCCAGGCGATCATCCCAGCCCAACATTTCCGCATTGACTCTCGTGCCGGCCTGAATTGCCTCCATGTTCGTCATCCCGATTTCAGTGAGGGTGGCAAATTCTCGGGCGAAGACATTGGGCTTGTAGCCCTGAGCGCCAAAATCCAGGCCTACACCAATTTTCACGCCTTTTTTGTGCGCTTTTGTCAGCCACTTAATCCAGGTAGGGCGTTCATGTTCGATGTAGTAGGCATTGCGTTCATCCTCTCTCAGGGTGCCTTCCTCATCGTAGTAGTCGCCAATGTAGATAGTGGGGATTAACCAGATATCGCGTTTGGCCATCAGGTTAATCACTTCGTCGTCCAGGAAGGTGCCGTGCTCGATACTGCGAACTCCAGCCAGCACTGCTTGTTTAATGCCTGCCGTAGCATGTGCATGGGCCATTACGGGAACACCCTGACGGTTGGCTTCGTCCACAACAGCTTGAAATTCCTCAGGACTGAAGGAGACATTCTTGGGGCTGTCACCCACCGACAAGTAGGCGCCAGTGGCCAGCACTTTTATCCAGTCGGAACCGTATTTTATCTCCGTTCGCACAGCGCGTCGTATTTCGTCGACACCGTCTACCACCAGGCCGTCGGCAATCAGCGTCTGCTCAGGAGAGATGTAGTTCAGATCGCCTCCGCCACCGGTAATAGAGAGGTAATGGCTGGCTACCGCCATATGCGGGCCCACGATGGACCCCTCTTCAATAGTTCGCTTGATATCCACATCGCCATAGAACACGTCACCGTCTCCGGCGACTCGCATCCCAGTCCAGCCGGCACGCAGTAATTGTTGGAAGAAAGCAGCGGCGCGCAGAGATTTGTAGGCAGAGCTTTGGCTCAGGTGATCGCTTTGATAGTCGCCGCTGGTGAGTAGGGGGTGGGTGTGGGCGTCTATCATGCCTGGCATTAGGGTGGCGTCGCCGAAGTCTACAACTTTAATGTCAGCTGGCAATTTGTCTATCTTGACGATATCGCTGATGGTTTGTCCGTCGACAATAATGGCGCTGTCCAACAGGGGCTTGCTGCTAAACCCATCGATTATTCTGCTGGCAGTAAGCGCAACAGGGTCGCCGTGGGCTGCTGCCACCAAAATCAGCGGTAGAAGAAATATCGAAAGTTTGGCAAACTTGTGCTTGAGAAACAGCTTCATTTTCGGCGTGCCTTAAGGGTCATGATTGGTGATCTGAGCGTGAAGTTTACTCTAGCATTTTTTATTAAGCTAACGGTGGTTTGCGGCCGCCGGCGGCTCCCGTGTTGTGATACATTCTCTTGCTGTCATCTACTTGAATAGCCCGCTTCCATGAAGACGTCGTGCACAAATAAAATTGCTTAGCCTGTGATTGTTCGATGGTTACCTCTGATAGCGCTCGTCCTCGTAAGTCTCAATTTACGCCCCGCGCTAACCTCAATTGCTCCGCTGATCGAGGTGATGGTTGCTGATACGGGTTTGTCGCGTGCGTCTGTCGGTTTGATCACCACTTTACCCGTGCTGCTGATGGGTGTTATGGCGTCATTCTCTCCGCGCCTGGCCGCACGTTGGGGGCTCGAGCGATGTATCAGCTTCGCTCTGGCCTTGTTGACACTTTCTTTAGCACTGCGGATGTGGGCGGATCGCCCCGCGCTTCTAATGATCTCTGCAGCAGGCATCGGCATCGGTATCGCGATTGCCGGTACCCTGATGGCTGGTTTTATTAAGCAGCATTTCAGCAATCGTCTACACTCCGTGGTCCCCTTGTACACTTTTAGCATGATACTGGGTGCGGCATTGGGTCTGGTGCTCACCTTGCCTCTTCTTGAGTTACTCGGCGACTGGCGTTGGACGATGGCTGCATGGAGCTTACCGGCGCTGTTGGCGTGGGCGGTTTGGCAGCCCGTCGTTCCTCCGACGAGCAATAGTGCGCGCACGAGCGCACCCACATTGCCGCTGGGCTCAGCAAAAGCCTGGGTGCTAACGCTATTGTTCGCGCTACAGACTGCTATATTTTATTCGCTGACGACCTGGCTGGTGGCGCGCTATGAAGAAGCGGGCGTGACATTGGTGCAGGCCAGTGGTTTTGCCAGTGTGTTCATGTTTGCCGGCTTGGGTGGTGCATTTCTTGCCCCGTTGTTGATGCGATGGGTACGACGCACAGCCCATTTACTGATTGCAATAAGCCTCACGGCATGTGCTGCGCTAATCTCTATTGTGCTCTGGCCGCTGCAATGGCCGTTGGTGGCCTGCAGCATTGCTGGAATGGCACTCACTAGCATGTTTGCGCTCTCGCTGACGTTGCCGATACATGAAGCCGAGACTCCGCTTGAAGCCGCGAGTCTTACTTCGATGATGCTTACCTTTGGCTTTGGACTGGGCTCATTCGCGCCGTCTTTGGCGGGCATCGCCCGCGATGTTAGCGGCAGCTATGTGCTTCCCTTTACCGTACTAGCCGCAGCATCGGCAATCATGGTGTTGCTCTCTGCTTTACTGGGGTACCTGGACAGAAAGAAGGCTTAGGCCATTAAACTACCAACCCAGCGCTATAACCGGACGACCAGGCCCACTGAAAATTAAACCCACCCAAATGGCCAGTGACATCCAGAACTTCGCCGACAAAATACAGACCTGGGTTTTCCTTAGACTCCATCGTCTTGGAACTGATGCCCTGTGTACTGACGCCACCGAGGGTTACCTCGGCGGTTCTATAGCCTTCCGTACCAGAGGGTTTAAGTTGCCATTGATTCAGGTGCTTGCCTATGTCGCGCAGTGCTTGATCACTGTATTGCGCCAGCGGCGCCTCCGCCGTTTCCTGCCAGAATAGAGTTTGCAGTTCATTCACCAAGGCCTTCGATAGCCTGCTTGCCAGCGCACTTCTTAAAAGTTTTTTCCCCTCGATTTCTTTTTGTTGCAGCAGCCACTGGGCTCCATCCGTCTGGGGAAGTAAGTTGATAAAAATTGCATCTCCTGGAAACCAGTAGCTGGAAATTTGTAAAATAGCGGGGCCGCTTAAACCCCGATGAGTGAACAACATACTCTCGCTAAACGATCGGCCATTGCAGCTGATTTCCACTTCGGTCGCCAATCCCGTCAGCCGCACGCACAAGTCTTTCAGCGAGTCGCTGAACATAAACGGCACTAGCCCTGCTCGTCGATCTTCCATCGTTAGGTGGTATTGTTGTGCTATGTCGTAACCCATTGCACTGCCGCCGAGCGTGGGTATGGATAGTGCGCCCGTTGCTATCACCACCGTTTTGGTACGCAAACTTCTGCTGTGCTCGCTATCTTTAGTTTTTTGAATCACTTCAAGTTGATAGCGCTCATCATCATTATCTTGAGAGTTGATCGATAGGGATTGTGTATCGCAGTGGGTGTTAATGGTCACGCCGGCGGACTCACATTCACTGAGTAACATAGTGAGTATTTCTGCGGCTGAGCCTGTGCAAAACAACTGGCTGTGCTTTCGCTCTTCGTATTCTATGCCATGCTTTTCCACCATGGCGATAAAATCCCACTGCGTATATCGACTCAATGCAGATTTACAGAAATGCTCGTTGTGGGATATGAAGTTGTTGGGCTCGACAAAGTGATTGGTGAAGTTGCAGCGCCCGCCACCGGACATCAATATTTTTTTGCCCACTTTATTGGATTTTTCCAGGACCAGCACAGCTCGCCCCCGGGATGCAGCGGTTAGAGCGCACATCAAGCCTGCAGCACCACCACCTAAGACTATTACATCGTAATTTTCTGTGGCGCTGTTGATTGAGTCATCCTTATTGTTTGAAGGTTAAAGAGGAAGGTAAAACTGCTCGTACCATTTCCGCAGCTTATTGATCGGCCCGTCGCCGTCACACAATATCGGATCGCTGCGGTAGACCTTATTTTTCCATATCTCAACATCCTGCGCAAAGGCAGCGTGGGCGCCTTGGGGGTATCCTAATAGGAATTCCTCCGGTAGTGGCTGATCAGTCAAGCTGCTCATGATAACCGCTGAACACAGATCCAGCTCGTCCTGATTGACGGGAATGTGATAGTTCACCCACCAACTTCTGAAATTGATTTTCGCGCTGCGCGATTCGGTGTAGTAATACATGATGGACGGACCGTGGTAGGTGGCATCTCCCCAGGCGTCTGAGTCTTCACCGGCATTGTTTCTGCGCATTTCCTGAATATCGAAGCTGAGATTAGGTGGCGTAACCATGCGCGCGTTTGCGCTCATTTTTACCGTGGACAGTTGAGTCACGCTGCGCTCGGTGAATTTGTTTTCAAATGAGACAACATTGCCACCGTGAACATGGGGGAAATGGGCGATGTCCACGATGTTTTCAATAACGTCGCAGGCCTTGGCTCGAATCCGTGACCGATTGAAGTTCCAGTCACCCCAGCCGCTTTCGCCCCATTCGGGAATCTCGGGCAGGTATTCCTCCGGGACGTTTTCTTCAGGGTCGTACCACATGGCGATAAAGCCGTTTTTTTCCATCACCGGCCATCCGCGCAGGGCATTGATAGCTCTTTCAGGTATCTTGCTGGCGTACGGAATATCCACACATCGGCCGGTGGGATCAAAGGTCCAGCCATGAAAAGGGCACAGTATATTGTCTCCCGACAGGCGCCCACCATCGCTGGACAAATTGGCCCCCAGGTGTGGGCAGTGGGCATCCAGTAGGGCGACTCGTCCAGATTCGCTGCGGTAGATCACAAAGTCTTGATCAAAATACCTCAGAGGTTTTACTTCTCCAGCCTTCAATTCTTGAGAGAACAACACAATATGCCAACCTCTTGCGTAGTGATTGGGGCGAAGATATTGGTAGCGATACTCACTCATTGATCTTGTCCTCAATGTTTTCAGCCATGGCATGTTGTGCGGCGATATAGGCAAAGGTCATCGCCGAGCCTATTGTCGCCCCGGCGCCGGGGTAAGTGTTACCCATAACCGCTGCGCTAGTGTTTCCCGCGGCGTATAGCCCTGCGATAACCTCGCCCTTACTATTAAGAACCGAGCCGAATTCGTCACACAGCAGCCCCCCTTTGGTATCCAGATCCCCGGGGTCACAGCGCAAAGCATAGAAAGGGCCCGTTTCCAGAGGCCCCAGGGAAGGATTAGGGCCCACCTTTTTATCGGCATAGTAGCGATCGTGTTCTGTGCTTCCACGACCAAACAGCGGATCATCACCTGTCTTGGCGTGCTTGTTAAATTCATCCACCGTGTTTTTCAGTGCTGCGCCGTCTATGTTGAGTTTATCTGCGAGCTCGCCGAGCGTCGCTGCGATCGTCAGCAGACCCGATTCGAAAGTGTCAGGTGGAATCGCGCTGTCAGCTTCAATTTTTCCAGGTTTGATATGTCCGGCTGAATATTTATTGCGATACTTTGCATCGAATATCAGGTAGCAGGGAATGGCGTCTTCCCCCCGAGCCTCGCTGGCATACTGAGCTTTTACCAGGTCTTCATAAGGCTGCGCTTCATTGGCAAAGCGCTTGCCTTGTTTGTTCACCATGATTGAGCCTGGATAAGACTTACCGGAAATGAGCGCCAAGGTGCGGCCATCCGGCAGGCTGTAGGTGGGTGACCACCATGCGCAGTCCATAAAGCCCAGTTGCGCATCCACTTGTTGCCCCATGATAATTCCATCGCCTGTTGCTCCCGGTGCTGCCGCTGTCCACTGGGTTCCCGTGGGCGCCTGCTGATGTTGCTCTCTCAGTGCCTGATTGTGAGAAAAACCACCCGTGGCAAGCAGCACGCCGCGCTTCGCCATGACGCTTACGTCCACACCTTGTCGGCATATTACGGCTCCACACACTCTCCCATTTTCAACAATTAATTCCTTCATGGGGGCGTTGAGCCATACCGGAATGTTGCGATCCATCATGGAGCGCCGCAAGCGTGCGACGACAGCGGGCCCTAGTGTCACTCGATTGTCTTCTTGTTTTCGAAGGCGTGCTGGGATGTCCAGCAGATAGCGCAGCAGCAATTTCGCGCCCAGCAAATACGCACCCATATCCATAGCTTGCAGCTTCATACCCTCGACCACGGTAACGTTAAAGGGCAGTAGCAGGCCTGTATAATGGCCGCTTCGCATGTTCTGGGCCTCGCTGCCTAATTTGCGCATGCTAAAGGACGCTGTGTCCATCGATCGGCCGCCTGGTTTATAACCGGGCACATCTTCGTAGTAATCCATATAGTGCGGCAGCGGTGTGTAGTCTATGTGGCTGTGTTCCATCATAAAGCGCAGCATTTCTGGCGCACGCGTGGCATAGGCACTTAGCCTTTCGGATTTAACTGAATCGCCAATTAGACCTTTCAGATAAGTGTGGCCTTCCTCTGCGCTGTCCGAGATACCGGCCGCGCTCTGGCGATGATTGCCGGGAATCCAGGCCACACCTCCGGACTTGGCAGTAGTGCCACCGTACACCGACTCTTTCTCAACCAGCAATACTTTGCCACCCAATTGCTGTGCCACCACAGCGCCGGTCATTCCTGCTGCGCCGCTGCCCGCTACCAACCAATCTACCTGTTCATCCATTAATGTTTCTCAAACTGTGTCTTTGCCAAGGTGCAGTCTGGCAGTGCCGCTGGTAATCAACCAGCCTAAAAAGAGAAATGCAGCGCAGCGGTTCAATATTCCGGCCGCGCTTGTTGACCCGAATGGTGGCGGGGCCCTATTGTCGTGGCAATAGTTGAATTAGTTGTGATCGATCACGATCACATCAAACGCTGAGGAAATGGAATGCAGGATTTGGAAAACAAAGTCGCGGTTATTACCGGTGCGGGCTCGGGAATAGGCGAAGGTATTGCACGCGCCGCGTCAGCCGCAGGTATGAAGATTGTCGTCGCGGATATCGATATTGGCAAGGCCCAGTTGGTCGCAACTGATCTTGTTACGGGCGGAGGCCAGGCAATCGCTGTCAAGGTAGATGTTTCGGAGCTGGCGTCGGTTGAGGCTTTGCGAGATACGGCGGTCGCTGAGTATGGTGCGGTGCATTTGCTGTGTAACAACGCCGGAGTTTGGTTGGGTGCGTTGATGCAAGACGCTGATATTAAAGATTGGCAGTACTTGATCAATGTAAATTTATTTGGC
Source organism: Cryomorphaceae bacterium (assembly GCA_047612385.1). Classification (GTDB taxonomy): domain Bacteria; phylum Pseudomonadota; class Gammaproteobacteria; order Pseudomonadales; family Halieaceae; genus JBALVT01. The sequence goes on along the minus strand of JBLGAR010000010.1, from coordinate 15,015 downwards.
GTTGTCCACGGGGTTAAAGCCTTCCTGCCGCTACTGATCGCTCAGGGAGAGGGTCATATTGTCAATACAGCATCCATGGGCGGTTTGATTTCCGGCCCTCCGGAGGGTCTATACACCACCACCAAGTTTGCGGTGGTCGGATTATCAGAGGCACTGCTGATGGAAGTTGTCGAGCAGGGGGTAGGGGTATCGGTGCTTTGTCCCGGCCTGGTCGACACCAATTTAATTACTCAATCCTTCGCGGTGCGACCCGACTCTGTCAATTCGGGCATCGATCACCAACAACCTGCGCCGGATGTCGCCAGTGGCATTTCGCCGCTGGTCGTCGGACAGCAAGTAATGGACGCAGTGCGAGAAGATGGGTTTTACGTGATCACTCATGACGATTATCGGGATATTATCAAGATGCGGCACGATGGAATCATCGCTGCGCTAGATGCCAGCACAGCGCGCTATGGCTCTACGCGAGCCGCGCCAACGAGTTGAACGTTTATCGCCAGGCAAACAGTGTGGGTGATTCCCGCTTGGCTCGGTACATGGCAGCATCTGCTTCGTCATAGAGCGCAACCACATGGTCGCCATTTTCCGGGTACATGGCGATACCGGTTGCGCAGTCATACTGAACCACTTTGCCGTCAATTTTCACCTCGTTGTCCCCGAGTTTGAAAAACCGGTCTACCGCTATTTGCACGCTGCTGTAGGTTTCTACTGGCTCCAAAATCACGCCGAACTCGTCGCCTCCCAGGCGGCCAATGAAATCCGTGTCACGAAAGCCCTCCTTGAGTCTGTTGGAAAAATGTTTAAGTACGGCGTCGCCAGCGGTGTGGCCTAGAGTGTCGTTGATTTGCTTAAAATCATTGAGGTCAATTACCACCAGGGCAAAGGGTGTTCCAGAGCGAGCCGCTCGCAGCACGCTCTCCTGCGCACGTTCGAACAATGCCCGCCGGTTGGGTATGGAGGTCAGTGGGTCGTGAGTAGCCAGATAATCCAAACGTTTATTCTTTAATTCCATGGTCTCCCGCAGCCGGCCATTTGAGGCCACGTAGGACCCCAACATAGACATAATCATAAACGCGGTGCCCAGCAACGCCAGTACATGAATGGATTCGACGTTTGCCTTATGAGTCACACTGTTCATTTCCAGGCCACTATTTTGTACTACCAGTATCGCACCCCAGCACGCGACGATGACGACCGTCCAAAAAACCGCCCAGCGTGAATCCATAACCGTGGCGGCGAGCACGGGTATCGTCATCAGGAATATCATGGTGGGTGACATCACCCCATTGAGCCAGAAGCAGGCGCTGGTCAGCACAACGCACAAGCCCGATAGCAGTAAGTTTACGCAATAGACACGCGCGCCAAACTTGAGAAAAATCGCGGTAATAGAAACAATGACCGCCAGAGCGGACCACAGTAGTATGCCCCCCGCCTCTCGGCCTTGGTCTGTAAGTGGTAGTAGAAAATAAAAGTTAGCGATGAGCACGATTAGGTTGGCGATAAGCCCTAACAGTAGCTGCAGAAACAGGCGGTCGCGATGATCTTCATTGAAGGAGAGGGTTGCGTCGTAGCGAAGTGAGAGCGCGTTTTTCACCCTCTCTGAAGGTTTCTGGCCGTCAAAGAACAGTGTTGTGTCGGAGCTAGAGTCCGTGTAGAAAGCTCTTTGCTTCAATTCTGCCAAGAGGGGCGCCCGTTGTTTATTATGTTGTGTATTGTACATACCACATTTGGGCTTTTTAGGCCATAGCGCGCCGGCCTTTAGGGTTGGGGTTGGGGCTGGGGCTGGGGCTGAGTTGACTCAAGTTATTGAATTGTTCCCACCGGATTGGAGATGGATGGGAATTCATACCGGTGAGCAGTGTAGCGGCGCAGATGTAGGCTTTAGTCGGCTCGCTCACTATACTGATCGGAAAATATGTCGGAAGCCGGTTTCATGAGACACTCTGTACTGTACTTTTTGCTGGTCACTTGCGTGGCGCTGGCGCAATTTAGCCTTGCCCAGGACGAGAAAGGTCCTAGCCAACAGCTGCGGCAATACAACGAAGTGCGTGAGCCCTGCGTCTCTCATGACCCACTAATGCAGCCCTTTTTCGGTGACTTTCACGTCCACACTCGCTATTCCCTTGACGCCAGCACTCAGGGAACACGCACCACTCCCGATCAGGCTTACCGCTTTGCCCTTGGCGAAAAAATTGGCATTCAGCCCTGGGAAGAAAGCGGCGAGAGTGTTCGCTCTTTGCAACTGGGCAGGCCACTGGACTTTGCCATGGTGTCTGATCATGCCGAGCTGATCGGCGAAGTGTATATGTGTAACTCTCCCGAGGTGGAAGGCTATAGCTCCTGGCAATGTCTGGTGTATCGACACTGGCCGCGCGGAGCGTATTATTTGTTCAATTACGTGGCGACCATGCAGCACACGCACATGGGTCTGTGCGGCGAAAATGGCGAAGCCTGTCTCGACGCCGCTTTAAAGCCCTGGACCGAAATGCAGCAAGCAGCCGAGGATCACTACGACCGCAGTGCCGATTGCAATTTTACCGCCTTCGTGGGCTATGAATGGACGGGAATGCAATCCAGTGCCGGTGGTAATTTGCATCGCAACGTCGTCTTTCGCAATGCCCAGGTGCCACGTTTGCCCGCCAGCTTTATCGATGGCCCGTCAGCATCACAGCTGTGGGCTGCACTGGACCAGGAATGTAACGAGCAAGGGGAGGGCTGCGATTCTCTTGTTATTCCGCACAACTCCAATCTCAGTGCCGGATACATGTTCAGCGGCCTCGACGATTCCGGGCATCCTATGACGGCGGAGTACGCCGCTACACGTCAGCGTTACGAACCTCTGACGGAAATTATGCAACATAAGGGAGCTTCGGAATGTTTTTTCCAAGCCGGTATTACCACCGATGAACTTTGCGCGTTCGAACAGCAGCCCAAAGATAATATCGCCGGTTACCCCGACGCGCCCAAACCGGATACGGGTTTTGTTCGCAAAGTACTGCTGGACGGAATGACGCTGGAACAGTCTCTGGGCGTTAATCCTTATCAGTTTGGGGTTATCGCCAGTACGGATACACACCTAGGCACGCCGGGGGCTGCCGATGAAGACCTTTTTCTCGGTCATGGGGGGGCCGGAGTGCCGGCCGGGGATAGAGTGCCACCGGGTCTGCCAGACAAGCTCGAATATAATCCGGGAGGATTAGCCGTCGTGTGGGCGACAGAAAACAGCCGTGATGCGTTATTCGATTCTCTTCGTCGCAAAGAGACCTACGGCACCAGCGGTCCGCGAATCGTCAGTCGATTTTTTGCGGGTTGGGATTACCCCGAAAACCTGTGTGATTCTTCCAATATGCTTCAGCAGGCTTATGACGGCGGTGTCCCCATGGGCAGCGAGTTGAAACCGTCCGGTGCAGCTGCAGGGCCAAGTTTTGCAGTGTTTGCGGCTGCGGATGCCGGTACTGCTGCTAATCGAGGTACCGCTTTGCAGCGGGTGCAAATTATTAAGGGCTGGATAGATGCCTCTGGTGAGCAGCGCGAGCAGGTAATAGATGTGGCAGGAGATGCTAACAATGGTGCGAGTGTCGATATCAACACTTGTCAAACTAGCGGGCCGGGTCATGCAGATCTGTGCAGAGTCTGGAAGGATGAAGACTTTAACCCCAATGAATCCGCTTTTTATTACTCTCGCGTTATCGAAAACCCCACCTGTCGATGGAGTCAGCGAATCTGCGCCGCAAATGCTGTGGATTGTGCCAATCCTGAAACGATAGGAGATGGTCTCGAGGGTTGTTGTGCCGCCGAGCACAGGCCTGTGGTGCAGGAGCGAGCCTGGTCTTCGCCGATCTGGTACAAGCCTGTGATAAGCTCCGCCGGTCAATAGTCTGTGCTGAATTCGAGAGAATCCATAATGAAAAAACTGCTTTTGCTGGTCCCAAGCTGCGTGTTGTTGCTTGCCTGTGGTGCAGATCTTCCAACGATAACCGGCTGCGAGGCAGTCGGTGACATCAAACCTGTGTGTGGAATGCAAACGCCGGAGGACATAGCGGCATTAGATGACGGAAAACATTTGCTACTGTCTCATTTTGGAGGAATGGATCAGGGTCAGGGCAGTCTTTCGGTTTTCAATATTGAAACAGAGACTTTTGCTGAGCAATTTCCTCCTGTATCTGGGGTGGTCAGCACAGAGGGGGCCAACTGGGGCGACGCAGACTGTGCGCCACCGGCCTTGGATAACTTCGGGCCTCATGGAACGCATTTAGGGCAGTTGGATGACGGCCGCTGGCGATATCTTGTCGTTAACCACGGTGGCCGCGAATCGGTCGAGATGTTTGAGTTGACGCGCGAGTCGCAGGAATATGCGTTGACCTGGCGCGGCTGTGTGTTGGCGGCGGAAGAAACCTTTATGAACGATGTGGTGGGCCTAGCCAATGGTGACCTGTTGTTCACTCGAATGTTTCACCGCGGCGGTGATCTGGAGATGTTTAAAAGTATTCTCGGAATCAGCACAGGCGACCTGTGGCGGTGGAACAAGAAAACCGGGTTGAGAATTCTTCCGGGTACGGATGCAGCGCAGCCCAATGGTTTAGAGGTTTCAGCGGACGGCCAATTTGTTTACGCCAATATGTACATGGAAAAAGAGGTGTGGAAAGTGAACGCCGAAACAGGCGAGACCGTGGCTGTGGCAACACTTAGTCACGGGGCAGACAACAGCGCCTGGGGGACCGATGGCCGGCTGTGGGTTGTGATTCACACCGACGGTATTCCAGAAATGCTATCGTGTTTCGAACATCAGGAAAAACCTTGTGCGGCCTCGTTCGAGGTTGTTGCTATCGACCCCGAGAGCATGGAAACGCAGGTTGTTTTTGCACACGCGGGTGCTCCCATGGGAGCTGCAACGGTTGCGGTCCCCCAGGGTGAGCGAGTCTATCTGGGATCCTTTGTGGGAGACCGACTGATCTCAGTGCCTAACTTTAGTCGGTCTTATACTAGCGATTCTGCCAAATAGAAATGAGGAAAACTGTACTGTGCAAAGGCAGATTTAAAAGAATCAACGGCCGGCTCGCCCAGGCGTGATATTTCGTTCCCGACGTGCAGGCGCGCTTTCTCCAGACGCTTCTGAGAGCGCGCTCTGGTAGGGCCATAGCCGTAATCATACTCGTAGTATTTTTCTCCGCGCAGACCGGCGCTGATGCTCGCCGGCGCAAACACAAAGTAAGTCTTCTGCGCATAATCGAAAATACTTCTCAGTGATTCTGGAAGCGCATCATTGCCCATCCACTGAGCGTCCTCAGCGTCTGCGTTAAACACCCGGTCTGTGTAGGCGAATAACATGTCCTTGTGATCGCCCAGCCAGCTGACGGGTGTGGGGTCAGTCACGAAATGCGCTTTACAGGCTCCGGCCAATGCGAAGTCGGCCAGGCACGGCCGAGGTCCCAGCAGAAAATTGTTGGTGGCAAAATGTTGGCTAAGAACACTGAGCATGTCAGTAAAATCAGCCTTCACTGATTCAGATTGTTCAGGGCCCACGCCAGTGTTGTTGCACACAGGTAGCCCAAAGCCGTCGCGCATTGCTTCTCCTATCGGAGCTAACTGGAGCAGTTCTTCATCGCTAAAAGGTACATCGATCGATCGGTCAAGCGTGCCATTGGCGCCAAATCGAGGTCCTACCCAGGCGACATTCTCGGGGTAACACCAGCGCGTATGCACGGCGACTCGGCCCAGCCAGTGATTGAAGATATCCTCTAGTACAAAGCAACAAGCGCGCTGTATAGGGCCAGAGGGAATCACAGCCGCCTCGTCGAACCGGCTGTTAAGAAAGGGGCCGAGAGCGATCGTATCGTGAATGACCCAATTGTCGGGCGTCACTAGCGCGGGGATGAAGTGGGTGCCACAGCGCGCTTCTATTTCCTTGCTGCGCGCGTCTGTTTTGAAGCGCCACTCGTGAGGGATGTTTTGAAAGCGCAGCTGAGCTTCGAGCTTGCGGCTGAACATACTCAATTCCATGCCATAGAGGCCGTAGATACCTTGATACATTGGGTTTTACTCTGTGTGGGTTCAATTGCATGAGTTAAATGGGGCGGTCCTGTATGTTAGTGGCGCTTTCACTGCCAATACAATGGTTTTTATCGCCTGCTTTGCCTGCAGTGTGTATATTCTTAGCTCGTATACTAATTCACTACTATTAGGTTTCCCTATGAAACTGGCTTTTACCCAAATGGCCTTTGGCAAACGCGCTAGCCTGAATATGGAGTTGATAAAGCACGCTGAAAACCTGGGTTTTCATGCGGTGTGGACGGCTGAGGCTTACGGTAACGATGCGGTGTCTACTGCTTCCTGGATTCTTGCGCAGACCGAAAAAATTCATGTGGGCACAGCCATTATGCAAATGCCGGCCCGCACGCCCGCAGCTACTGCCATGACAGCAATGACGCTGGATCATCTGTCCGGAGGTCGGTTTATTCTAGGGCTGGGACCTTCGGGCCCTCAGGTGGCTGAGGGTTGGCACGGACAAATTTACGGTAAGCCGCTGACGCGTACCCGGGAATACATCGCCATCATTCGTCAAATTCTCAAGCGTGAAGCGCCACTGGAATTTGACGGGGAGTTTTATCAGATACCGAACAAAGGTCCGGGAAGTACCGGCCTCGGGAAGCCATTGAAAAGTATTCTGCACGGCGATCCTGATCTGCCGATTTACACGGCATCCATTAGCCCCAATGGTCTGGCTTGTGCCGCCGAGTGCGCTGACGGTGTGTTCCCGGCCATGTTAGACCCCGACAAATATGACGAAGTGCTTAAACCCCATTTCGACATCGGGTTTGCGCGCTCTCCGGGCAAGAAGCGCTCCGACTTTGTGGTGGCACCGAACATTGCCTGCTCCATCGGCGATTACGATGAGCTTGCCCCCAGAGTTAAGAGCGGCCTTGGGCTGTATATCGGTGGCATGGGTGCCAAAAATAAAAACTTCTACACCGACTATGTATCGCGATTGGGTTTTGAAGAAGAAGCGCACAAGATTCAGGATTTATATCTAGCCGGACGTCAGCAAGAAGCGATAGCTGCAGTACCCGATGCGCTGGTAGACGCGGTGAATTTGATTGGCCCGGAAGAAAAAATTCGGGAGCGCTTACAGGCTTGGAAAGCGGCGGGGGATCGCGGCGAGGTTAACATGATGAATATCGCCACCTCTCAACCCGAAGCGCTGGAACTGTTAGCTAAGGAGCTTCTATAAGGACTACAACCCCTGTCTAAGCTTGATAATTTCCTTGGAGTTGGCGGGCAGGGAAAATGTTGTTCCGTCTTCTCCCAAGGTGTAGTCGCTAAAAACGGCATCTACGCCCTCTAACCAGGCCGCTTCCATTCCTGGCAGTACCAGAACAGGTACGATGTGGTAGTACAGCAAATGACCAACGCCGGCGTTGCGCGCGGTTTCCGCAGCCTCAACAGGGCTGGCGTGATAATCCAGAATGTCGAAAGTAATCTTGGCCATGACTGGGTTGCCTGTTTTCTCGGCGGCGTCATTCATCAACATGACAAGCTCTGGCGAAAGGGCTTCGTGTACCAACAGGTCCACGCCCTTCGCGTGTTTTTCCAGGTTGGGAGAGTAGTCGGTATCACCGGATATCAGCGCCGTGCGACCGGCGTAGCTGAACAAGTATCCAACCGCTGGAGCAACCGGATAATGATCTACCGCCAGCATTTGGACGGTCACCCCATCTTGATCGTAAATGGTGAGCAATTCCCCATCGGTGGGAATTGAAAACTGCACGGCTGACATACCCGTGCCACTTAAGTCCGCCACGTTGTCGCCGTGATGATCGTGGCGATAGATTGCGTCGTAGGCATAAGCTTTGTTAAATCCATCGACAACATCGGTCACGCCTTCGGGGCCGTAGACAGGCATTGGAGAAGTGCTATTAGCCTGCACCCAGCGCGTCATCGCCATTTCGCCCAAGCCATCGATATGGTCGGAGTGAAAGTGGGTTAGGAACACCGCTTCGATATTGCCCTGGGGCAGCTGCATTCTGGTGAGATTTCGTGAACCATTGGTTCCCGCATCCACAACAAACAGTTTGCCGCCAGCCACAACGGCTACACAAGCACCGCTTCGCTTAGGATCAGGCAGCGGGCCACCTGCTCCGCACAACGCTACATGTAAACCATCTCCTAGTTCGGCGATGGTGTCAGCGTTCATCGCCGCCTCTATCGCTGTCGGCAGGACTTTTTGTACGATGTTGCCTCGCTGAAGATAAACCACGAGTAAAACCAGCAGGACTATTCCGATGGCGATAGGTGTTTTTTTCATGTTTGGCTTCGGTACCTTGGGTGCGATGTGGATTGGACAAGCAATAATCGTTAAGGGTGAAGTCTAACTTTCGGCACTATCTATGTCAATACGCGGATTGAGTTCATCGGGTGTGCCCTGAAACGATACTAGGGAGGAGCGTCCAGGCTCATCTGCAGATAAATACTTTTTCCATCGTAGGTAAGATCTTGCAGGTAGTCTTGGAAGGGAGACAGGTAGGGGTGCGGGGGTATCTGAGATCTGATGGGATCGCTTATCTGCGTTGACCAAGCATGTTTGATCATTGCCTGAAAGTGCTCCGAGGCTTTGTTCTTCCGATCAAACTCAAGCTTTTCCAACTTGGGTTGGTGCAGCACAATCAGGCGGTTTTGAATGTCATAATCGAGTGCCCCGGAAACGGATACCTGCCCCGTTTCACTCGCGGCGATGCCTTGCTCGGGCCGGTGGTCGTAAATTTGAAATCGAGTGGTCAAACCGATCCGCTTCTGGTCCAGGAACACCAGCTGTGGTTGTGTGAGAAAGACACGGGTCGGTTCAAGATCCAGTGCAACAGGAAACAGGCTGCCCGTCATAGCGCTGGCCAGCTCAGCAGAAATGGGAACGACAGTGCCAAAACCCGCTGATCCGGCTCCAGAACTGAACAGGGTCAGGCAATAGAGGGTACAGTAGCCAAGATAGCGCATCACCGCGCTCCTGCTATGGGCGGTTCCGGATTCAATCAAAATCGCTGGCATCGTGTCGCTCAGCCATCTGGCCCGCTTCTTCTCCCCAGGCTCTATTCACCCGCCGGCCGCGCTTGACCGCGGGGCGGTTGTGAATTTCAGTAGCCCAACGAGCCACGTGAGTGTAAGAGGCGGTATCCAGAAATTCCTGACCCTCGTACAGTTTGCCAATCACCAACATGCCGTACCAGGCATAGTTCGCCATGTCGGCGATGGTGTATTCATCGCCACATAGGTAGTGTCGGGATTCGAGATTTTGGTTCAAGACATCAAGCTGGCGCTTAACTTCCATCGTGTAGCGATTAATCGGGTACTCCCATTTCTCAGGCGCGTAGGCGTAGAAGTGTCCAAAGCCTCCGCCTAAATAGGGGACGCTACCCATCTGCCAGAACAGCCATGACATGCATTCAGCCCGCGCTGACGGCTCCGTGGGTAAAAACGCATCGAACTTTTCGGCCAGATAAACCAAGATAGCGCCCGATTCAAAAATGCGCGTAGGTGGAGCGGTGGTTGTGTCTACCATCGCCGGGATTTTCGAATTTGGATTGATCGCCACAAAGCCGCTGCTAAACTGATCGCCTTCCTGGATGTTGATCAAATAAGCATCGTACTCTGCTCCTGTTTTCCCCAGGGCCAGTAACTCCTCCAGCATAACGGTCACTTTGACGCCGTTGGGCGTTGCCAGAGAATGCAGCTGCAGGGGATGTTTCCCGACCGGCAGTTCTTTTTCGTGGGTGGCTCCAGCCACGGGTCGGTTGATATTGGCGAATTTGCCGCCACTTTCTGTGTCCCAGGTCCAGACCTTCGGTGGTGTGTAGACGTCAGTCATAGTGTTGCCTTTTACGAATTTCGAAGTGCGGGGAGTGTAAGCCGTTTTCTAAATGTGGGGCCAGTAGTTATTTCAGATGACCGAGTCCACCAGGTTTTCAATGACGGCGGCGCCTGCCCAGGTGATGGGAGGGATGATGAGGTAAAACGACAATCGAGTGACCACCCCAGCATCAAAGGGCCAGGTGGAAACCTCGGAAATTTCTCGTCGATAATTGATCAAAGGTACAATTTTCTCTAGCAATTGCGGATTGCTGGCAATGTTCTTCTCCGTGCCGGTATATTCCTCTATCTGTTTACTAAGATCAGCTATCTCTTGTTCTTTCATGCTAGCCAGGCGTTTGTGCAGTGGCCACACGGGCATAGTAAATATGACGATCAGTGGTATTAGAGTCGCAATAGCCCCGGGCAAGCTCTCAGCCGAATTAAGCCCACTTTCAATACTTATTAGAGGAAACAGTGCCAAGGCGCCAATCACGGCAAGACTGTTGCTAATAGAAACTCGGGCAAAGGGTAACAACTTGCGAGTGTTCAAAAGTGAAATCTGAACATGATTGGCGCCCAGGCGAGCGAACAGAGCGGCTTGCTGGATGAGCATGGACATAACACTGGTCATCACCAGCCATACTAATATTGCCCCTAACGTTGTAGCCAGGCCTTGGATACTTCCAAGAGTATGGCTCAGGGCCGCAGAAACAGAGCCAGCAATATAGCTAATATGAACCAGTGCGAAGCTAACTCCGCCCAATAATTGCAAAGTGGTTGCTCGCAAACCCGCCGAGCTTAATTTTGCCTGCGCCATTTCGTAATCGGCCGTACTCAGGTCGAGAACGGGATGCAAATCGTGCAGTGCTTGCTGGGATTTTTCGGTGATAAAACTGAACATCGGAACAATATAGGCAATGATCAGGCTGAAAAATATGACGGGGACGGTATCACTGGAGTTTTCTCCAACGCCTAAATTGAACAGCACGAGCAGAAGGAGTGCGATAGCAATGCCGACCAACAGTCTTCCATAGCGAAGATTTGGAACGAGTTTTAGTAGCCAGTGTTCGCGAGTTGCCAATATTGAGTCTCTATTTTTGCTAAGGAGTGTTGCCGTGCAGCATAGCACCGGGAGGAAGTGGTCACCATCGGATGGGTGTCCAGCGTGTGCCTTAACAGGCCCACGCGTTACAAAACTCCAGCCTCACGCCTAAGCTTTTCCACATAAAAATTGCACATTAGCGGCAGTGATTTTGCCAGCGCGATAGCGTGTTTTTGTCTAATTTTGCTTTCTGGCAGTTTGAAACTTCCGGTGAGTAATTTGGCGATCCAGCGGCTTTGTTGCTCGGCCACTGGCCACAAAGCGCACATGACACGACAGCAGCCAATAAAAAACAACTGATCGTGAACCGGGTGGGATATTTGCTGATAGAGCGCCAGCTCCGGTGCGTCACTGCCCAGGCTCTGGCGATCAAAAATTGGAAAGCTCAGTTGATACCCGGTTGCATAGAGAATGGCATCTGCCTGGGTATGAGTTCCATCGGTGAAGTGCACGGTAGAACCGGCGAAACGTTCAATGCCTGGGCGGACATCAATTCGGCCACGTTGCAGCGCTGGAATAAAGTCAATCGACATTGTGGGGCGGTCCTCCCAGGGTTGTATCGTGGGAGTGGGTAGCCCTAAGGCTTCAGGGCCGCCCAACTTTGCAGATCGTGCACGCAATACCTTGGCAAATGCCCGTCTTGCGAGCCAGGTACCCGTTTCGCCTGGCAGCGCTCGCATCAGAGTCGGCAGTGGCTCAGATGAGTGTGGCGAGCGTGAATCCAATGGCACGCCATCCACCATTTTTGGCAGCACCCAACGGCCAGATCGTGCGGATAAAATCACCTGGCTGGAGCGACCGTCAGACGCCTCCGGATTGCACAATTCTGCGGCCAGTTCGGCCGCGCTACTGCCAAGGCCGACTACAATCACACGTTTTTTGCGCAGATCATGCGGAGTTTTTACATCCAGATAATCGGCGACGTGCATGTGTACGCCGTCAAATTCCCCGGGCGTTGCCTTATGGGGAAGTCTTGGGCAAGTGTACTGGCCGGTGGCGACGACGACGCTGGTATATTCCTTGATTTGCCCATCATCGAGTTCGAGACGCCAGCCACTTTCTGCGAGGGGTATCGCACGAATAACCCGGGTTGAAAAGCGAATGCTGCCACGCAACTGGAAATGGTCAACGTAGCGATTGAAATAGCTCAACATCTGCTGAGCATTGGGATAAACAGGGTCATCATCCAGGAAGGGAAAGTCTGAATACGCCATGCCGCCGGTGGAGGTGTTGGTCTGTAGCGATCGATAGCCGCCGCTGCCTTTTTCTACGTTCCAAATGCCACCGAGCTCTTCACCCGCTTCTAGGCATTCATAATCCAAACCGAATTCGCGGAGTGTCTTGCAGGCGGCGAGCCCGCTGGGTCCGGCGCCAATGACTGCGACTTTTGTGTTGCTCAATCTGAAGGATACCTGAGAGTGAAATCGACGCTGTATTTATGCACACATTGCGCCCCAAAGACAGGAGACAAACCAATATTGAAGTTCCTGCGCTTCCTTCGATGGATGGATAAGCTATCGGGTTAGTGAGTAGCAGCGCGCTCCCATGCCGTCAGCAGCGCCATTACGGCGCGAGAGTCATGCGGTCGTGCAGCTGGGCGCCGAACGTCAGTCACGTTGCTTTCCAGTGTTTCTCGAACCAACCCAACCTGATAGTGAAAGCCGTCCCCAGCGGCGGGCACTTCGATCAACTCGCTGTCGCCCTCGTAGGGCGTCAGGCGAAACGCATTGTCATTTGCCTTGGGAAGCCAGGGGTTACTGACCAGCGCTAAAGAGCCCGCACTTCCCAGTACTTTGAAAGCCGAATGTAATCCATAGTTCTCCGCTGTGTGCATGCTTGCTTGCACGCCGTTGGCAAACTGAAACGTGGCCGAGGAGTCGCAGATATTTCCATCACCACCGCGCCGGCCAGTGGCTTTTACGGTGACTTGTTCGAATACTTCATCGCCATAAGCGGTTTGTAACACCAGGTGCATAAGAGAGACGGGATAGCAGCCCAGGTTATAAAGCACACCCATACTGCTTGGGTTTACAAACTCGCTAATAGCGGCGCAGTAGTCGCCGTGCACAAACTGGATGTCGCCGAGAGTTCCCGCTTTGATAACACTTTGGATGCTTGCCGCGAGGGGGTGCACTAAGTACATGAGACCTTCCAGGAAGAAGACCTTGTTCTTGGCAACAGCCTCCAAGGCTACACCGGTTTTCTCCATGTCGATAGACAAAGACTTCTCGCACAAGATAGCTTTGCCGGCGTTGGCTGCTTTGCAAACGTACTCGTGGTGGATGTGATTGGGTAGGGCGATGTAAATGACATCGACGTGTGGGTCTTTGATCAGAGCATCAAAGTCATGGAAAGTGTTTGCAAAATTGTTCTTGCTGGCAAACTCCTGAAGAGTTTCTGGCGAGCGGCCCGCTACGCTGTGCAGCGTGGACTGGCCTTCGTTAATTATGGCGTCGGCCATAACCTGGGAAATAAAGCTGGTACCTAGAAATCCCCACTTTATTTTCCCGGTCATGCATTTCCCTTAGTCAATAATGACCTGGAGTTCCTCCAGCCCGCGCAACAAAATGTTGGGCATATAGTCTAGGCTCTCCGGTGGGCAGTCAAGACGGAAATGGGTGCTGTTCTCGAACAGCTGCTCCCACGCGATGATCATTTCCAGTTTTGACAGATGCTGTCCGATACATACGTGGGTACCAAAACCGAAGGCAACATGGCGCTTGGCTTTTTCGCGAGTGACATCAAACTCCATCGGCAGGTCGAACATTTTCTCGTCGTGGTTGGAGGAGAAATATTTCAGAAGTACCGCGCTGCCAGAGGGGATGCTTGTTCCACCCAAGGTGTAATCTTCCGTTGATACCCGCCACATACTGGACGTTGGCGAGGCCACTCTCAGACATTCCTCGACCAGGTTTGGGATTAAGGAGCGGTCATTTCGTACCTTTTCCTGCTGATCCGGATTCAGACACAGCTGGCGCATTCCCTCGGCCAGAGTGGCGGTAGTGGTTTCGTTGCCCGCCACCAGGAACTGGGTGCAGTAGGAAAGCTGTTCTTCAATAGTCAGTGGCCGACCTTCATAGGTGGCATGAGCCACCAGGTTGAGCAAATCTTCCCTGGGCTGCGCGCGCCGCTCATCCAGTGCTGAAACAAACCAATCGTACTCTTCTTTGATACCGGCCTGTGCGGCAACCAGGGTGGCCGTATCGGCTACTCCTGACAAGACAGTGACATTGTCCACGGTCCACTTAAACGTCTTTTCAAGCATATCCAGGGGAATGCCGAGCACATGCATGATGACTGATAGGGGCAGTGGCCGGCTAAAGTGCTCTATAAAGTCAAACCCTGTCCCTCTGGGAAGATCTGCGGTTAACTTTTGTGCCAGCTCCTCGGTCCAGGGACGGTATTGGGCCACATTGGGCGCCAGGAAAAAATCCTTTACGGCATCGCGATAGCCCTTGTGTGCTGGCGGGTCAATGGTCAGGAGGGTGCCTTTGCCTAGATTATAGGTCTTAGCCATAGCCTCGACCACATCCTCATGAAGCTTGGACACAGAGCCCAGGGCCAGCGTGAACTCATTAGAAAATGCCACGGGATTCTTATGCACTTCGCGCACCAGATCGTAGGTGGATACCACATAGACGCCTGAATCCGGATCTTGGTGAACCGCTGCGGTTTCTCTCAGAGTCTTATCGTAGTGATACGGGCATTTCAGAGTTTGCGTATCAAACAAAGGCATATCTTTCAGCGCTCTAGTATCGTTTGCTGTCGGTGCTGTCACTGGGTGTCTCCCTTGGTTATTTTAGGTAGATTATGTAGGGCAGGGCTAAAACAGTCAACTCTGACGGTAATATTTTGAGTGAGGTTTTCCCAGGTGATAGGCCGCTATCAGCCGCAGATGTTATCTTGTCGAGATTCAAGCAAGGGCCAATGCGATGACGACAGATGATAGGTTTTGTATCCGGGATGGTGATCACACCATGTGGGCGGTACTGACCACCGGGAATGGCGCTTACGACAAGCTTCTTTACTGCGAAGTTCCTATGCCAAAACCTGATCACGGTGAAGTGCTTTTGCAG
>JBLGAR010000009.1:0-57749 GCA_047612385.1 Cryomorphaceae bacterium | reverse complement strand
GGTGCCGAGTTGGTACAGGGCTCAGACCTTGTAGTGGGAAGTGACCACAAGGTCTACATGCGAACGATTCGTGGCCTTGAAAGAGTCGACGTGATCTATCGTCGTGTTAATGATGGTTTTATGGATCCGGAGGTATTTGAGCCCAGCTCTATGCTCGGTACGCCGGGATTGTTCCGTGCTTGGCGCAAGGGTAATGTTGGTATCGCCAACGCTCCGGGGTCGGGTGTGGCAGACGACAAAATTATTTACACTTATGTACCGGCAATTATTAAATACTACCTGGATCAAGATCCTCTCATTCCAAATGTGCCCTCGTTTTTGTGTGTCAACGACCAGCACCGCAAACATGTGTTAGCCAATCTGGATAAGATGGTGGTGAAACCGGCCAATGAATCCGGCGGGTACGGTATGCTAATAGGACCCGCCGCTACCAAAAAAGAACTGAAAGAATTCGCGGCCTTGATTAAAGATAATCCGAGAAATTATATGGCTCAACCCACACTGGCGCTCTCTACGGCTGCGACTTTATGCGGTAATACAATTGAGCCGCGGCATCTTGATTTGCGCCCCTTTATCTTGCAGGGTAAATCCAGCTACGTCACGGCAGGTGGTCTCACCCGAGTTGCACTTCGCAAAGGCTCGCTAGTTGTTAATTCTTCTCAAGGTGGTGGAAGCAAAGACACCTGGGTCGTAGATATGGATGCTGACTGATGCTGTCAAGAGTAGCGGAAAGAACATACTGGCTGGCACGCTATATGGAGCGTACCGAGGATACCGCGCGCCTTATCCTTACGCGTCACCATTCTATTATGGACCTGCCAAGAACTTTACAGCCAGGTTGGGGAACGATATTGGAAGTTCTCAGTGCGAAGGAAGGCTTTGCACGGTCGTCAAAAGCGACTACTGAGGACAACGTTATTCGCTATGTCTTTGGTGACAGAAATAATGGTTCATCTCTAATCAGCTCACTGACGGCTGCGCGCGAAAATATGCGTACTACACGTGAAGTTTTGCCTCGTGAAGCCTGGGAGCAGATCAACAGCCTGTATCTCAGCGTTGCCCGGCGCTCGAGCAAAGGTTTACCCAGAGGATCACGGCATTCTACGCTCAACAATATTATCAAAGCCTGCCAGCAGAATACCGGCATGCTATCGGGTAATATGAGCCACAACTCTGCCTATCAATTCTTGCGTATGGGGAGAATGCTGGAACGTGCGGACATGACCACTCGTATCATCGATGTTGGTACTGCTGATCTAATGATGGATAAAGAAGAGCTCCTACCTTTTAAGAACGTACTGTGGATGAATATGCTCCAATCGTTGAGTGCGTATCAAATGTATCGGGTTAGTGTGCGTTCGAGCGTGAATCCCGCGGACGTAGTCGATTTCCTGCTCCGCGATCAAGATTTCCCACGCGCCCTGGTTCACAGCTTGTTAGAGTTGGAGGCGAGTATGAAATTGCTGCCCGCCAGCGAGCCTGCTCTCAAAGTCGTCGATAAAATACTGCGCAAAGTGAAACGTGGCGGGGGCAAAGGGGCACGCAACGCGCTGTTAGGCGAGGCGCTTCATGAGTTCCTCGATGACATTCAGTTGGAGCTTCAGAGCGTTCATCAGATAATAGACGAAACCTGGTTTAGTCCGGGACGATAGTCATGCGGCCATTACATTGTAGCTGCGGACAGGGTGTTTTCTGCAACAACACGCATTGCTTCAACTGCAATAGAACTCTGGGTTTTGACCCAAAGACCCTGGAAATGCACTGTGTCCAGACCGCGGCAGATGGCGTTCTGCGGGATGATCGCGGGATCGAATATCAGCTTTGCGCCAACCGGAAAAACTATCAGGTTTGCAATGGTCTAGTGCCGCTAACAGGTCAGTCAGGCCCTCATTTGCTATGCAGCACCTGTGAACTTAACCGAACGATTCCCATTGTCGAACGCCCCGAGAACCTGCTGCGCTGGCAGCGTCTGGAAGATGCTAAAAGACGTATGATAGCCGGACTTGCCGCTTTAGGCCTGCAAGTTGGCAAAGGCAACAACAACAGTTCCGGCCCCATGCGTTTTGATTTTATGGAGGACCAACGCAGCCATCCCGATGTACTGGAGGAGTTTGTCAGCACGGGCCACGAAAATGGCCTGATCACGATTAATCTAATGGAAGCTGATGAGGTAAAGCGTGTACAGCAAAGAGAGTGGGCGGGAGAGCGCCAGCGGACTCTACTGGGCCACTTCAGGCATGAGTCCGGACATTACTTTTTTGAGCAGTTGATCGGTGACGGCGTGGAATTCTCAAGGCTTTTCGGAGACCAGCGCGCGCCCTATGGGCAGGCTTTAAGCCGTTATTATGAAAATGGGCCAGTCAGTAACTGGGGCCTTAACTTTATAAGTGCTTATGCCAGCAGCCATCCTATGGAGGACTGGGCCGAGTGCTTTGCACATGTTCTTCACATTCACGACGCATTGGAAACTGCGACAGCCTACGGCCTTTTTAAGGCGCAGACCGGGGACGGCGAGTGGGTAGAATCACTGGAACAGTGGGGTAATCTAGTGGTCGCTCTCAATGAGATAAATCGCAGCCTAGGGGTAAGAGATCCTTATCCCTTTTTCTTGAACGATACGGTGATGGCCAAAATGAACTTTATAAAACAGACCATCGCCAAACTCACTGTCGATCGAGTTTAGTCTCGGCGCTCCCTGCAATGGCGCGCAATGTGGTGGGTACTGATCGTCTCTCCCAATCAAAGGTCGGCAGTTCTTTGAAGGCGGTGTTCAGCGCATCGTTCCAATCCTTGTGAAGCTGCAGAAGATAGGGATCCTCCGCGGACAACTTAATGTAATGGTCGCTTTCCAGGGAGTTTTTTTCATAGACCAGCACTTCAATGGGTGGCCCCACAGTGGCATTGGCTCGAATCGTGGAATCCATGGATACCAATGCGCAGCGCGCGGCATCATCCAGACTGGTATTGGAGTGGATAATACGATCTAGAATGGGCTTGCCATACTTGCTCTCCCCAATTTGCAAATACGGTGTTTCTTCAGAAACCGAGATGTAGTTTCCAACGGAATAGATTAAAGAAAGAGCTGGATCGCAGCCTTCTATCTGGCCGCCGACTATGAAAGAGGCGGACACATTGATATCGGAGTTGCCGGTGGAGTCGTCGGCGTTCTCTTGCTGTTCTCTGCTTACTCGCCCCACGTATTTGGCCACGTCGGTCATCTTTTTGCAGGTATACAGCGAAGTATCGGATTCTGACTCTATATCGGCGTCAAGTTGATGTATGACCGCCTGAGTGGTCGCTAGATTACCCGAGCTCAGCAGCACAATGATGCGGTCTGCCTGAAGTTCATAGACGTGCATTTTGCTGTAGGTGGATAGCATATCCGCCCCGGCATTGGTTCTGGAGTCGGAGCAAAAAACAAGTCCATCGTCGGTAGCAATAGCAACACAATATGTCATAAAAGGTTTCTTTCTCTAGGGGCTAACTGCCCTGTATAGCCGGCAACTTAGCAGGTTTTATGAACTGAAGGAACATCTTATTGGTAGGCGAGTGGAATATGAATTTCTCGGTATAAAAGATCAAGAAAGTAACCCTCATTTTTCTCTAATGAGTTTGTCTACGGATACCCGCATATCTTTTGGAAGTAACAGCGGCCCGTATTGGTTGTATACCGCCACATCGGCCGCGTCTCTCCCATGGGCAACCGCAATACGAAGACCCAGGCCATCATTAAATACGGGGTCGAATGTGTGCCATTGCCCTCCCACATAGGCCTCAAACCAAGCGTGCGAGTCCATCGGTTCCAGCTGATAGAGGTAGCCCACCACTAAACGGGCTGGGATACACAGCGCACGACAAAGAGCGATGGTCACATGGGACAAGTCGCGACAAACTCCTTCCCCTCTGCCATTAACTTCAGTGGCAGAAACAGGATAGGTGCTGCTCAGCGGCTCGAAACGAATGTTCTCACGTACCCAGTTTGTCAGTGCTTGCACCTGGGCGTAACCCAGTGGGGCGTCGGCAACGATTTCCATTGCCATGTTTCCGAAACGATCTGATTCGCAATATCGACTGGGCAATAAGAACCTCAACACTTCTTCGGGTAGCGCAGGCACCTCTACAAATCCGGGATTGCCCGTGACCGGGAGTGCTTCTGATACTTGCACCTCAGCCGATGTTCTAATGTGAAAATCGCCGACCGGCGCCACCAGGCGTTGGCAAAGGTTGCCGAAGCCATCGGCGAATTCAACGACTCGCAGAGAAGGCGATAAATGATATTCCTCCGCCGCTACCCACTGCGTAGGGCTGCTGCGGGGTCGCAGCATAAATACCATAGGTGTTGGAATGACCACTTCAAAGGACAATTCACAACTCGCCCGCAACAATACATCACTCACTGACAATTTCTCCGTATCAACCTTTTGGCCTATTGAATTTTTAACAAGCGCAGTAGCGTCTCCTATCGACAAATATTCCGATTGAAGGTCACCGTTGAGAGTACCACAGCGATTTGGCCCATGTATGTCGTCAGTAGAGTGCGCCTATATTAGCTAATCTTCGTATTAGGCTGCTGTTGAGTAATGCAGTGAATACCGCCGCCACCTTCGGCGACCGCGTCAATACGCACTTGTTTTATAGTGCGATCCGGAAAAGCGCCCTGCAGGCACTCACGGACTGCATCGTCAGCGGCGATACCGTAGGACGGTGCAATGACGGCATCGTTGGCAATATAGAAGTTGACATAAGAGCGGCAGAACTTGTCACCACAGGCGGTGGCATCCAGGGCCTCAGGTATTTCTATCAGCTCGAATGGTCTGCCGTTGGCATCGGCTTCGGATTCCAGTATCTCCCTCGCAGTGCGATAAAAATCGGCGCGGTGACCCGATTTCTCTGAAGTCGACTCCAGTAAAATAACGCCCGGGCGCGCAAAACTGGCAAGCCCGTCTACGTGTCCGTCTGTTTCATCATCATCGGGATCTCCCGGTAGCCAAATAACCTTGCGGGCCCCAAGAGTACTAAGCAGTTCGTCTTCGATCTGCTGCTTGCTCCAGTCGGGGTTGCGATTCGCATTGGGAAAGCAGGTGTCTGTCGTCAAAATAGTGCCCTGACCATCGCTGCATATGCCACCACCTTCTGCCACCAACTCCGATGCAATACACTCAATCCCCAGATGATCCAAAATTCGCCGTGCCATTTGCGCGTCTTCTTTATAGGGCTGGTATTTCTCCCCCCAGGCATTGAAGGTATAAGCCACACCAGCTATTCCACCGTGATCATCGACAACAAAGGTGGGTCCGCTGTCTCGGGCCCAGGAATCGTCGATAGGCAACTCAAGTATTTCGATATCCGAGCCCAGAGCATTTCTGGCCTGCACCATTAACCGCGCTGGCACCAACATGGTCACCGGCTCAAATTCGCGGATAGCATGAGCGACGTCCGCGTACGTCTGACTCACCTCAGGCAGGTTAGACCACAGGCCTTCACGACAGGGCCAGGCCATCCAGCAGCGGTCGTGTGCTTCCCATTCGGCTGGCATATAAAGCGATGTGTTGTTCATCGTGATCGTCTCCTGTGGCTAAAGTATCTCTAGGTTCGATATTAAAATATTTAATGAAAATTCATTGACCGAAGCCTAAATCAGGTCGCAGACTCACTCAAACGAATT
This sequence comes from Cryomorphaceae bacterium, assembly GCA_047612385.1. Lineage (GTDB taxonomy): Bacteria > Pseudomonadota > Gammaproteobacteria > Pseudomonadales > Halieaceae > JBALVT01. Next base: position 52,084 of record JBLGAR010000009.1, on the reverse strand, counting down.
ATTTTTCTCCTAAGTATGAGGAATTTCGATGAGTAGACGATTTGGTCGCCTGCCTTCCATGCAGGCATTGGTCGGTTTTGAATCCGCCGCCAGGCTCAAGAGCTTCTCCAGAGCTGCCGAAGAACTGAACAAAACCCAGTCTGCGGTCAGTCATCAGATACGATCGTTGGAAGAACTGCTGGGTCAGGACGTGTTTCGGCGTTTGGGTCGCACAGTTGAGCTGACGGATGCCGGTGCCGATCTTTTGGAAACGACCGTGCGCACACTGAACACGCTAGGAAGCGGTATAAACCGTCTCGACTTCTACACTAAGCCAGGTTCCGTGGTCTTTAACTGCCCTCCCGCCTGGGCCCGCCACTGGTTGTTGCATCGGCTACCGGCTTTAAAAGCACAATGCCCGGAGCTGGACCCGTGGATACACACCACGGAAGATGCCACTGACTTCGATCACTCGGAAGCCGACTGCGCCGTGTGGTATGGCGAGGGTAGTTGGCCGGGATATAGCGTAGAAATACTCTGTAAAGACACCGTCAGCCCTGTTTGTACAGTGGCGTATGCCGCTAAGTTTGATTCCTTTAAAGACCCTGCCAAGCTGCTCGAGGCAGACTTGCTGCACGATGAGCGTTGGGACGGTTGGAACACCTGGTTTAATGAAACCGGGCTGGATCGCCCTGCACCTGTTAGCGGAGTGAATTTTAGCGATCCGGGGCTTATGCTCGATGCCGCGCTTTCGGGTCAGGGAGTTGCATTGGCAAGTCTGGCTCTGGCGGAGCACTATCTGTCGACAGGAACTTTGGTGAAGCCTTTCACTAACAATCTTAAAAGCAATCAAACCTGGTATCTGGTGGGCGAGCCCAAGCGAATATCCAGGCCAGCCGCCAAAAGTTTCTGGGATTGGGTAGTGCAGGAGTCAATGTGCCTTAAGTATTAATTTTTTTAATTAATTTGAGTAATACTTCGCGTTTGATTAATACCACCGGTGGCTTTTAAATAGAGACTCAGTCAACGTCGAGGGATTCCCATGAGTGAAATCACAGTCGCTGCAACGCAAATGGCCTGTACTTGGGATCGCGGGGAAAACGTCTCGACAGCGATCGCACTGGTTGAAGAGGCCGCCGAGCGGGGAGCGCAGATTATCCTGCTGCAGGAACTGTTTGAAACGCCTTATTTTTGTATCGAGCAGAATGCGGCCCATCTAGGGCTGGCGAGTTCCCGGCAAGAGAGCGAGCTGCTCCGTGAAATGGCCGAAGTCGCCAAACGCCTTGAGGTTGTTATACCGATAAGCTGGTATGAGCAAGAAGGCCAATGTTATTTCAATTCCATCGCCATCATCGATGCCGATGGCAGTATGTTGGGTGTGTATCGAAAATCTCATATCCCCAATGTGGTTGGTTATCAGGAAAAATCCTACTTCACTCCAGGCGATACAGGATTCAAGGTCTGGCAGACGCGCTACGCGAAAATAGGTGTCGCGGTTTGCTGGGACCAGTGGTTTCCGGAAGCTGCCCGCTGTATGGCGCTGCTTGGCGCAGAAATTTTGTTTTACCCTACGGCCATTGGCAGTGAGCCGGGTGATGCAGGGCTAGATTCCAGGGACCACTGGCGCAGGGTTATGCAGGGTCACGCGGCGGCCAACGTGGTTCCCGTTGTCGTTTCAAACCGTATTGGCCGGGAGGTTGCAACAACCGATTCGTCCCTGGATATGACCTTCTATGGCAACTCATTTATCTGCGACTACACGGGAGAAATACAACAGCGAGCTGACGATCACAGCGAAACGGTATTGGTGCAATCCTTTGACCTTGAGCGGGTTCGTCAGTATCGACACGAGTGGGGCCTGTTTCGTGATCGTCGGCCCGATTTGTACGGCGATTTGTTACATCACACTCCAGGGCTTAATAGCTAGTGGGGAGTGATTCGATCATACCCGCCGCCCGTATCTGGTGGACTAGCGTGCTGGGTTGTATCTGCCTTATGCCACTGCTACTGGCTCCGGTGATCACGGGTATCCTGGTAGATTTCGGCGGAATGACTGTCACACAGGCTGGGCTGACGGCTGGATATGCAGCCATGGGCTCTGTCACCATTGCCCTGATCTGTTCTCTTTTTATGCACCGATTGCCGTTGCGGAAGCTGGCATTTGCCGGTATCGCACTGTCGGCGATCACGAACATTGTGAGTGCTTATGTCTACGATCAGCACACACTCTTCTATTTTATGCGGGCCCTAAATTCATTGGGAGACGGTGCCTGCTATGCTGCAATCATGGGCAGCTATGCGCGTGAGAAAAATTCTGAGCGCTGCTACGGGTCCTTCATGACCTTGCAGTTTGGATTGGGAGCGGTGGCGCTGTATATGTTACCGAGCTTTCTTCCCGCGATGAACGTTCAGGAGCTGTACTTAATGATGGGCGGGATTTGCTTACTGGGCTTGCCGCTTACCCGCTACCTACCCTCGCTCGCAGCCAAGGCAGAGGGAGTGTCTATCAGCAGCAGCGAATGGCGTCTTTTGCTGACTTTACCGGCGCTGGCAGGATTGGCAGCACTGTGTTTTTTCGAAGCCAGTAATACTGCCAATGCAACTTTTGTTGAGCGGATAGCCGTGTTTGTCGAAATTCCCTCTGAGGATATCGGCCTCGCACTGGGACTGTCGTCACTAGCTGGCGTGCCAGGGGGGTTTGCCATCTTGTGGTTGGGTTCCCGTTTTGGTCATGCCAAGCCCGTGATCGCAGGAATATGCGTGGGCGCCATCGCGTTATTTGCCCTGTTTCAGATTGGCAATTTTGGTGGCTACCTCGCCGCCATCTGCACCCTCAGTTTTACCTGGGCGTTTACGCTTCCCTACCTACAATCTGTATTGGCTGACATGGACCCGGGTGGGGCAGTGGTGGCAGCAGGGGGCATTGCCAGTGGGGCGGGGGGTGGCATTGGGCCAGCCGCCGCGTCGTTGTCTGTTACGGCACAAAACTATGAAGGTGTCCTAATAGTTGGTTTAGTGTGCTACGTGCTCGCAGTAGTCGCCACCTTGATCGCCGCAATGCACAGGTAACAGTTAGGGTCCTTTGGACCCGTCACGTGTCGGCCAGAGTTCGGGCCGCATGATGTAGCGCCTCCATTCAGATAGCGCAAAACTAGCTATATACTTTCGCCCATCCTGTCCGCCCAGATATCGGATGGCACGGGTCTGGGTCATTTTCAGCTCACAGCTGGTGTTGAGTTCAGGTGAATAAATCAATATCAGCGAAAACTTTCGGTTGACGTAAAAAGGCTTAGAGCGACGGGTTGTAGGTGCTTCCTAGTTTTTGATCTTAATATTAGCGAGCACTCGACTTGGGTGTCCAAGCAAATCAGTTGCCAAGCGTACCAGGGATTGCTGGGAAATAGGTTGAGTATTCGCCAGCTGCGTCACTAAATTATCGATGTCACTACCACCTTCTAGTAATTCAGTTGCCAAATCATGCAACATCAACACAGCCGCCGCTGTATCCGCGCCCTTGGAGGGATCGTTTAGTTTGCCTTTGTCTTTAGCTACCCATGTTGCCAAGCCCGCCAGGGCTTGGTCAAAGCGCTTGGCGCTTATGCCGCCGCTGCGTTTTAATATTAATAAGCTGTAGTACTCAGCGAACCCCTCAACGATCCAGTCTGCACCGTCTTCTGCCGAGTGAAATCCGGCCAGGTGTATAAGTTCGTGAAGTAGGGTTGATGTGCCATTTTCGCTGATCAGAGGTCGATCAGTGTGCAGATACAAGGATTGTGGCGCAGACAATCCACCGCGCCACATGTCTTCGGGCGCACCGACGATAAGTATGCTGTCGGGTAGCTGGGGGAAGATGCTTGTTAGATCAGGCAGCGTCCAATTCAAAAATGCTAAAGTATCGACCCGTCGAATACCGCTGTCTAGTGGCGCGCTGACGGCAACGTTACGTCCTTCGATGAGGTCTCGTCTTGTGCCAATTTTCCCGCCAACCATCCAGCCTGTTGGACGTTCGAAGTTTCGTTCAGTTTCGGTTAATTCTTTTGTGGTGTTGGTTAGATTGCCGTAGCGGCTTTCAAAGCTCCAGTGGGTTGGCCCTTGCAGCGTGATGTTTGCTTTGCTCGTGGCACCTTTAAGTGTGCTTACATGAGCCGGTGGAAACAAATCGTCGAGGCGCATCAGCACCCAGTCAGGTTGATGTCTAGCATCAAAGGTTTCACCTCGTCGGCTGTCTATTTGATAGTCGTAGCTTAGCGACCCGCCTTTTGCCGGCGGCTGCCAGATGATGCGCCCGTTGCTCCTGCTTAGCTTGCCATCATGTGATACAACCGTGTATTGACTCGATGGAGCGTTAAAGTCTAATTTGCTAACGAGCAGTTTTGTCTGATTAAGATTAATTGTCGCTCGAGCGACCGGCTTTTCAGCGCTAAATACAGCGGAATAGGCGACTTCGTAATGTTCGGCAGCCTGTGCGTCCAGGCTGGCGCACGCGAACAGAGCTATCAAGGCAAAGATGTGACACCGCATGTTTTTCACCGAGTATGTGCGTGAAGTATAAGATAACTAGAACAAATATCGGGGGGCATATGTTTTCAGCTCACAGCCGGTATTGAGTTTAGGTGAATAAGTCAATATCAACGAAAGTACTACCGGTTGACGAATAAAGGCTTAGTCGGGCGCGATCACCACGCGGTCACGACCATCTTGTTTGGCCTGATATAGCGCGTGGTCGGCTCTTTTTAGCAGCATTTCGGCATTGTCTTCAGGTCGGCAGGCAGAAACACCGATAGAGGCGGTCACTTGAATATCCGTTCCTTCGTAGTCGATGCTTAGCGAGCGAATGGTCTCAAGTAATCGGTTGGCGATGGAGGTCTGTTCTTCGGGCACGATATCTACGAGTATAATGACAAATTCTTCGCCCCCGTAACGCGCGATAAAATCACAGCGCCGTGGGAATTCGCGCACCAGTGTGTCGGCCACTTTACGCAATACCAAATCTCCGGCCGGGTGCCCATAGCTATCATTAATCTGTTTGAAGTCGTCCAGGTCCAACATAATGAGCGACATGGTTTGGCCTGAAAGAAAGGAATAATCCGTCTGCCTTGTGAGCACGGCGTCAAAAGCACCTCGGTTGTAGAGCCGGGTGAGAGCATCCAAATCAACTTTTTCCCGAAGCGCTATCAGGTCTTCTCGCAGAGCTCGAACCCGTTTTACCATAGATTCAAGTTGGGTTTCATAGCGTTGTTGGCGCTGCTGTGTAACCTGGGTGACCAGTTCGATGGTTCTACCGAGTTTCTGCCTTATCTCCTCCAGAGAATTGCTTTTAAGCATAGAGTTCATTGAGGCCATTTCATCACGAACTCTTTCGTCGCTCGATTTGTCTTCGCTGATGGATATGCGTAAGCCATTTGTCATATCACTGATCAGGCCTCTCATTCCTTTTGCGCTGTTTAACACTGCTGCTTGCTCATCACGACGATGGTTGCGGAAGAATTGCAGCAGATTGGGTAGATGGCGTTGATGTAACGCTACGGATTGTAGCTGGCTTGAGTCCTCTTGATCCCGCTGGCCAGAGGGAGGTGGAGTACCAGTTAAAATGTGTCTGGCCCAGGTGTCACAATGGCGTTGTAGGTCTTCGGCCGCCATCACTTCAATATCGAATCCAAAGCGGCCATATTCCCTCAGAATTCTTGCTATAGTATCCGCGGCATTGTCAGCAAAAGTTTCTATCGCCGCTATACGGGTCGCCTCTTCAATCATTTCGGGCTCTTCGCTGGAGGAGCCTTTGTCTTGATCTTTTGAAAAGATGCTCATGTTTTTTCCTGTATATTGAGACTCTCAAGCCAAAATACTGAGGATCCCATGCGGCGCCGCTGCCACGTTTTATATCATTGCTCTACCTACGAAATAGAAATAGTCGGGATGCCACAAAGTGGTTATCGACAGCATTGGAGTAAGGTTTAGCATAAAATGTATCGCCGAGCCTGAAGACCAGAGCCCAGCCCAGCCCTGGTGCTATTTTTTATCGTAGTAATAGTCAGAGCTGTTGTTGGAAATTTGTCTAGGAGCGATTACTCAGCGGAAAATCTAGCTAGAGTGTCGATTGCAAGCTTGCATCAAAATAGGATATCTCGGGTGTTCCATCCAGCAGTTCAAAAAACTTGGGTACAATAGATTGCATCTCTGCACTTTCAAAATGCACGTCATGTGCTTCTTTTGAATCCCATACTTCGAACAGGAAGTAGGCAAGTTTTGCATCGGGGTTCGGATAAAATGTATATTGCTGTATCCCCTGTTCCTGACGCCCTATGGATACAATCTGGTTCATAATCTCGACAGCACGATCGCAAGCATCTTCTCTAAATTTGAAATGTCCGGCAGTAATGTACACAATAAGTGACCCCTTGGATTATGTTTAAGACATAGTATCAAAGCACCGGGAGTTTTTTTAATCAAATGAGAATCGCGATCGTTGGGGCAGGGGTATCTGGCATTGCGGCAGCGCACACCCTAAGTAAGTGTGGTCATGAAGCCGTGGTGTTCGAAAAATCCTCTGTCTTTGGTGGTGTGTGGGCGCTTGGTTATCCTGGTGTAAAACTACAAAACACCAGTAATCATTACCATATTTCAGATGTGCCGTGGCCATTCGAGCCCGATCTTCACCCTACGGGTGCCCAAGTTAGGAAGTATCTCGAACACACCGTGGAAGCCCTGGGATTGGAGGTTCGTCGGTCGCACGAGGTTGTCGCTCTCGACGAACTGGAGAAGGGCTGGCGGGTGAATTACCGAAACAACGACGGCGTGCATGAAGAAAAATTTGATTTTGTTGTAGTCGCTATCGGTCAATATACTGAGGGGAAACATAAACCTCAATTTCCTAATCAAGGGGAGTACAAAGGCGAAATATTAACTGAACGTGACGTTCTCGAGCTGAAGGAGTTTGCTAATAAATCGACGGTCATAGTTGGTTTTGGTAAAAGCGCTATCGATATGGCGGCTTTCGCAGCACTCTCTGCCAATCAGGTACACCATGTTTTTCGTACGCCGCGTTGGTTGATTCCTTTTCATATTCTAGGTATTCATTACGCTAAAATTCTGTTCTGCAGAATGGGTACAGTAGCAATGCCCAGCTGGGCATACCCGAGTCGTTTCGAGAGGCTTCTCCATGGGAAACTGAATTTTATTGTAAAGGCGAATTGGAAGCTGCTGGAAGGAATCGTTGCGCTTCACTTTAAATTTCAAGGTCTAAGGTTGGGGAAAGAGGCGCAACAACGTTTAAAAACGATTCTGCCTAAGCACGATTTTGTCGGTGATCTTCGATCTGCTACAGCGATGGCTCCGCAGCACTATGCTAAGCAAGTCGCGAAAGGCGAAATACTGCCTTACCATTGCGAGTTAGCAGGTTTTACCGAGACGGGTGTGGAACTGAAGGATGGACGACGCATCGACTGTGATCAGGTGCTTTTGTGTCTTGGCTCTGAAACACCCGTATTCCCATTTTTTTCTGATAAGTATCGACAGATACTGGAAGCTGAGAATGATGGTGTTCAATTATACAGGCATTTACTGCACCCCAGGATACCGAAGGTAGCATTTGCGGGCTTTAACCATGGTTTCATGCATATTCCCGCCGTTGAAGTTGCCATGCTCTGGCTTTCAGCCTACTTGAATAAGGAAATTAAAATTCCCTGCACCGATGAGATGGAAGCCGTAATACGCAATATACTCGAATGGAAGCGCGAGAATATTAACTATGAGCCTTCACGTTCGTGTGCGGTAAACACAAGATTTCAGCAATATATTGATATCATGCTGCAGGACCTTGGAATCTCGCCATATCGGAAAATGCCCAATATCTTTGCCGAGCTATTTGGTCAGTATGGCGCGGCCGATTACAAAGATATCCTAAAGGACTATGAAGCGATTCGAGATCGGTCAACTATACCTAGCCCCGTTAGCTTATTGACCACATGAGCACTTGGCTATTCAGTTAGGGTAGAGTTTCAATCCAGAGCTCGAGAGCCAGTCCCTCCCGCGACCGTGATATAGTTTGGCAATAATGCGTGGTCACGATAGAGCGCGCTACAATAAAAACAGGAAAATAATAATGAGCGTTACTGCAGACACGGCACCCGAGGGCCATCTCACTGGGTATGGCACGCCGTCTTATCGAAACTATGTGCTGTTTCTACTCATGGTGGTGTACACGCTTAACTTCGTCGATAGGACCCTCATCGCGGTTGTCGCGCAGCCTATTATCGACACATTCGGCCTTACCGACTCCCAGTGGGGTCTGTTATACGGCCCTCCATTTGCCATTTTTTATGCTGTCATGGGGCTGCCAATAGCATTGTGGGCAGATCGATCCAACCGTGTAAAAGTGATTACGGTTTGCATTATTTTGTGGTCGATTATGACCGCTCTGTGCGGTATTGCCGGGGGCTTTCTTGTACTGCTCTTTTTCAGAATTGGTGTTGCCGTTGGTGAGGCGGGTTGCACTCCGCCGGCCAACTCCATTATTGGCGACTACTTTATTGCCCGCAAGCGAGCAACAGCACTGGGTATTTACTCGATGGGCGTCACCCTGGGAGCCGTCCTCGCCAACCTTTTTGGCGGCCCCATAGCACAGTTACAAGGCGCTGACTTTGGCGCCTGGATTAGTAGCATTGGCCTGGGTGGTTTGTTTACGGGGCTAGATTGGACTGCGGTCGAAGGGTGGAGAATCGCGTTTGTCGTGGTCGGATTGCCGGGCATTCTGGTGGCCTTGGTGGTGCTGGTGACAATCAAAGAGCCGCCTCGTGGCTACTCCGACCCACCCGATTATTCCCCTAAGGCGCCCGCGCATTGGGCAATGGCGTTTCAGGAACTCAAACATAAACCCACCTTTTGGTGGATGGCGATAGGCGCCGCCATGGTTGCCTTTGTGGGCTACGGCCTGACCAGTTTCCAGGCACCTTTTTTGCAACGCGAACACGGCCTGGATGTCAGAGACGCGGCGCTCAACTTCGGCGCCCCATTATCGTTTTTGGCGGCTATAGGTACCTTTCTTGGTGGCTATATCACCGAGAAGCTTACTCCCCGCTCGCAAACTGCGGTGGCCTGGGTTCCGGCGGTCGGCCTGCTGATTGCAGTCCCTGCCTATATTGGAGCCTTCTTTGCGGAGGATCTAAAAGTCGTATTTGTCTTGTGGGGTATCGCGTCGGTGTGCCACTACGCCTACCTGGGTGCGCAGTACAATATTGGTCAGGGCGTAGTCAGCAACCGTTCGCGGGCCACTGCAATAGCCATCTTACTCATTCTTGTCTCGCTGATAGGCAATGGTATCGGTCCTTACTTTGTAGGGTTTATGAGTGACTTGTTTATGAATATGGAACTTGCCAACAGCGATTTTGCCGGCCAACTGTCGCCTGTAATGTGTTCGGCAAAAGACTCAGGGATAGGCGAGGCCCAACGAGCAGTGTGCGATCAGGCAAATTCAACGGGCCTTAAACACGCGGTCTCTCTCACGGTCTGTTGGTTTGTTGTTGCCGCCGGATGCTTTTTCATGTCTGCGCGTACACTCAAGCGAGATTTTGTGGCGCAGTTGGAACGCTAAAATGCTCCAATTGATCGAGCGAGTCTAAAGGCGTTTTCTTGCTTGTATCACCATTTATCTAGGCATACGTTTTGACGTATGGCTAGATAAGAACCCCACTTATACATCTGATGCTTTGGCGTCAGCTCGCTTGATCCAGCTGCTCTAACATCCCGTATAACATGAATGCCCCGAACAATAGTTGTATTACTCGTAACCCTGAATTTACCGTTGCTGCTCAGCTGCGTGGGAGGTCCCGTTAGCTCGTACAAAACCAGTGATCATTACAACGGTAAGCATTTCAATAATCGCATGGTGGGAGATAAGCAGGTGGGTGATCTGCTGCGCTTTGGTCTCGGCTCTCTTACCAAGTTTGAGCAATGGCCGGATTGGATCGAAGTACAACCGCAGAAGGTGCCCCACGAACGCGTGGTTGACGGAATTTCGGTGACCTTCATTAACCATGCGAGCTTCCTGGTGCAGGTAGGGGGGCTTAACATACTGACCGACCCGGTTTACTCCGATCGCGTCAGCCCCACTCAATGGGCGGGGCCAAAACGGGTGCATGATCCCGGTATCCGTTTTGAAGATCTGCCACGTATAGACGTCATTCTCATTAGCCACAATCATTACGACCATTTAGATGTGGGCACTTTGGAGCGTTTCGCTAACTTAAACGGCGAACAGCCGTTGGTGCTCTCCGGCCTGGGTAACAGCAAATTTTTTGATGAACTGGGCTTAACTAAAAATCATGAAATGGATTGGGAAGATTCCTTGGAGCACGCGGGCCTGGAGTTTGTATTCAGCGAGTGTCAGCATCGTTCGGGTCGTGGAGTAGTAGATCAAATGGCCACGCTATGGGGCTCGTTTATTGTTAAGACCCCCGCAGGGAATATCTACTTCGCTGGGGACACCGGCTACAGCCCGCACTTCAAGGAAAGTGGTGCAAAGCACGGCCCCTTCGCGCTGGCATTGCTGCCCATTGGCGCTTATGAGCCGCGCTGGTTCATGAAAGATGTGCATGTGAACCCGATGGAGGCAGTGCAGGCCCACCGGGATCTGCGCAGTGAATACAGCCTTGGCATGCATTTCGGTACTTTCCAGCTGACTTACGAGGCGATCGACCAGCCCAGTCGAGATCTGGTGAGCGCACTAACTGAGCTGGAGGTTGATCCAGACAATTTTCAAATAATTGGCCCCGGCGATACCCGTGAGATAAATACTGGGCTGCGGTGAGTGGACGAACTTAAGCGGTACTTGTTTTGGGTTTCGCGAGTGCTATACTCGAAAAAAGTATAAGAGTAGGGCTTCCAAAGCCTAAACATTGTCAGTCTCGACATTGTGAGTCCCGACCTTGTAAGTAGTGACTTTTGTAATGTGTGCTGGCAACGGATTGTGCGGCTGCTCTGGAATTGGCGGTACGAGTTCCAGCAACCTCGCTGAGTAAGACTGAGAGGAGAACGCAGTATGAAGCGCCATTTCTACATAAGTGATGATCTTGACGATCTGGAAGTAATCGAGCAGGAGCTGGAGCGAGCCGGTGTCACCACGCCTCAGATACATGTGCTGAGTGAGGACGACGCGGGTGTAAAGGCACACCGCCTGAACGATGTCGAGGCCGTACTGCGCAAAGATGTAGTGCGCGGTACTAGCCGCGGCGCTATTGTCGGCGTAATCGGGGCCGTGGTGATTCTTATCGCTGCATCGGCAACCGGGATCGCTTCAGTCACTACGTGGGTACCGCCCATTTTTCTGGCTGTTGTAGTGTTGGGGTTTTGTACTTGGGAAGGGGGCCTGATTGGCATACAGGAACCACATTCCGATTTTCTCCGCTTTCGTGACAGCCTGCGTGCAGGCAAGCATATATTGGTCGTGGATGTCAGCTCGGATCAGGAGAATATTCTGCTGAGGGTTACTGGGAAACATCCCAAGTTGACGTCGGCCGGCGAGGGACTCGCATCCCCCGGTTGGTTTATCGGCGTACGTAGAAAATTCGAACAAGTGATCAAGGGGACAGCCTGGCGACACGATTAGGACGCGATAGCTAAACACCTGACGTTAGCACAGCCGTCTTGTTATGCCTCGATGCGAGAAAGAGTGCTGTGGGTGTAAGCGTCGCGCAGCTGAGAGCGCTAGGTTTCCGCCAAGTATCCCACAGTTTTTTGGCTGCCAGGGGGCCATATCGCTGTAGACTCCGCAGAAACGTTTCATCTGATTCGCGAGAGCTCGAGCGGAATAGGAGAACCCGTCGAGGCGCGGGGTGCACAATAGATTCTTGCTTTCCTCGTTTTGCTCTGCTATTTCCACCTGTGCAATAAAGGCGGCGCCGAACACTTGCTGGCAGGTACGCACGAACTGCTGCGTTATTTTGTTGTCGGCAAACACCGGCGCTGCTGGTCGCCTCGACAGTCCATCGACACTTCATCGGCAGTAAAATCGACGAATCGAGTGCATGGGCCGTAGCTAAAAGATCCGTCTTCCAACACCACCTGTTTTAGTTTCAATGCGTTTCACACGGCCCACGCGCACGACGTTCTTGATGCGAGGCAGTGAAACATGGCGGGTTTGATACGCGGCATTATCTCCAAGGCATTCGCACGGGCGAACAAATCGTCCACGTCATAGGGCGGGCTACCCATCGCGGGTACCTGAACATACATAAACGTGGCGTTGACAATTTTTTCCGCTTCGATGGCGTCGCATTTATCGTAGACCAGCGAAACCACTTGGCCATCGCCGCGGTATTCACACATCGGAAAATACTACAGGCGACCTGAACTGAAAAAATCGTGCATGACCTTGTCGTAGTAGGCGAAGATTCCCCCCTTACCCGCAAGTTCATACAAGCGCTTGTTCGCGCCAATAGTATCAAGACGATCGCTGCCGAGTTTACGCGAGTTGACGCCGTAATTCTTACTCGAAAACTTGCGTAGCGTCTGGCACTGTTCAATTAGTGTGTAAACGTCGGTGTTCGGGGTAGATAAGATAGCTCTGTATAATAAGGAGAAATGGGTAATGGAAAGATATCAAAAATTGATGATAGGCAATGCCTTTCTCGTCATTGCGATCAGTATGCTAGCCGGCTTTATGTTGGGCTTTGGTTTGATCGGCGGATTGGAACTTTACCCGGGCAATATTATTGAAATGCCCTATTACGGTACTGCCGAAGGTTGGTCTCGTGCGCACTCAGGGGGGCTGTCGAATGGATTGCTGATTATTGGCATGGCGCTGGCGCTACCGTTTATCCCATTGAATGAGGGAATGCACAAACTCACTGTGTACGGCTTTATCTATATTGGTTGGGCAAACACCGTATTCTACTGGTTTGGTAATGCTTCAGGAAGCCGGGCACTGAGTTTTGGAGACAACCCATTGGGTGCAACAAATCTGATGGGTGCAGTCGGTTTCGGTGTGGCTTTCGCGGGCGCCATTCTCATCGTTTGGTTGTTGTGCTACGCGGCTTTCGTCACATTGAGAGTTCGCTAAACCGTGAGCCCGGCTATGCTCGACCTGATCCCCCTCCTATTGATGGAGTTGTCTTTGCGACCAACAATCATTTCAGGCGCTGGCGAAAAAAACGCCTTTTGAACGAGCCATTTTCAGTACAGTGGCAACAGATTCTTCGTGTTCGTATCTCTGTGGCTTGGTCCTCACCGACGTGATGAAAGTCTGCATCGCCGCTTAGGCCTGCTTGTTGTTTCTGCGACGTCAATTAGAGCTCGTCGATCACGAGTTGCAGGCCATACTCGGTTACCTCATTACGCTTCGCTATAGGAAAAAATTGAGGTAACATGGCTCAGGTCTCGTTTACAAGCAGTTTTATCCTATGGATCTAAAGCGCAGCACACTAATCCTCGCGATTCGTACGCTTGCACTTTGCTGTTTCCTCTCATCAGATTCTCTTGCTGATCAACTTACCGTTTACACTTGGTTTGACTATTTTCCCGAACGCTTTATAAAACAGTTCGAAAAACGCTCCGGCCATACTATAAAGCTTGTCTATTTTTACTCTGATCTTGAGCGAGATACGGAAATCTTTAATGCACAAGCCGGTTACGATGTGATAATTACCGATGCGCATACGTTGCCTAGTTTTGCCAGTTCAGATATTTTTCTGAAGGCCGAGACGCAAAAAATTCCCAATCTAAAAAATCTCGACCCGCGTTGGAGCAATACATGCAGTGACTTAGGTGTCCCTTTTTTCTGGGGAGGAGCTGGTATTGCCTATCGCTCGAGTCAGGTAATCGGGTCTATAGATTCCTGGCGTGACTTATTGTTTCCAGAACCCGCGTTGCGGGGAAGAATTGGAATGCTCAACGAGTCTTTCGACTTAATGGTGCCAGCCCTCAAATTGAGCGGGGCATCAGTTAATACAACGAGCCTGGCAGAACTAAAGTCGGCATATAAAGTTTTGCAAGCGCAAAAGCCGCACGTGCTGAGCTACAGTTCTTCTTATGAGGCGCTCCTATTGAACCTCGGCAACCGAAGTCTAGCGCTGGCTGAGGCGTACTCGGGCAAACAAATTACCTACCGGGAAATATCCGGCGACGAGGACTGGGAGTTCGTTTTTCCGAAAGAAGGGACCAGTATTTGGATGGATTGTCTGTCTGTCACAAAGCGTGGGGCGCACAGCGCGCTTGCTTACGAGTTCATCGATTTCTTATTGGAAGCAAAGGTTGCAGCTGAACTGTCAGAGGCAATCTGGATTGCGACTCCCAATATGGCCGCGAAAGAACTCTTAAGCGCAGACTACTTGAATGACAAGTCTGTTTTCCCGTCAGACGCGATTCTAGAAAAAAGCGAAGTGCAATCCACTCAGCCTATCGAGATCCAAACGATTAGGAACAAAATTCTGCTATCGCTCGAAGATAATTGATGAATATAAAGACCAAAACATTTCTCACCATTTTTCCGGTCGTCGTCATATGTCTATCTATTCTTGGTTGTCTGGGAGATTACTATTTTCAGTCTGCCATAAGAGATACATTCTTACGAGGTGTAGACCTGAACGTTGAGCGACTTTCCGAGCAGTTTTCCTCGCGCCTCCGCGTGGCGAGGGCGGACGCAAAATATCTTACGACATCGGACGAGCTACGTAAGTTTATCAATGAAGAAAACCCACAAACGAGAGCTTATCAGGCGCAGTATCGGTTAAACAAAGTGCTAGAAAACTTCCTGGTGGATGATAGGCCCTACCTTTATCTATCCATATTCTCTCCCGACAATAAAAAAATTGCAGTGGCCAGCGCAGACAATGATCCTTTTTTCAACGGCAACGAAGAAGACCAAGAAATTTTGCAGCTGGCTAAGCTAAGCAATCAACCTGTGTACGTTAAGATGGATAGAGAAAAAGATGCCGAGCAAACAGGACTAAGTTATACAGTGGTGGTAGCATTTCGAGCCTTTGGCTTTCCTGCGGTACTGCAAGATGATCCAGAATACCACCTTTTACTGAAGGTAGACCTGGGCCATGTGCTGCCGTCGACACAGACATTCTTTTCGAATTACGGTTATAACTACAATATCCTCGATGCAAACGGCAAGCTGCTATTAACTGATTCTGCACTTGACGGTATTGACTCGATAGATATATCCCAGTCTATGAATGCGAGTGATACAGAATCCAACCGGATTTTTGAACGGACGCTGCAGGGGAAAACCTACTCTCTTGTTGCTAAAAAAATTCAGGATAAATACCTGGTTGCATTACTGACCGAAGATAGGATCAGGCAAGAGTCCATAGATTTCCGAATAGCCACTTTGATCACCACGGCGATCGGCATTATTATTGTCGCTTGGATACTGCTGCTAACGATCAACCATACGTTGATAAATCCAATCAAAAAACTCATGGATACAGTTAATAGTCGCTCAACGCGGCGACCCGATATCTCTGTTCAGCTCGCAAGTGTGGACGAACTGACTCAGCTGGATAATGCTTACACTGCCATGCTGAAGGAAAGAGAATCACAGAACGAAAATTTGGAGAAGACGGTTGCTGAGAGAACCAGTGAACTGTCCCTCGCTCTAGAGCGGGCCAAGGGATACGACAGAGCAAAAAGTCAATTTCTGGCAAACATGAGTCACGAAGTACGAACACCCATGAATGGCGTGCTAGGTATGGTTAGTCTTCTGGAAAAGACGTCGTTGTCAGAGAGTCAGAGACGTCTTACAGAACACATCAGCAACTCATCGGAGCATCTCTTAACTGTTATCAACGATATTCTCGATTTATCGCGCATTGAGGCTGGAAAACTTGATTTGGTTGAGGGTGAGTTTGAACTCGCGACAATGATCGAGGAAATAATTCTGTTCTATTCTGAGGCAGCGCATGAAAAATGTCTTTCCCTGCGTTTGGTGAAAAGTCCTGAACTGAGTTCTGTTTTGCTGGGTGACGCAGGCAAGCTTCGCCAGGTGCTAGTGAACTTACTGGGGAATGCCATAAAATTTACAGACTACGGATCAATAGAGCTCGGAATCACTTCAGTCAACGAAGAGCCCGAGTGTATAATCCTCGAATTCTCGGTGACCGATACGGGCATTGGAATTGAAGAGAGTGCGAGGAGTAAAATTTTCGAATCTTTTACACAAGCAGACTCCTCATCTACGAGAAAGTACGGCGGTACCGGTCTTGGATTGGCAATCTCCCGACAGCTAGTCGAACTCATGAATGGCGGAATTCGCGTAGAAAGCAAACTTGGGTCGGGCAGCACTTTTACGTTTACGGCCGCTTTTAGAAAATCAATTGGTAGGGTCGAAGCGTTCATTCCTGCTGTTACTGATGTCGGCCTAGCGCTTGAAATTGACCGCTTAGCTGGGAAAAAAATTCTACTGTGTGAAGACAACAAGGTTAATCAGGAAGTAACACGCCTTACGTTGGAGCGTTTCGGCTGCAGTATCGAAATTGCGGAAAATGGACAGATCGGCCTCCAACTTTTCGCAGAGAATCACTATGATCTGATACTAATGGACTGTCAAATGCCGGTTATGGATGGATTCAACACAACGCATGCCATAAGAGAAATCGAGGTCGGAGGTGAAATCTTTCATAGAATTCCGATTCTCGCATTGACAGCACATGCGATGAAAGGTGACAGCGATCGTTGCATCGAAGCCGGTATGGACGGCTACCTGAGTAAACCGTTTACGTCAGAGCAGCTAGCCGAAGCGATGAGTGCTGCTTTAGGCTGATGCCTTGGCCACGTAACGGATGTTAATCACCCACTAATTATTCGTCGCTACATCCAGTTGCCAGCAACTTGTTGATAGCTTTCGAAGACTTTCTAGAAATTCCGCCATCTGCGCCTATACGTTAATAAGCAGTCGCGATCATCCGCGAAATAATAAGTTGGCTACTGTCCATCAAGTACACCTATCGGTGATGTGTTCGGCTTCGGTATTTTAATTGGCCGGGACGTCGGTTGCATTATCTTCTACTAAATATTGTTCGCCGATGAGAGCGACCCCCCGGCCGAGTATGCTAATCCGATAGCTATGGGATACTCAAACCTGTTCTTGTGCTATGTGGTGATTCAACAGACCATTGTTCTCGCCGTGATCGGTTTCATTCCGGGCTTTCTATTGTCGATTTAGCCTTACGATGTTGCAAGCGGTGCGCTAATGATGGAGCTGGCTATGAATGCTGAGTGCGCCTTGCTTGTTCTGCTAATTACTTTGGGGATATGCGGTTTTGTCGCTCTGCTGGCTCTGCGTAAAATTCGCTGTCCAGAATCTGCGTCAATATTTGGATAAGCGCTACTACCAATGCCAGCGCGATTGTATCGGTTGAAAAGCTGGAGTAACCCTTTGGCACTGGCGGGTTGAGAAAGCAAATTCCGGCTGACAGTAATGTGAGTATTAATCCTGGAGAAATAGTGATTTTGACGGGGAGCTCTGGTTTCGGGGAAAACCACACAGTTAACCCTGACGGGTGCTCTTCGTGCCGTTCAGACAGTTAGTAGCAATGTTCTGGATGCATACGATGCGCAAACGCCGCTCTTATGCAGTCGGAGCGAATGCAAACCGGCTATATATTTCTGTCCTACAAGCTGGTGGGAGCGTTAACTGCTAGTAAGAATGTAGGGATGTCATTGCACTTGCATCCTCAGATTCATCCGCGAGCGCGCTGACGCGATGCTAGATGCAGTGTGCCTGTCAGGACATAAGTACAGCTACGTTCACGAATTGTAAGAAGACAGAAGCAGCGCTCTGGCATAGCCAGGGAGCTGGTGGCAAAACCCGCAAAACCACCCCGTGCCGATGAACTTACCGCCTTGCTGGATAGGAATTCTGGCCGCGACGTGGTGAACCTGATGCGCACACTGGCTAAGGAACATTAGGGTACGGTAATCATAGTGACTCATGATAACCGCATTCTGGATGTCGCCGACCGTGCGAAAACTTGCTCTTTACTACGCGAGCCGCCTGCGCAACCAAAGTCTCGCTCGAGACATCGATCTCCAATACCTTCGAGCGCAAAGTCCGTTCGGGATGATCACTGGGTATCGATAAGTGGGCAGCCTTGCCGCTCTCTAGATTGCGACTTCCTAACACAACCAACTATCGTCATCTCGTTGCAGAACTGCTTCTGCGATAGGCAAACCGATTCCTTTGTTGGCACCGGTTCGCAGTATCCTCCTCATCGTTTGCATCTCATTTTCGTGTGCGAGAAATATGTCCTAACAGGGTGTAAGAGTGGGGCAAACTATCTGCTGCCACAGCTAAATTACGAAACAGAAGAACGCGAGCTGTATTGGATTACCCATTCAGTGACGTCAATCGATTCGGCTGTTAAAGTGTGCAACTTAAACATTTGATTACCTAACTATGAAGTTTTTCCGATTGAGCGTGGCCTGTTTTTTATCTTTGATTCTGGCGGGCTGCTTTCATATCCAACTAAGAGGTTCCGTCGGTGGTGGCAAGTTGAGCATCGCTCTTTTACGTGATGCTGGCACCGTAGTGCTAACCGCCGACTCCCTGACACCGGAAGATTTAGTCAATCTTTGGGGGCAGGAATTCTGGGATGAGCAGGCCTCATTGATCCGTCTGGCGTTCGTAGGTATAACTTTGGTAGAAACCGATGGAGTTGATGCCGATGCATTGTATTTGGCGACTGCGAGCGGTGGCGAGGACTTCGACACGCAACTGAAGTTTGGCTTGAGTTCGAACCCCCTGGCGGTGCAGGGCAATTGGCACGCTATTGTCAGTGGCCAACATATTCTCGATGGGAATGTGAAAGTGTCGGCTTTGACAGAAGCTTTGTATCAACAACTGTCAGCTCGAATTAACGAGTGGAGCGATGCCGAGATAGTGGCGCGATTGAATGCGGCTGCGGAGCTGGTAGTGAGCGATATCGATGACGATGGCGGTGTCGATTATGAGGATGTGCTGAACTGGAACCGCACTTTTGACGGCGCTAAATTTTTGGGCGATTTGTCTGCTGTTGATAGATTGTCCTCGGCAGTAGCGGCCGGGCAACCCGCACAGATGCTGCTCAGTAAGGCGATGCAAGTGCTGGGGAATCATACGGTGGTCATGGAGTTTGACGCTGGCACCGTCACCCTGGAAACACTTAACTGGGATTCTCCGATTACTGCGGCCAACTTTTTGCGTTATATAAAGGAAGGTTTCTACGACCAGGTAATGGTTCATCGAGCGATTGACGGATTTATGATTCAAATGGGCTACGTTAGCTATCTTGGGCGTGATAATGAAGGCCTGATTGCGTGGGAACTGAAGCCCGCTGGGGCCACCATCGTGAATGAATCCAGCAATGGCCTGTCGAATAAACGCGGCACGCTTTCAATGGCGCGTACCAACGATCCCGACAGCGCTAGTAGTCAGTTTTTTATCAACCAGGTCGACAATACATTTTTGGATCACGGCTCGGCGGGCAATCCCGACGGCTATACCGTGTTTGCGACGGTTTTATCAGGGATGGAAATTGTCGATAGCATTGCTGGGGAGCGCACCACTACGGTGCGGGGTATAGGCAGCGATGTGCCCGTCCGTGCCGTCGTTCTTGAATCAACTACCTTGCAGTGAAAACCACGGGGTCAGGTTCTGAGATCAACGTTCTTGGATTTCTGTTGCTGCTTGTAGACCTGTCCGATATGCACCTTCGGTGGTTGCGGCTTAGTCTGCACTCGTTGCTTCACCAGCAAAGAATAGGCGATTTTTTACGAATTTACGCAGGCTCTCCGGTCCTTAAGTTGAGCACCTGCCCCTTTGGCTTGCTCACATAACCTAAAACTGTTTTGTCAACATCCCAAAATGCGTAAGTGTAGTGGCATAGTGAATTTGGCCGCTTAATTGTAGGTGATACTGTCGCCGTATAAGTTAAGCGAGTAAAGCCATGAGAAGCAAAACACGACGTACTTTCAGCTCGGAATTTCGACTTGAGTCTGCACAGCTGGTGGTCGATCAGCGTTATCGCATCAGGGAAGACGCACAAGCCGTGGCTGAAGCTCATCGCTCAGTCGTTGACTACATAATAGCGGGGTACTGCAGCCACACCAGGCCACACAAACATAACGGCGGAATGCCGCCGAACAAAACCGAGGAACGCTACTGAAATTCCTCTAAACCTGCGGCCAGTTTTACTTGACTACTACACTTTTAGGAAGCTGGCGATTAATCGAGATAACTCATGGTCGTCATCGACGACTAAAATCATAGCTATACCCTTAAAATGGTGATTTCCGGTAGTGTAGCACTGCCAGTGCCACTTGATGGTAGTCCATTGCTTATGGGTCTACCAAGAACGGTGAAGTATGAAGTTGTCGCGCGAGAACCCTTAGCCCCAATTACTGTCTATGGAGAATGTGTCTCGAGCGACGATATTCCGTAATTTCCGAGTATTTATCGGCAAAATTATTTATCATTCAACCCTATCAATCTTCACAGAGTTAAAGTCATGCAATCAATCATTTCGCAAATGCGGGTCTTGCCAGAAATCGATGCCGAGGCAGAAGTTACTCGGCGGGTAGATTTTATAAAGTCTCAGTTGAAAGCTGCCGGACTGCGCACGCTAGTACTAGGGATTAGTGGCGGTATTGATTCATGTGCTTTAGGCCGACTGGCACAATTAGCGATCAATCAATTAAATAGTGAAGGCGTTGATGATTACCAGTTTCTCGCCGTCCGGCTACCTTACAACGTGCAAAGAGACGAAGTTGACGCGCAGGCATCTATTGATTTTATCCAGCCCAGCCAGGCACTTTCAGTCAATGTACAGCCCGGTGCTGACGCCATTCATCATGAGACCTGCCAGGCCCTGCAAAAAAATGGACTGCTGCCTGAAAGCGACGCCAAGCAGGATTTTGTCAAAGGTAATGTAAAGGCTCGTACACGCATGGTGATTCAGTATGAGATTGCCGGGATGTTGGACGGTTTAGTGCTGGGTACAGATCACTCAGCGGAGAATATCACCGGTTTTTATACGAAATACGGCGACGGAGCCTGTGATTTAGCGCCATTGTTTGGCCTTAACAAACGCCAAGTCAGGCAAGTTGCCGATTACTTAGGTGCACCTTCTCATATCGTGAATAAGGCTCCCACCGCCGATTTGGAGTCGTTGTCGCCGCAGAAAGCCGATGAACAAGCCCTTGGAATGAGCTATGACCAGATCGACGACTTTCTTGAAGGGAAACCGGTAGATCCGGCCGTTGCAAAGCGGCTGATTGAAATTTTTGAAAAAACTCAACACAAGCGGGTCCCGATTCCTACCATTTATGATTAGTGCAGCTTCTGGAATCTTATCGAATAGCAGCATCGGGGCCGGTTCCAGGGTCGTACAGAGCGGCTTTGTGAAGCTTTACCGCCGTGTGGGTAGTAAGCTTATGTGTCATTGTTATCACTCCACTGGAATACCCACTATGTTGAAGCCTGTCCAGATCCTCGCCGCTGTATTATTGCTCCCAGCTTTTCTGTCGGGCTGCGCGCAGTACGAGAGTAAGCGTGGTGTAGCTGTCGTATGGCAAGCCGATGCCGTAAGCCAGCTTATTGAGGGCAAAAGTACGCGTGCCGATGTTCTGGATCTCCTGGGCCCTCCTTCTCAGGTTATCGCGCTGGGGGATGAAACGGTTTTTTACTATTTGTTTGAACATTCCAAGGGCGAAGGACTGGTTCTCATCGTGTACAACCGGATGAAAATCGATACCCAGTACGACCGTGCGATTTTCTTTTTTGATGATAATGATGTTTTAACGGAATCTGCTACGCATATACAGGCGCAATAGCGTGCACAACACCGCGTTCCGGTTTTTGTGTTTGGCGTTTGCTATGCTGTTAACCGCCTGCACTCAATTCCATTACGACCTCGGCGAGCCGCTTTCGGAGTCTCAGATACCCAATAGCGCTGCGAGGATAGGGCTTGGGGAGGTGCTTGATAAGCTGGGTCCACCACTGCGCATGTCAGCGACCCACAGCGGTTTTGTGCTCGCCTGGGAGCACTGGAAGATTGACGAAAACAGCCTCGGTTTTAGTCTCGGTGTTGCGGGTGTCGACGCTCTGTCTATTGATTTTGGCAGTTCCAGAACCCGAGGAGAATTCCTGCTTATGGGCTTTGATCACCAACACCAGCTCACGGATTCTGCATTCACCCGCTGGGATAACCATGCAGGAGGAGGAAAGTCCATCCAGCCCTTTGCGAGCCTGGTTTCTGTAGTCGATGTCGATGATTTGCTCAACCAAATGCCCCAGCACCGATGGGGCGCAGCTTCTCTGCGAGAGCTTCTCCTGACACTTAACTTAGCGAATCAGCCCGATATGGGGCAAAGCGGTATAGAGCAGCGTGGAACTCCGAAAGCAGTGGGCCAGCGAAGTCTGGAGATGGATTAAAGGGCGGCGCCAATTTCGACTAAACTACTAAGGTGGACGCTCCTGTCGAAAGAGACTTAGTTATTGAACTGATTTGAGAAAGGCTCTGCCCCACTGCAAGGAACATCGATATGAGTTTTGCCACTGCCACCTCGTTCTTGCGCAAAGGCGAGATCTACCACTGCGAAATCAAACCGGGATGGGACATCATGGGCAATGCCAACGGTGGCTACTTGATGGCCGTCGGAGCCCGGGCCATGGCGGATGCTAGCCGACCACACCCCGTCTCGGTAACCGCCCATTTCCTGTCGCCCGGTGCGGCTGGGCCTGTGACCGTCGCGCCAACAATCATCAAGCAAGGCCGCACCTTCAGTACCGTAAGAAGCCAGTGTGATGGGGCCGCAAAAACCTATCATTGAGCTACTAGGCAGCTTTGGTGAGGTACCCAATGTGGACGGTTTAGTTCTGGTAGGTGCGCAGCCACCGGAGCTCCCGGCACCGGAGGATTGCGTGAAGATGGAGGCCAGCCCCGCAGGCGCTGCTCCGTCCTTGATGAGTAAATTGGACATGCGCCTGCACCCGGAAGATGCATTGTTTTCCAAGGGGCAGCCCTCGGGCAAACCGCTGATGCGCGGTTGGATCAAGCTAGTCGATGATGAGCCGGTTGATGCATTTGGCCTGATGCTGGTCGCCGATGCGTTCCCACCCACCATTTTCAATGCTGATCTGCCCAGGGCCTGGGTACCAACGCTGGAAATGACTTCTCATGTGCGCTGCGTCTCTGAGCCAGGTTGGCTGCGCTGCAAATTTTCTACCCGCTTTATCACCGGAGGGGTTCTGGAAGAGGATGGCGAGGTGTGGGATTCCGCCGGGAGACTGGTCGTTCAATCTCGCCAGCTGGCATTGATGCCGCGGGGTTAGGCACTGACCCGAGTGCTATAGGCACGCTATTCCGGGAGGGAAAATATTCCTATACGGATAGCATAGTGCGGAGCCCTTGCAGCGAAGAGAAAGCGAAGTTACAAATTGAACTACTGAAAGTGCAAAATTGGGTGAAAATGACCGGGCAAAAGATGGTCGTCATCTTCGAAGGCCGCGACTCGTCTGGTAAGGGGGAGCTATAGAACGTTTTATGGAGCACCTTAACCTAAGGGCAGCCAAAATCGCCGCGCTGGAAAAGCCTACCGAACACGAGTTAGGCCAGTGGCATTTTCAGCATCCTCCGCCTGTACCCAGCGACGTATCCTCTCCAGATGACAAAGTTCTCCCCCACTGAGTCCACGCGCCATCATAATCTTCCCGCAGAAACACGGCCGAGGTACCTGCCATTCTCTTGTAGCCAATGCTCATAGTCAGTTCCCTCAAGGGTTGGGGTGATTTTTACATGGTTCGATACTAGGAGAAGCCCAGGAGTAGCGGCTTGAGCTAGGTCAAGGAAAGATTTTTCGCGAGGCATAGGATAGAGCTACGTAACATTAAACGCGTACTTTAAAACTATGAGGAGAGACAAGGACTACTAAAGCTCGAGGCGATATTCTTTTAAGCGAAGCGCGCGCTATTGCGCATGGTGTTGCGCCTCACGATCATTTCAATCAGGAGTTGGCGCTAGCTTTGCGTGAGAATTATCCGTCTATGGCGAAAGATTTTCGTCATTATTGCCATCTGTAATACCCCGAGCCTGGGCATGCCTGGTTGTGGGTTGGGCCAGAGAAAGTCATTATAAGCTTAATGACTCAAGAGCCGGCATCCGACAATAAGGCACATGCCGGTAAGGCCACAGCACAAACTATTGGCCATGCACTGAATAGAGCAGCGAAGTATTATCGAAGACGAGAGTATTGCATCAGTAACCTTGCCAAAATTAGCTGCGTGTTGGCGGCCTCGGTTGGAGTGATGTCGAACCCCTTGTAGAGCAATATCTCGGCGAGCTAAAAATCCCAATCGTTATCTACGAGACCTATAATCATGGTGAAAGAGCGGCTGAAAACTTTTCCAACGCAGCCTAGCCCTATCGTTGTCTACTGCAGATGGATTGGCCAAGATAACTTGCCTCAGTGCAAACACGAGTATCCGCGGAGAGCGCTGCGTTAGCGTGTCGTAAAAGTGTTCAGTTTCGCTCTCACACTAAGTGCCGAACCAAAAGTCTTCGGGCACTCACCCCCCCCTATTTACTGTTATTTTTACCCGCCGCATTCACAAGAATGAACCGCAGGCCGGCATTGCCCGTATTACTCTTACAGCACTTTAGATAACGCTCGGTACAACTATTCCTAACACGTTGGAGATTTACATTGACGAAAATGAACTTAGGCCTCATCGCATTTTTTTGCCTAGCCATCGGTCTACCTCTATGGGGAATGAAAGAGAATAAATTCGAAAAAAATAGTGTCCATACGTGCATCGGTGAATGCTTCGAGGATTGGCAAGAAGAGACCGGCGGTGTTGTGGAAATAGCGGCGGCACTTGCAAAAGAAAAAGCTTCCGCTTCTCCGGCGGAGCTTGGAAAGCTGGCCTACATCGGATGTATCGCGTGCCATGGCGCCGGTGGTGAGGGGGGTATAGGGCCTGCTGTGGCAGGGCAATCTGCTATAGATATTTCAATGAAGCTGACACAGTACAAAAATGGTGAAACGCGCGGAAACCAGAGCGCACTGATGTGGAGTCAAGCGGCGATGTTAAGCGGTGTAGACATTGAAAACATCTCGGAATATATTGAAACAATGTAAGTTTCACTCAGGTACATAGATGAAGCGTCGCTCCACAAAAACCCAGCGGCACATTGACCGCATGCTGTCAGGTGCAGGTGAGCGTAGTGATACAAGTCTTAGGGGTAAGTCGTTGCAGCGCGCGCTCGGAGAAGAAGTTCCTAAGACACTGACGCCCTATGAATGGCAAGAGTGGTATAAATTGCACGGTGTGCCGGAAGGTCACTTGCAAAGTAATAAAGCCGTCAAACGACGCTGGTGGCAAGGATTTACCTGGTTCAAGGTGCGGAGTAAAACTGGAACCAATGAACATTAGAAAACCGGTGTAAACAGATTAATTAAGCCCAATCTACTCCCGCTGAAAGCGGTTTAGCATTCCCTCGAGCCCGTTGAGCCAAATTTGATAGACCGCAGCTAGCTGTGTTGAATATCGGTCGCTCATATCCATGGGCAATAGCAGGCGCATTATGGTGACCCGGTCCAAGAAGATCAGCGCAATGCGTTGCAAATCGAGCCGCGTCCCAAGTCTTAGTAAGGTGTTGCGATGAAAGTCGAAGGTAGACACGGCATCTTCAGTTAGTGTGTCTGAGTGCCCGAAGGCATACCAATAAGGTAAAGTGAACCGGTGGGCGGTCGTCAGCAAGAAATGTATGATCTTCAGGGACAGGTAATTTCCAGTTGGCTTTCCGTGTAGGCACAGAAATACTGCTTCGGCATCTGCTGGGCATTCGTCGATGTAGGCAATGCACAGGGTTCGCAACCGTCTAAATCATCCACAGAATGGCCTCTTTGATGTTTGCTTTCCAACTATAGTCCGAATATAGATAAGTGGTCAGTAGCATCTATGGCTTGTAGTCAACGGTTGGGGCAGTAGTGTTTTAGGCGCAGAGTTGGATAGCCACATAGATTATAAGTCGCTGTGATTGGTATAAGAGGTTAGGCGTGAAAGTTTTTAAAATGCAGTTCAGATTTTTCTTAATCGGCATGATGTTGTCAGGCGTGGTGTTGGCAGATTTAAGTGGTGATTGGGAAGGTGTGCTTGAAATTAATGAAATCGAATTTCCGCTAATCATTCACCTGATGCATAAAAATGGTCAACCATCAGGAACTTTGGACTCACCGGCTCAAGGGGGTATGGATATAGCAATGACAGATATTGAGTTTGGTGATGACAGCTTAATGTTTGAAATTGCTGAAATCGGAGTTTTTTATGAGGGACACTTGGATCTGGCGACTGGTTTAATTGAGGGGAGCCTTATTCAGGGTGGGGCTTTTAAGCTGTCCTTTTCACCGATTAAAATCGACACTGCGGAAGTCACAGGCAGCAGCGATTCTAAACATCTATTGGGGCAGTGGGGAGGTACAGTTGAAATTCCGGGCAACCCTTTAAGCCTAGTCGTACACGTGACGATGGACTATGACCAGCTGCATGCCACCGCCGATAGCCCAGATCAAGAAGCTGCTGGAATAGTTGTAGACACAATCTCATTGAGATCCGGCAAAGTGGTTTTCACCATGGAGGACCTGGGCGTAGCTTTTATTGGTTCAATGAGCAAGGACCAACAAACTATCCAAGGAGATTTTAATCAGCTGGGTAGGGTATTTTACTTGGAGTTGGTTAAAGGCAAATCCCCTAAACAGGCCTATCAGCGGCCTCAAGAACCCCAGCCACCTTTTAGATATCATGTTGAGAATGTGGTGGTAAACAATACGAGTGCCAACCTGGAATTAGCGGGTACTTTAACCAGGCCAAAAGACGTGAGCACCATAAAAGCCGCTGCCGTAATGATTACCGGGTCTGGGGCACAGGACCGAGATGAAACAATACTCAATCACAAACCTTTTTGGGTTATTGCCGATTACTTGGCACAACAAGGTTATGCGGTGTTACGGCTTGATGACCGCGGTGTCGGTGAGTCAACCGGCGATTTCAGTCAGGCTACGACTGAGGATTTTGTTACCGACATCAATGCGGCGGTAAATTTTATGCAACAGAGAACCGATATTCCTAGTGACAAAATTGGTTTAATCGGTCACAGCGAGGGAGGTATGATTGCTCCGATGCTGGCGGCGCAAAGAGATGACTTGAGTTTTATTATTCTGTTGGCTGCCCCTGGTGTTCCGGCCACGGAACTATTGGCAGAACAAAAATATTTGATCGCCAAAAGCACAGCACACGATGAAGCTGGGCTACTTGACCAGAGGGCCAAAGATTTAGTGCTGCACCAGCGAATGGCTGCTTGGTCAAGTGATGATGACTTTAAAGCAAAGGTCAGTGCTTACGTAAAAGCCTCGCTGAAAGATCAAACCACTAATGAGGCATATATAATCTCGGAGATAAACAATATTTTGAAGGCTTACAACACGCCATGGTTCAGGTATTTTATTGCTTACGAACCAGCCAAGTATCTGTCACAAGTGAAAGTTCCTCTGTTAGCGCTTAATGGCGAGTATGACGTTCAGGTCGAGGCGGAGTCGAACTTAATGGGCATCGAAGCTGTTTTGAAAAAAATCGAACATAAAGACTTTACTATTAGGACATTGCCCAAGTTGAATCATTTGTTTCAAACCAGTGATACGGGTTCTACCTCAGAGTATGTCTTGCTCACAGAATCATTTTCACCAATGGCCTTACAAGCCATGAGTGATTGGTTGAACCAGAGATTCTAACAGAATCGCATTTAGAGGTTTAACCTGGCTTGGCTCTGAGCGCTCAAAGTTAAGAAGCGAAACTGTCGTCTTGAGGCAGGTTACAGCTTCAGTTAACGGTTATTGATTGTCACCCATCTGCGCTACATTGTAGGACGTTAAAACGGGTCTACGGTTACTCACGCTGAAAGCGTTTGAGCATTCCCTCAAGCCCGTTTAGCTTAACCTCGTAGATCAAAGCCAGTTGTGCACCCAGCTTGCCCTGCGGAAACCCTTTGCTGTGATACCACACCAGATAGGGCTCGGGGAGTTCCAGTAGTGGCCGCCCCTTGTACTTGCCGTAAGGCATTATCTGATTGATGGCTTCCAACAAGTCTTTGTTCTCCATAACTTGCGAGTCCTTTCTCTAAATTAAGATACTAGTGGGTCACGAATTGAGGGGACGCGGCCCACGCATAAGTTGAAGCGCGTGCTGCGATCCCTAATCCATTCCGGTAATCATCATATACTATTCCGAAAATACGAATTCGCCACCCATAGGAGTTGTCCCCAAAACGATCACTTTCATGTTTTCAGCGCTGTGTTAATCTTTTAGCTATAAAACTAATAAACAAACTATAGGTAACTCGTATGGCCAACCTTACTGCTATGCGTCCACTTGCTGTTGTCATGGCATTGGGCAGCGTGTCATCCCTTAGCGTCGCACAGCTAGAAGAAGTTATTGTCACAGCGCAAAAGCGCTTGGAATCAGCTCAGGACGTACCAATAGCTTTAACGGCTTTCGATTCCGAAGCGTTGGAGGCCAAGCAGATTCTGGGCTTCTCTGATTTGCGGTTTACTACGCCCAACGTCACTGCATCGAAAACGAATTTCACCGCGTTTAACTTCCAGATTCGCGGTATCGGACGGACACTGATTGCGGCGTCAGGCGATGCCGGAGTGGGTATTCATGTGAACGAAGTACCGATCGTTAGCCCGCGCTTGTTTGAAACCGAATACTTCGATGTGCAGGCACTGGAGATTTTGCGCGGGCCACAAGGCACTTTGTATGGACGTAATTCAACAGGTGGTACGGTCAACATGATGACCGCAACCGCCGAGACCGATGAGTTCAGCGGCAATTTCGAAGGCCAGTTTGGAGATTATGACCACAAGAAGATAAAAGGACATATCAATGTCCCTCTGGGTGATCGATTTGCCATGCGTGTTGCGGGACTGTGGCTAGAGCGGGATGGCTACAGCGAAAATCTGTACTTGGGTACCGATTATGACGGTCGGGATCAGTACTCTTTGCGCACTTCTTTTACCTGGGAGCCGGGCGATGACACTATGATTGACCTGATGGTTTCTTACTTCGAGGAAGACAGTAGCCGCACGCGAAGTCAGAAAACCCTATGTAAGAACGAGCCCACCGGTTTGTTGGGCTGCGCTCCAGACGCCCTTGACTTTGATTTTCCGAACCCCAATTCACAGTTGTCGCAATTGTTGGCTGGCACCCACGTACTGGGGCCCTTTGGTATCTTTGAATTCGGCAGTAACCTGAGGGGCACCAACCCGGCTAATCTCAGAGAGGCTATTTCAGAATTCGACCCAAGCTACGAGTCTGACGAAACCATGGTCACCCTGAATATCAGCCATTCCTTCGATCGGCACACCCTCAGTGTGGCGGCTGGTTACCAGGATACTAGTGTTTTATCAGAGCAGGACTACCAGTGGAGTCTGGCCGCGCCTGTGGAGCTAAGCCCGCTGCTGGCTGTCGTAGCACCGCAAAACTACGAAACCTTTTGGTCGGAGGGGTTGCTACCGGTCTCTGCGACCTCGGAAAACGGCACCGGCTCTATCGGCGGCCATATCAAGTACGATGCTGTCGGGCTGGATGCCTATGACCACTCCTTTATCGACCAAGACCAGTACTCGTTGGAAGTACGAATGGCCTCTGATTACGACGGCAACATAAACTGGGTGGCCGGTGGTTTTTACATGGAGGTCGAAAGTACCAACGATTACTATGTGTTTGCCAGCGCCTTTGATTACCTGACTGCCGTGACCCCCGTATTAACCACCGGTCAGGATGGCTACGGCTGGGTGGCTCCACAATTCCGCACTGAAGAAGAATACGCCCTGGAGTCTGCCGCCGTGTTTGGCGAACTCTACTACCAGATGACCGAAGCGCTGAGACTGACTCTGGGACTGCGCTACACAGAAGACGAAAAGACCTCCACCAGTCGCCAGTTGTTGCTAAACAACGACGCCGATGGTGAGCGGATATTTCAGCTCGTGGGGGCTGATGAAGCGATAGAGGTACCTTTCGATGATTTCACTGAACATTGGCAGGAATTCACCGGTCGCGCAGTACTGGACTGGGCTTTCGCGCCTGATAGCATGGCCTTTCTCTCCTTTTCGAGGGGTTACAAAGGCGGCGGCTTCAACCCTGCTTTCGACCCACTTAACTTCCCGGGTGTCTCAACCAGTTTCGAGCCAGAGTTTGTCAACGCGTTTGAAATAGGCTCTAAAAATATATTCCTGGACGGCACTTTGCAGGTGAACGGCTCGGTCTTTTTCTATGACTATAAAGACCTGCAGGTATCAAAAATCGTCAATCGCACCTCGTTTAACGAGAACACCGATGCAGAAATTTATGGCGCAGAACTGGAGTTAACCTGGGCGCCAGACCAAAACTGGTTACTCAACGGCAATTTCGCTTATCTTAAAGCTGAAGTATCAGACCTGCAAAGCGTCGACACCCGCAACCCCACCGACGGTCGCGATGACCTTACTTTGATTAAGGACCAAACTCTAGCGTCAAACTGTGTTGTTGATATGTCCCCTGAAGAGTTCGCAGCCCTTGGCCAGTCGCAGTTCAACAGCTGCTCTGGGCTCATCGATGCGGGCTTCTCGGTTTCAGACGGTTACGACAACGATTTGAGCGGTAACGCATTACAAAACTCACCGGAGCTCTCGCTGAGCCTGGGTGCACAGTATACGTTTTACCTGCCACAGAATCACAGCTTGTCGCTGCGGTTGGACTACTACTGGCAGGATGAAATGTACGCGCGCAATTTCAACAAACCAGTGGACAGAATTGAGTCCTGGGATGTTTGGAACGCCCAGGCCAACCTGATGTCCGCCGAGGGGGGTTGGTATGTACGAGCCTATGTGAAAAATATTAATGACGATGACCATCTCGTGGGTCAGTATCTGACGGGTGCTTCTTCAGGCTTATTCACCAATGTGTTTGCCATCGAGCCGCGCACCTATGGCTTGGCGATAGGCTACAACTTTAACTAGCGCTTTCATTGCTAATCAGGCCCATCCCCGGTCGCTTGAGGCAAATTAAAGAAGTGGCGAAGGTAATGCGACCTATGCTGAAATGAGGTCCTGACGAATTAATCGGCCACAATTGTTATTCACTTATGAAGGACTCATCAATGAAGGTAGGTTCGTTTTCTCCCGGGCAAAAGAAATCCGTGTTGCATGCCATGGCAGGGGATGACTGTTCATTACATCATGACCTGAAGCAGTTGACCTCCAAGCAGCAAGTTGATCACGCGGAAAACCAGATGCTTACCGCAGCGCTGCAGGTCGCTTTGGTGGGACTGGGCAAACCGGCTGACCAGGTGGCGCTTGTAGATCAGTTCCTGGAATCGCCATGGCAGGCGCTGTTGCACCATTACCATCAGATGTTCGAAGATATGGCTCTTCATCCCGTGACATTGGCTGGAATGCACTATTTGCCACTGGCGGAGTACTACCCCCAGGTGGCCCTTCTGAATTCGTCTGCCGATCTGCTTAACCTTTATATGATCAGTGGCAGCAATGCCGTCTTGCATAAAAGTGAAGAGGCATTGGCGATTAGCCGGAATGTAAATTCGAAGCTGCATTTTGCCCGTAACGCGCCAGCTGCAGGCATCCCTGTGCCAGAAACCCAGATATTTACCAAGGCTGGCATTCTTCGAGGTGAGGCTGATAGTTTCTTTAAGAATCACCCGAATGGCGTCATGCTGAAAATCCTCGGCCTTGCGGGTGCTCGCAATGTGTTGGCGGTGGCCGGTAGGCACGATTGTGATGCCTACATCGCCGAGTACGATGATGCTCTTGAAGTGCTGCTACAGGAGAAGCTGGATACGCAGCGCTACACTGAAATGACGGTCGACCTGACCGTCAGCGACACCGAGGTGGCGATTAATAATGTTAGGAAAATACTCTTTGCCGACGGCAAATGGGTGGGCAACTACTTCGGTTCCGAGATCGCGCCGACCCCGTCACAGCGAGATGTATTGCTGGCCGTTGGAGCGTATGCGCGAGATCAGGGCCACGTTGAGGCTGACGGGACTAACTGCGGTATCGATTATTTTGTCGATGGAGACGAAATCATTATTACTGAAATCAACGCCCGTTGGACCGGCGGACTATTTCCTGCCGAGTTGCTCCGGCAGTTAGCGCACAATGGTCCCGCGGTTGCTTTTTTTGATACTGTTCCCGTTGCGGAATTGGAGCAACTGCGTGCTTTCCAACACGCAGTTCTGTACGAGCCGGGCGCTGAGCAGAGTTTCGCGATGGTGCCAATGGGGTTTTCTCCATTTCCCTTTCCGATCGACGGCGTCGATCAGGTCGTGATTTGGCAGTTGGTTCTGGGGGATCTCCAGACCTTTGTTCAGGCCAAGGATGAATTCTTGTCCGCGCAGGCGATGCCGACCGCCTCGGTGATTGCCCGGGGCTTGGCGGAGTGACACTCCATAGTTCGCACACATGCCAAGCACTTTGTATAAAAAGTTTGATCCCGCCGGCAGTCTGAGCTTGTGTGCTATCAGCGTTATCGCCACGTGCACCTAAAAGCGCTGGGCTGCGGCATCGCGGTATAGATACTGGCAGATGCTCTCGCTCATTTACTTCACAACTGAGATGGGCTATTGGCTGACCTTGATAGGTCGGGGTCGGTTGGTGTTGCGGGCCAGTTCACCCACTTACTTGGGAATTCAGCAGGCTCGGCATTGGCAGCCCTACTGATTGTTAACGGCGGCTACAATTCTATTATCTGGTTCACGGGTGTTCTTTTGCTGCTGAGTCTGGTGCCTATTTACTTCGTGAGCAAACAGTTAACTCGAAAATTGACGCTAAGCAAGCATGAGGTGAACACATGAACGCTAATCATAGTATTTATTAGAAGGCCTCGAAGAAATCTCGAATGCTGGAGCCGATAGGCATTCATGTTAATCAGCATTGCGACGCCGTAGTTCACGACAAATAGCGTAAATGGAACGTTCATCAAGCCCCCGCAATACTTTATAGGCATACGCGTAAATAGCTAAACTGTCAAACGACTTTAGGGTGGTATTTTGCCCAAAAATGCTCCTTAATAAGTCCCCCGAAAAGGGATGGGAATATTTTCTCTCTTGCAACAGGCTGGAGTAGTAGTTTTTCCCTTTTATATCAAAATCTTAGTGACTTTTCGCGGCTTTTTATAGTGGCTCGGAATAGTGCCCTAAGTGCTGGATTCACGTTATAGAAGCACCGACATATACCGTGGAGTTTCGGTCTACAAAATAAAATCTGGTTGCGCCGGAACATTGCCCTGATTGTGTGGCTTGCCACCCCACTCTCATTTAACGGTTTTTTGACGCTGCCAGATAGAGATAGAGAGATTTATTGGCTCGGAGACTTACCAGTCTTGACAGGGTTTTCCTGCCGATAGCGTGTCGCAACAATTTGATAGGTAGTTTGAATATGACCAATTTTAGCAATAAGCCTCGTGGCCTTTACCGCGCTGAATTTGAGCGCGATAGCTGTGGTATTGGATTTGTCACAAATCTTAAAGGCAAAAAGTCTCACGAAATTATTCAAAATGCACTGACTATGCTCACCTGTATGGAGCACCGCGGCGGTACCGGCTTTGATGTCAAAAGTGGTGACGGTGCCGGAATTTTGATTCAGATTCCCCATGATTTTTTCGTCGCTGAAGCCGTCGATCTAGGCATAAGCCTACCCGCATCGGGTGAGTACGGTGTGGGAATGATTTTCTTTCCGGGGGAAGCCGGGCTTGCGCAGCAGTGTCGCAAAGTATTGGATGACGCCATGCAAGAGCTGGGTCTTAGCCTGCTTGGTTATCGTCCGGTCCCCTCAGATAACTCTATGTTAGGCGCAGCTGCTGTTGAGACGGAGCCGCAGGTAGAGCAAGTTTTCATAGAGAAACCGGAAGGCCTGAGTACCGAAGAGTTTGAGCGCAAGTTATATGTGCTGCGTAAGTATGTATCACATTCGATTAATGCCACTGTGACTGACGAGGCCGATGAATTTTACGTTGTCTCAATGTCCACAAGTACCATCGTTTATAAGGGCCAGTTCACCACCGCACAAGTGCGCCAGTACTATCTGGACCTTCAGGACGAACGTGTAGTCTCAGGTTTGGCGATGTTCCATTCGCGCTTCTCGACCAATACATTTCCCGCTTGGCGTCGAGCGCAGCCGTTTCGCTTTTTGTCTCATAATGGCGAGATCAACACGGTGCAGGGCAATATCAATTGGATGAACGCCCGCGAAGCAATGTTTGAGTCGATTCACTTCAGCGATGCTGAACTCAAAATGCTTTTACCGATTTGCAATCGCAACAACTCAGATTCGGCAAACCTTGATATGGCCATTGAGTTACTCGTGCTCAGCGGTCGCCCCATCGCCCAAGTGATGATGATGGTGGTGCCCGAGGCTTGGCAGACGCAAGATAATATGGATCCTGTCAAACGCGCGTTTTACGAGTATTACGCCTGCGTGATGGAACCGTGGGATGGCCCTGCATCGATTTCCTTTACCGATGGAAACGTGATTGGTGCAACGCTTGACCGCAATGGTCTACGTCCGTCGCGTTACCTGCTGACCGATGACGGCACCTTGATCATGGGTTCAGAAACCGGTGCGCTGTGTGTTGATCAATCTACAGTCGTGGAAAAAGGGCGTCTGCAGCCAGGCAAAATATTTATTGCTGACCTGAAAAAAGGTCGGATCATTAGTGATGAAGAAGTCAAAAAAGAAGTGTCTTCTGCCCAACCCTACGGACGCTGGCTTAGCGACAATAAGATGTTGCTCAGCGAACTGGATGTGTCCAGCGCATCAACCACCACGCCGCCATTGCCTGACTTGAGAAAGATGCAAAAGGCGTTTGGTTACTCCAGCGAAGATCTCAATATCGTGCTGAAGCAAATGGTTGGCACTGGCAAGGAACCTCTGGGATCAATGGGTACCGACACCCCGCTGGCCATCTTGTCTGATCAGCCGCAGCAGCTTTCTCACTATTTCAAGCAACTTTTTGCGCAGGTTACGAATCCACCTATCGATCCCATTCGGGAAGAGCTGGTGATGTCGCTGCGTGGCTATATTGGAAATTCGCTCAATCTGTTGGAAGAGACACCTGCGCATTGCCAAAAGTTGGAAATTGAACAACCACTGCTCACCAATGAAGAGCTCAAAAAGCTGCAGCACGTGGATCATGATCATTTGCGCTCCAAAACAATTGATATCACTTTCAGAGCCAGTGGCAAAGCCGGTGAGCTTGAAGCAGCGCTAGAGCGCGTCTGCCAGTACGCGAAAGATGCCATGAATGACGGCTACTCGCTGCTACTGCTAAGCGATCGTGTGGTTGATACCGACCACGCTGCAATTCCATCAGTTTTGGCCACGGCGGCCGTGCACCATTATCTGATCCGCCAGGGCCTGCGTGCTAAAGCCGACATTATTCTCGAAGTCGGTGATATTCGTGAAACGCACCACTTTGCCACTGTGCTGGGTTATGGTGCGGCGGCGGTTAACCCCTATCTTGCGCTGGAGACTTTGTACGCCCTGCGTGATGAGGGTGTAGTTAATCCTAAGTTGAGTAACGAGAAGCTCATTGCAAAATATACTAAGGCAGTGGGCAGTGGCCTGTTGAAAATATTCTCCAAAATGGGTGTATCGACGTTGCAGTCATACCAGGGTGCACAGATATTTGAAGCGTTGGGTATTAATAGCGACGTTGTCGATGCTTACTTCACGGGCACTATTAGCCGGATTGAAGGCATAGGCCTGGATCAGATAGCTGAAGAAGCGCTCATGCGGCATCGACAAGGATTTCCTGAAAAAGGTCGCATTGCCGTTGATAACCTATTGAGGACGGGTGGTGATTACGCGTGGCGTAACGATGGCGAACGCCACTTATTTAACCCCACCACCATTCGCTTGCTGCAGCACTCCACCGCCAGCAACAATACCGAGCAGTTTAAAGAATACGCCAAAGTTGTTGATACACAGAGTAAAGAGGCCTTTACGCTGCGTGGCTTACTTGAGTTTACTCCGGGCCAGAAATCTATTCCGCTGGAAGAGGTTGAGCCCATTGAAAATATCTTCAAGCGTTTTTCTTCAGGTGCTATGTCGTTTGGATCAATTTCTTGGGAAGCACATACCACCTTAGCGATAGCGATGAATCGTATTGGTGGCAAGAGCAACAGTGGTGAGGGCGGTGAAGATCCTATTCGCTTCACCCCGTTGGAGAACGGCGATTCGATGATGTCGCGTATCAAGCAAGTGGCGTCGGGTCGGTTTGGTGTTACCAGTTATTACCTGACCAATGCCGACGAACTACAAATTAAAATGTCCCAGGGCGCGAAGCCCGGCGAAGGGGGTCAGTTACCGGGTCACAAAGTCGATGCCTGGATTGGTCGGGTGCGTGGTTCTACCCCCGGCGTGGGATTGATCTCGCCTCCGCCACACCATGACATCTACTCGATCGAAGATTTGTCACAACTGATCTACGATCTAAAGAACGCGAACCGTGAAGCGCGGGTAAACGTTAAGCTGGTGTCTGAAGCCGGTGTTGGCACAATCGCCTCTGGCGTGTGTAAAGGCTATGCCGACGTGGTGTTGATTGCCGGTCATGATGGCGGGACCGGCGCCTCGCCGCTGAGTTCGATCAAGCACGCTGGCTTGCCCTGGGAATTGGGTCTGGCAGAAACGCATCAGACTTTAGTACGTAATAATTTGCGGAGTCGCATCGTAGTACAAACCGACGGGCAATTGAAAACGCCCAGGGATCTGGCCATCGCCACTTTGTTAGGTGCAGAGGAATGGGGTGTTGCGACGGCGTCCCTGGTGGTTCAGGGGTGCATCATGATGCGCAAGTGTCATTTGAACACCTGCCCGGTTGGTATAGCGACACAGGACAGAGAGTTACGCAGCCGCTTCGCGGGTGAGGCCGATATCGTTGTTAATTTCTTTACCATGATGGCCCAAGGGTTGCGCGAGATTATGGCCGAACTGGGATATAGAACGATCAATGAAATGGTCGGACAAACTCAGAGCCTGCAATTAGTTGAGGGCATTGACCATTGGAAATACGACGGCGTCGACCTAAGTCCTCTGCTGTTCAAAGAGGCCTGTGCAGAAGGTCAAACTTTGTATTGCTCGACACAGCAGAAGCATTTGATTGACGACATTATTGATCGAAAGATGATTAGTGCTGCACAAGATGCACTGGATAATCAAACCCCTGTTAGTCTCGAGTATCCGGTGGTTAATACGGATCGCACGATTGGTGCGATGCTGTCCAATGAAATCTCCAAAAAGTATGATGCTGAAGGTCTTCCAGAGAACACGATCAATGTCAAATTCACGGGTTCTGCTGGCCAGAGTTTTGGTTGCTTTTCGGCCAAAGGTATTCGCTTTGAACTTGAAGGTGATGCCAATGACTATTTTGGTAAAGGTTTGTCGGGTGCCAATTTGGTTATTTACCCCGCCAGGGAGGCAACGTTTGAGCCCAGAAGTAATATTTTGATAGGCAATGTAGCGTTCTTTGGTGCCACTGCTGGCACGGCGTTTATACGCGGTGTAGCGGGTGAGCGCTTCTGTGTACGAAACTCGGGCGCCACCGCCGTTGTAGAAGGTGTGGGAGATCATGGGTGTGAGTACATGACGGGCGGTAAGACGGTTATCTTAGGGCCTACGGGTCGTAACTTCGCAGCCGGTATGTCCGGTGGCGTAGCGTATGTGTTGGATAACGATGGTGATTTTGCCAGTAAGTGCAATATGGAAATGATAGAGCTGGAGACGGTGGAAAGTGAGTTGGAAATTGCCGAATTGAAAGCGCTAATACTGCAGCACAAAGAAAACACGCAATCCGATGTGGCGCAAGAGTTGCTGGCTGATTGGGATAACGCACTAAAGCGCTTTGTAAAAGTTATGCCAGTAGATTACAAGCGAATGCAGGGCTATATGGATAAGGCACGCAGTATGGGTAAATTTGAAACGGAATACGATGTGGCTGTCGAGGCCTTCGACATGCATCTTGAAAGCCTTGCCGCACAAAAAGCCTAAGCACAAGCCACAGCAGAATAGGAGACGTTACAATGGGTAATCCCACTGGATTTATGGAAGTAAAAAGGGCTTTGCCTGAAGATCGCGACCCCGCCCTGCGTTTGGTCGATTGGCAGGAAGTGCACGAGCACATGGAGCCGCAAAAGATTCAGGAGCAGGCTTCGCGGTGTATGGATTGTGGTGTGCCATTTTGCCAGTCTGCCGTATCCGCGTACGCACCGGCAGTCGCTGGCTGTCCCGTGAACAATATTATTCCCGAGTGGAACGATATGATTTATCGCGGGCGCTGGAAGGATGCACTGGATTTGCTGCACAAGACGAACAACTTTCCGGAGTTTACCGGTCGTGTTTGTCCAGCTCCTTGTGAGGGCGCCTGTGTGCTGGGTATTAATCAAGATCCGGTCACAATAAAACTGCACGAAGTTGCCATCATTGACCGTGGTTTTGAAGAGGGTTGGGTTGTGGCCGAGCCACCTGCCACACGCAGTGGAAAAACGGTTGCTGTGATTGGGTCCGGGCCTGCGGGTTTGGCGGCGGCCGCGCAGCTCAATAAAGCGGGGCACATGGTGACTGTCTACGAACGTGCTGACCGTATCGGTGGTTTGCTGATGTACGGTATCCCCAATATGAAACTGCAAAAGGAGATCGTGCAACGTCGTGTAGATCTGCTGGCCGAAGAAGGCGTTGTTTTTGTTACCAGGACCGAAGTGGGTAAAGATATTACTGCCGAGAAAATTGAAGCAGATTTTGATGCCGTAGTGTTGTGCGTAGGTGCGACGGTACCGCGTGATTTGCAAGCGCCCGGTCGCGAACTAAAAGGCATTCACTTTGCGATGGATTTTCTGCGCGCTAATACCAAGAGCTTGTTAGATAGCGAGCATCGAGACGGTAACTTCATCAATGCCGAGGGCAAAAACGTGATTGTTGTTGGAGGTGGCGACACTGGTACCGATTGCGTGGGAACCTCGTTACGACACAAGTGCAAAAGCGTTACCCAGCTTGAGATTATGCCGCAGCCGCCCGCATCCAGGCTGCCGAATAACCCGTGGCCACAATGGCCCAAGCGTTTGCTAATAGATTACGGCCAGGAAGAATCCATTGCAGTGCAAGGGGAAGACCCTCGCGACTACTTGGTGCAGACTACCAAGATTGAAAGCGATGACAACGGTAATGTGAAGGCGGTCCATACCGTGGATATCGAATGGGAGCGCACTCCAGAGGGGCATATGATTCCCAAGGAAGTTGCCGGTAGCGAGAAAGTTCATCCTGCTGATCTTATCCTGCTGGCCATGGGCTTTATGGGTCCTGAGGGGTCTCTCGTTGATCAATTCGGTCTGGACAAAGATCCTCGGTCCAACATTCTTGCGCAATACGACGAGTTTGCTACTAGCAAACCTGGTATTTTCGCCGCAGGGGATGGTCGTCGTGGACAGAGCTTGATCGTCTGGGCCATTGATGAAGGCCGTCGTGCGGCCCGAGAGGTTGATCGATTTTTGATGGGCAAGAGTTATCTGCCGTAGATAACTTTTACCCATTTTGTGTTCCCCTTTTTAGGCGGCCTTCAGCACGCTGACGCGGCGTGCAGACCAGACCTTGATTTATCCTATACCTCCTTCTTGAGCTAAAAATAATTTAAATAGAGGAAGCGAATGACCGATAAGGCGATCCAGGAATTACTTGATAAACAGGCTATTAATGAAGTTCTTCTGAACTATGCGCGTGCAATTGATCATCGAGATGAGAGCCGGTTGCGCTCTGTTTTTCACTCGGGCTCAGAACACAACCATGGCTTCGTAGGACCTTCTTCAGATGCTAGTCGCCCTTCATCCCCGGCAAAGCCTGGCGATTTTGTTGCCTATGCCTTGAATTATCTGAAGGGTTTCTCAAACACTCACCATCAATTGGGCACGCCGCTAATAGAGCTGCATGGAAATCTTGCACGCTCTGAATGTTATTTTACGGCTACGCATCGCATGCGCGCTAAAGGTGACCGGCTGGCTTCGAAGTCGGCGCAAGACATTGAGATGGAAATGTCCATTGGTGGTCGATACATTGATAAATGGGAAAAGCGCGATGGCGCCTGGAAAATTATCAGTCGCACCGGTGTGACAGATTGGCGGAGAATGCTGCCGGCGGCTGATTAATCAGCGTAGTTTCAGGAAAATTCATTTATCAACCTTGGAAACCTTATGATTATCCGTTTCGTTCCGGTAGTAGCGCTGATGCTCTCCATAGTCGCCTGCAATAGTGGTAACACAAGCACAAACTCCGCACTGTCCGCAGCCGCATCGCCCGAAGTGAGAACAGTCGAGATGGGCGAAACCGTTGTATCGCGACGGGAAAAAATGGATAACTCTAGCGCACCTGGGGCTGCTCTTTACGCGCAGCACTGCCAGCATTGTCATAATGGCGCCGTATCCAAGGCACCGCACCTGCACTGGCTAAAGATGATGTCACCACAAAAGATTTTCAAAGCGCTGGATTCCGGCCTCATGAAATCTCAGGCGGCGGCTTTGAGCACGCAGGAACACGGGCAGCTTGCCGAGTATCTTTCTCGCCGGGAGTTAGTTGAAGGTGGCGAGCAGATGGCTTACGCACCGCAGTGCAGCGCCGATATCGAGCTAGACCCAATCGCTATCCCGCCGAAAATCGGTTGGGGTCACGACACATCGCGATTCATACCCGCAGCTGTAGCCGGACTTGCACAAAGCGATGTGCCCAAGTTGGAGTTGAAATGGGCGTACGCGTTTCCCGATGCAACACGGGCTCGTTCACAGCCTGCAGTCGGTTATGGTGCGGTCTATGTAGGCAGCGAAGACGGCAGCGTTTATGCACTTGATATAGATACTGGATGCTCACACTGGCGTTTTGAAGCCAGTGCCGAAGTGCGTACCGGGATCGTCCTTGCCGTCGCATCAGCTGATCGCCCGCCACTGGCGGTGTTTGGTGATGTAATCGCCAATATGTACGCCGTCAATGCGCTAACAGGAGAGCTGGTGTGGCGAATGCGCGCTGACGAGCATCCCAGTGCAACACTCACAGGTACGCCGGCTGTCACTGAGAACATGGTTTACGCACCGGTTTCGTCCTTGGAGGTGGTCGCGGCTGCAAATCCTAGCTACGAATGCTGTACCTTTCGTGGCAATGTCATTGCGGTTGATCTTGCTACTGGCCAACTCCATTGGCGTCACTACATCATTCCCGAAGAACCTGAAGTTGTGGCAACCACGCGCATTGGCACAAAGATATTGGCACCGTCCGGTGCGCCGACGTGGACTTCACCCGCGATCGATCGCAAGCGCGGGGTGCTGTATATCGGTTCCGGTGAAAACTACTCATCGCCATCCGACGGTAATAGCGATGCAATTATCGCCGTGAATCTCACCACAGGCGAGCGAGCCTGGCATTATCAATCGATCAGCGGCGACGCTTGGAACGCGGCCTGCCAGCTTCAAGGCAACCCGAATTGCCCGGTAGAAAAAGGTCCCGATTTTGACCATGGATCGAGCATGATTCTGGTTGATCTGCCCAACGGCAAGCAGGTTCTGACGGTGGGAGGTAAAAGTGGCATTGTTAGCGGGCATGACCCGGACGATGGCGGGCGCCTGTTGTGGCAGACACGGGTGGGACGGGGCAGCATTCAAGGGGGTGTGCATTTTGGTATGGCCGCTGAAGGCGCCACGATTTACGCGCCGATCAATGATGTTAATCACAGTAACGATGGCAGTTTGCTTGACGAGAGTGCAGCTCGTCCCGGGGTTAGCGCAATCAATGCCGCTGATGGTGAAGTTCTGTGGAGGCATCTGCAGCGAGATATTTGCGATTTAAAATATTGCGACCCAGGTATTTCAGCCGCTGTTACGGCTATCCCGGGAGTTTTGTTTGCCGGTCACCTGGACGGATTTATTCGCGCCTATGCGAAAGCGGACGGCCGCGTGCTATGGGAATACGACACTAAACAAGCCGTTGCCGCTGTCAATGGACTGATAGCAAAGGGCGGTAGCATGAGCGGGCCAGGTGCCACTGTCGTTAATGGACATGTGTTCGTTAATTCTGGTTACGGATACTCCTTGCACGAAGCGGGAAATATGTTTGCTGTGTTCGCAGTTCCGGACAAAAAGTAATTGTTAAGACTAATAAGTTACGGAGAAAAAAGATGCAGAGTTTCTGGGGTACCAATTTGTCTTTAAGATTGCCGCGTTTTGGGTACCGATCTGTCCGCTTTATGGTTTTCACTTTGCTGTGTCTGACGCAGGCCTGCGCGAGCCAGCAAACCGACTCGGGTGGCTATAAAAGTGCATCGATAGAGCTAAACGAAGCGTTCCGCGTGGGGTCCACCACTAAGTTTGATAGTGATGATGACATCGGTTTAGTGGGTCGCTATCATTTCGCCACTCACACTCGCGACTTTGACAAGGCGCGGGCCTTTTACCGAAAACTAGGTTACACCGAAGGCGTAAGTGGGTTCCCACTGACTAACACTCACCAGATGGCGCGCGCACTGGGCATGTTTGACGTGTGTCAATACGAGCTCGTCAAAGGAGAAGTTATCTCACTGCCGGGTAGCTTGAATGCAGCCGGAATCGATTTACTGCAGTTTAAAACCCCCTTCAATGGCGAGCCTCCCTACGAGTTGCCCAATCATTTGGGGATGGCCTACGCTGCACTTCTAACGACCGACCTGGCTGCTGATGTTGCCTACTTGAAGAGTCTAAATGTGGACCTGTTGTCCGAGCCCTTCGGCATTCCTGGCGATCGTTTTGTTTTCTTTCGAGATCCTGAAGGCGT
Source organism: Cryomorphaceae bacterium (assembly GCA_047612385.1). Classification (GTDB taxonomy): domain Bacteria; phylum Pseudomonadota; class Gammaproteobacteria; order Pseudomonadales; family Halieaceae; genus JBALVT01. The sequence goes on along the minus strand of JBLGAR010000009.1, from coordinate 9,244 downwards.
TCTGTACAAGTTAATGGAAACTGCACCGCCACATGGCGATCCAAATTCAAATATGCATCTTATTGCGATGCCTTACATTGGTATAAACGTTAGCAACTTTGACGAGTCTCTGGCTTTTTACAAGCGGCTGGGTTACACCAATATTAAATGGCTACCAGAAAGTGGGTCGGTTGAAGAAGCAAAAGCCTACGGGCTTGAGGGTCCCTTTAAAATAAAAGGTGCAGATATTTCATTGGGTCGTGGAGACAACCACGTTTTGCGTCTGGTTCAATGGATCTCGCATTTCAATCCTGAGCAGGCTTACCCGCCACCGATCAATCATATCGGCATTAATCGGATTGCTTTGGTGGTGCCAGACGTTGACAGGGCCGTCGCCATATTAAAGCGCCAGGGTACGGAATTTCTTTCAGAAGTGGCACCGTGCTGTTCGGGCACGGGCGACGACGAAAGAGGCATTGTGCACATGATGGATCCAGATGGAGTATTCCTCGAATTGATTGGCCCAATAGCGAAAAGGCCTTTGCCACCACCACCGGACGGTTGCCCGGCATTGACGATAAAAATGCCTCCTAAAGTTGAGCCTAAGCTATAGATAGCCATTGGGGCTCTCCGGGCTTGCTTGAAATGCCTGCGGCTCCTTACGATCTACCGACTCCGCGGCTAGGGTGTGTTGCTCTGCATCTTTAGGAAAAATGCGAATGAGCTCGAATAAAATGTTTTCAGCCATGAGAATTGCGCTGGTTGCACTGCTGCTGGGCAGCCGATTGGCGGCAAGCGAGTCTTTGAGCTCAGAACGTGACGCAGCTTCAGTGACAACAGTAAACGCTATGAACTACGTCCGCGCCAAAACTGCTCTGCAATTTGACAAGTACTATGCCAGAGCTGGCGGTATTAACCGCTGTGGTCATACGCGCACCCTGGCATCAACCTCAGTCGCACAAGACCGGGAAACTGTTCATGGGTTACAGGACCAAATGCGCATTAGCAGTGCATCCAGCAGACCCTATGCGCACCAAGAATATGACAGTGAAAGTTTTGATACGACCACACATTATCTAGTGGAATTGGGTAGGGGTCTTACGGATAATTCGAAATCAGCTGATCCTGGAGAAGAGGTAGACCCTATCAAACAGCTAATTACTGCAGCCTTTGGTTTTGGCACCCTGCCGGAGAACGAACCCTTCTTAATTATCGGGCAACCAGGTCTGCCAAGTGAAGGCCCTTATAGACTCGATGTCACAGACGAAGAATACTGATGGCTCGATTACCCTGCACTTTGGTGGCGATCCACAAAGCGCCAACTACATCCTGCTGACAGATGGCTGGAACTATGTGGTCAGATCGGTTCTCGTTTAATCCGAAAGAAGTCGCCTGAAACGAGAAGGTGCGTCCGGTTCATCTTGTCTTATAGCCTCGGGCTTATAGGCCCAGAGGTAGATCGGGACTTACATTCACGCCGGGTCTACGTGCTTGTGCCGTGAGGATGAGCCAATTTTTAGCATCACTCAATTTCACTTACGAGTTCGCTTTTCGCGGTGTTGTTCGTCTATGCTATTAAGAGACGTTTATTTGGATCCCAATTGTCGTGAGTCGAAGGCTTGGCAAAGTTGTTCCTCTAGTTCCTGTAGCTCAAGCAGTGGACGAAGATCAGGGTGAAATACTGATCGGTTGGTTTGATCTACACCGCCATGATTTGCTGCGTTATGTACGCCGTATTCTGCCCGCATCTGAAAGTCCCGAAGACATGGTTCAAGATGTGTTCTACCGGCTAATTCGGCAGGGGAATTTTGCGGATTTGGACAATCCACGCGCCTACCTGATGACTATTGCCCGTAATGTGGCGATAGACAAACTAAGAAGGCTGAAAGCTGCACCCGAGATAATTGCCGAGACGGATTCCGGCGCAGAGCTTGATCACAATAGCGTTCACACTATGGAAGCGTCCGAGATGATAATCGCCATAGAGCGCGCCATGGCTGAACTTCCCGAGCGCTGCCGTGAGGCTTTTGTGTTGCGACGCTATAGGGGTATGGATACAGCGGAGACTGCCGCGGCGCTGGGTATATCTCGACGGATGGTTCAGAGGCATCTCAAAAATGCCATGGCCCATTTTCAGGACAGATTGGGGCTAATAAGTAGGAAGGTAGACTCGTGAGCAAAAAAGATGATCAAGCGAGTGCAGCCGTGAAAAGTCAACTGTCACACGGTGATCTGTGGGATATGTTGGGTTTGTATCCCGCCGAGTTAGACCCTCTACTTATCGACGTCATGTCCGGTTCCCAAGTTAGAAAGCCGCTCGGGGCTCGACGGTTCGTGTGGTCCCTTGCAGCGTCTCTTGTAATGGCGGTGGGCACATGGCTCTGGATATTGACACCGAGTGAGCCGGGCGTGGTGTACGAAACAAATCGCGGCGAACGCATTGTGGTCAATCTCTCCGATGGTTCATCTATGCACGTGAACTCAGACAGTAGGGTAAAGGTTAGTTTCAACAGCGTGAGCCGAATCGTGAATGTCATCACCGGCGAAGCGCTTTTTGATGTTAGAAAGGATGCAGCGCGCAAATTTATTGTGACGACGGACCGGGGTAGCGCAGCTGCTGTTGGTACGCAATTTAACGTTAATCTCTACTCCGATACCCTTATTGTGACCATAGCAGAAGGTACAGTTCTGGTTAGCAACGATATCGAGAGCTCCGCCGCACAAGCTGCTGAAATGGCACACCACGGCTACCAGGTTTCGGTCGAGCCTGATGGCCAAATTCGCAGTCAGCGGCTCGACAGCCTGCTGCCGTCTATCGCGTGGACCGAGGGTAAGATCATGTTCAGCGGCGAGTCCCTTGACCAGGCAATTCGGCAAGTGAATCGCTACAGCCTACACCGTATTTCAATACTGGATGCAAGACTGCGCAAGCTGCGTATTTACGGCGTTTTTAATACAGGTGACTACCTTGGCTTCCTCGCGGCTCTCAAGAAGACATATAACATTGATGTGACACAACACTCCGCTGAATTAACGTATCTGGTGTTTCGAGATCGTGGAAAATAGTTTCACATCGCAGTTCGTATTTATCGCTGTGCATCGTCTAATTATATGATGGCTGCCTACTTTCCGACGGGCGCGCCTAAAACCCCCTAATAATTGGTGAGGATTAATTTATGGCTAAAATTCCTTTCAAACATCAGATTGCTGTGCTGGCTATGGCAACCCTAGTACCGGTTGGTGCAGCATTGGCCCAAGATACGTCCCGCCAATACGATATCGCCGCACAGCCGCTCAGCTCAGCGCTCAAGGCGTTTTCGGACGCGAATAATACGCAGTTTATTTATACCCAGGCGGGTATTGGTAAGTTACAGACACGCGGTGTGAGCGGTGAATTGAAAAATCTCGAAGCTCTTCAGATGCTACTTAAGGGTACGGGTATTCAATACGAGTACGCAGATGAAAATACTATCAGGCTGTTCCTTGTAGAAGAAAAGTCACCACCGCCACCACCGGCAGCGCCGATTGAGGCTAGCACCCTGCTCTTGGAAGAAATTCTAGTGACCGCCAGAAAGCGCGAGGAAAGTCTTCAGGATATTCCGGTTTCTGTGGCAGTCGTTAGCGGCCAAGAAATTCGCAGCAAAAATATTCAAAACCTGCAAGATCTTAGTATTCAGGTGCCGAACTTTTTCGTTACAGAATCATTTGTCGGTGATTCCATGTTTATTCGCGGCGTTGGCTCCGGTCAAAATAACCTGGGTTTCGAGCAAGCTGTGGGGCAAGTTGTCGATGGAATATTCTATGGGCGTAGCCGTTTTTCACGCCTGTCCTTTCTAGACATTGATAGGGTGGAAATTCTGAAGGGTCCCCAGGGTGCTCTAATCGGTAAAAATACTACTGCGGGTGCGATCAATATAACCACAGCCAAGCCGACTGAGGAATTTGAGGCGTATCTTTCGGCAACATACGAATGGGAGGGCGCTGAAGGTTACTCGGTGGAAGCCGCGGTATCTGGGCCGCTCACTAAAACTCTGCGCGGCCGTTTGGCGGTTAACTTTCTCGACAAGGATGGTTTTCTTCGCAATACCACAACCGGTGAAGATGACGTTAGCGCAGAAGATCTGGTCGGCCGTGGTAGCCTCGCATGGGATCTATCCGAGGATGTCGAAGTGCTTTTCCAGTACCAATATGGCGATATTGACCGAGAGGGTGGCAACAACCAATACTCCAATTGTGACGTGGTTTCTCAGCAGGTCCCAACTGCACCTGTGAATGTCAACTTCACTCGCATTTTTTCGGGTATTACGCCCGATGACTGCAGGGCCAATTTTACCCGTACAGGTACCGCCGCCAAACGCGGTGTGAACGTGGAGGGCAAGGAGACAGAATTTAATACCTATGGCATAACCGTTAACTGGCAGATTGGCGACCACATTCTGACGTCTCTTACGAGCTATGCCGAATACGAGTACCTTGATCTGCAGGATGGAGATCGTACGGCAGTGGATCTAGTGACCGTTGATAATTTTGGTACCCTTCCGGAGTTCGGCGAAGACTATGAGCAGGTCAGTCAGGAATTTCGTCTCGCATCGACCAGCGGGGGACGCTGGGACTATGTGGTAGGGCTTTTCTACCTCGACAAGGAGCAGGAGACAAATTACACCGTACATTTTGCCAATATCGCCAGTCAGGCGGTGAGCCGTACTACCGATACTTTTGAAGACGGCACGACCTATGCGGTATTTGGGCAAGCTACTTATCAGTTCAGTGAAAGCCTGGGTGCAACTCTTGGTGGACGCTATACCTATGAAGAAAAGGACGCTCGCAGTATTCAATTTCCGCGCCAGCTGTATACACAAACCCCTAGCGGTTGCGGCTTGCCCGCAGCGGGTGCCTGCTTCCGACACGATATTGAAGATGATTTCGACGATACCGATTTCTCTCCCTCAGTTTCGATACAGTGGCGACCCTCGGACGATACCCTGTTCTATGCAAGCGTGGCACGCGGGTTTAAGGCAGGAGGGTTCGACCACCTACTCGTAGCTAACGAAGCCTCAGATACGTCTATTTTAGATCGATTTCAGTTTGATTCCGAAGAAGTGACAGCCTTTGAAATCGGTACCAAGATGACACTGGCCGATGGTGCCGCACAGCTCAATGCTGCGATCTTTCGCAGTGAATTTGACGACTTGCAACTGGGCGGTTTTCTAAACTCCACGGAGGTCATCAACACGGTCACCAACGCTGGCTCGGCGATCAGCCAGGGCGTGGAAGCCGACTTCCGTTGGCGAGCCACACAAGGTCTTACTTTAACAGCGGTGGTAGCTTACCTTGATAGTACGTATGACGAGTACGACGACGCGCCCTGTTATACTTTGCAAACGGTTGGCTGTAGTAATGGCCGACAGGATTTGAGTGATGAGAAGCTGCAATTTGCCACGGATTGGAAAGGCAGCGTCAGCGCAGAGCAGGTTTGGTCAATCAGCGATAGTTTAAGTCTCTCGGGCTTTGTGCAAGTCTCATACGTAGATGATTTCCCTCTGCAGGCCGATTTAGACCCAAAACTCTTCCAGGATGATTACACGAAAGTAGATGCACGACTAACCTTGAGCTCGAACGACGGAACTTGGGAGCTGTCTTTGATAGGGCGGAACTTGAGTGACCAGAAGACTTCCAATTACGGCGACGATGTTCCCGGTCAAGCCGGATCGGTTTGGCGCAGTGTGGACGCGCCAACGTCGTATGCAGTGCAACTTGTCGCGCGCTTTTGAGTGTGATCTCAGTGGCTTCCAAGCCCCGTTGGGGAGTCTAGTGTGGAGAGTGCGGGTATAGCATTGCCAAGCCGAGGTATTTTTTACGGGTGGTGGAATGTCACCGCCAGTTTTTTCGGCTTGGCGCTGAGCTACGCCATGTTCACGGTTTTCGCCTTTGGTACCTTGGTTACACCCTTGGAGGCGGAGTTTGGCTGGCAGCGTGGTCCCATGTCACTTGCGCTTACCATAGCCAACCTAACCGTCGTTGTTGTCTCTCCGCTTCTGGGCTCACTGGTTGATCGGGTCGGTGTGCGCAAAGTGATGTTGATCTCCATAACGCTAATGGGCCTTTGCGTTGGCAGTATGGCGCTGTTGACGGGCAATATCTGGCACTTTTATCTGATGCACTTGCTTATACCCTTGTTTGGTGCAGGCACCTTGCCACTCACTTACTCCAGAGTCATCATCAATTGGTTTTCCAGTAAAAGGGGGTTGGCATTAGGCATATCGCTCGCCGGATTTGGCGTCGGTGCCACGCTCATACCTGCGCTGGCACAGTTCATCACGCAGAATTGGGGATGGCGCGAGGCCTATCTGGTGTTCGCAGCTTTGATACTGCTGGTCTCCCTGCCGATGACTTTTTTCCTGTTGCGTGAGACGCCTCAGGAAATGGGTTTGGAGGTTGATGGACAGGACAGGGTCTCTGATTTAGACACGGGCTCCTCTGCGGCAGATAGATCTGGGATAGGCGCTAGAGAAGCAATGCGCGATCGTACCTACTGGCTTATTTTCAGCTCGTTCTTACTGGTTGGAGTTGCAATTACCAGCGTATTGGCGCATCTGGTACCTATGCTGATCGATCGAGGAGTAGCGCCTGCCTCAGCAGCCTTATCGATGAGTTTTCTAGGACTTGGATTAATTTTTGGGCGAATATTAGCCGGCTATTTGATGGATCGAATCTTCGCTCCCTACGTTGCCGCACTGTTTTTAGTGGGTCTTTTCTGTGGTATTGCAATACTCGCATCGGGAGCATCCGGCGCGATAGTGTTTCTCGCGGCAACGCTTGTGGGCCTGGCCACGGGTTCGGAAATCAGCGAGATCGCCTACATGGTCAGCCGATACTTCGGTCAACGAGCGTTTGGGCTAATCTACGGCACAATGTTCTCCGCGTTCCAAGTTGGTTCAGCCATTGGGGCTTTTGCCATGGGTGTTTGTTTTGACTACGTTGGAAATTATATCAACGGACTCTGGGTAGGAGGGGTACTCGTTTGCATTAGCATTGTTTTAGTATTGTCATTGCGGAAGTACCCCGATCCCTAAGCCTCGTGTACCTGCTATAGAGTACCTCCCAGGCTGGGAAGTTGTGATAAACCTGTGTGTCCAAAAAGTCACATTAACGGGGGATATGTAAAATGAAAAAGCTTAGCGACAGCGTACTTCGCACGACAGCCGACAAGCTAATTACCGCCCACCGCCAAGCATCGCGTAGCGATGATTGGCGGTTCTTTGTAGATGAGCTGTACGCGGATAATTGCGTATACATCTGTGAATACGCTGGGGTAATGAAAGTTGTTGCCGAAGGTATTGATCAGATCAAAGCAACGCACTACGGCCGGGATATGCAAGTAGGCTGGAAAGGGTGGACCTTTCCCTATGAGGGCGTTTTCGTTGGTACTGACAATAATCTGATAACCCATTGGTTGAACCGGGGTCCTGGTCTTAAACCCGACGGTAGCCATTACCAAACTCCGGGTGTCTCATTTATTACCTTGGATAAAGAGGCGCGAATCTGCCATCAGTTCGATATGTTTGATCTGGCTCATCAGATGAATTTGTGCGACGAACTTGACGCAGAGGGGCTGCTGTCTGCGCAACTCAAAGAGCAATGGGTTATCCCGATGAAAGCAAAGCTTGAGGCGCAGCTTGGCAAGAATCGATGAAGTCCTTACTAATATGCCCCGCCTCACAGCTCATTTGTTATAGCTCATAATCGAAGGCGCTTGGGCTGTGCTGAACCAAATCATTAAAGATACGGTTGTGTGCCTGAAAACATGACGACTTCAGTGTATAACTGACGTCTTTTTAGAATTGATCGGACTCACACACATGACGGCGGCACCCAAAACAGCATTGATCACCGGTGCTTCCTCAGGCATAGGCGAGGCATTGGCCCGGGTTTATGCACAACATCAATACGATCTAATACTGGTTGCGCGCAACGTGAGTAAACTGGAGGCATTGGCCGCACAGCTTAACCAGGATTACGGTGTGGAAGTTGCGGTGCGGCCTTGCGACCTTAGCGTTCCGGGTAACGTCAAAGAATTATGTGAGACGCTGCTGGCGGATGGCCCGAAGGTCGATGTGTTAGTGAATAATGCTGGGGTTGTAGAGCATGGCTCCTTTGCGGCAATACCTGTTGATGACCACCAGCGGGTGGTTCAACTCAACGTGTGCGCAACTACCGCTATGCTGGCGTATCTGCTGCCGCCTATGATCAAGCGCGGTTTTGGCCGAGTCTTGAACGTTGCGTCTTTAGGGGCATTCCAGCCACTTCCTAGTGTCGCCACCTATGCGGCAACTAAAGCCTTCGTGCTATCGCTGTCTGAAGCGCTGGCCGAAGAGGTTCGTGGGACCGGGGTGACAGTGACCGCTCTGTGTCCCGGCCTAACAGCGACCAATATGGTGGCCAATGCGCAAAAGAAAAGTGAAAAGCTACTGAATATCCCCAACTGGGTCTTTGCAGATGTCGAAACTGTTGCTCATAAAGCATTTCATGGGAGCCTCAAAGGCAAGGCCATTGTTGTGCCTGGTGCGAAAAATAAGCTTGCAAGCATTCTTTCCCGTGCGACACCTAAATGTCTGGTAAGACGCGTGACGGGTATCGTCGGCAGGGCAACTCTTTCACGAGCGTAAGCTGCTAACCACAGCGCTTTTCATGCTATGCGATTTACGGCATAAATCATGATTGACCTTGTGTGCATACTTCTAAATGCTCACAATAAGCGCCCATTAGTTTTGTCACCCCTCCAAATTAGAGACCACTAGCATGCCAACTAATGTCGTCATAGAAGCCATCGCCTATGAATTGCCACCCCATATCATTACTTCGCTCAGTATTGAGGAGCAGTTTTCTGCCACTTTAGATAGATTCGGAATTCCGCTGGGTAGTATGGAGCGGCTGACCGGTATAAAGGAAAGGCGCTTTTGGGATGCCGGTACTGCACCTAGCGACGTCGCAACCGGGGCTGCAAGAAAAGTCATCGAAGAATCGGGCATCAACCCTGACGAGATCGGTTGCATCATCAACACTTCAGTTAGCAAGGACTATATTGAACCGTCCGTTGCGTGCCTCGTGCATGGAAACCTAAAGCTATCTCCAAAATGCCGGAATTATGACATAGGTAACGCTTGTCTAGGGTTCATAGATGGCATGTCAAATATCTTGATGATGCTTGAAACGGGTCAAATTAAATACGGCCTGGTGGTCAACGGAGAAAGTTCTCGCGACCCAA
>JBLGAR010000008.1:0-58116 GCA_047612385.1 Cryomorphaceae bacterium | reverse complement strand
AATGATGCCAATGTACTCGGATAAGGCGTTGGGCATTATCGCCGTAGGTAGCTCTGATGCCAACCGCTACAGCAGCACAATGGGGACCGTGTTTCTAACTCATGTAGCAGAGGTCATCATCCGAATTTTACCCCGTCTCAACCATTAGAGATCACCGCAACGTGGCCGAATCGGAAATCACATACTCGACCGGCCAGTTTCTCGAATACTTGCGAGATGTCAGGCAGTTGTCACCTCACACTCTGACAAATTATCGCCGCGATTTACGATCTCTAGAAAGTTTCTGCCAGCAGAACAGCATTTCCAAAAGCCAGGATATTAACGAAACGGAGATACGTCAATGGGTTGGCCAATTGCACCGGCGGGGCTTGGCCGGCGGCAGTATTCAACGCAGTCTCTCCGCCTGCCGATCCTATTTCAACTATCTCAGCCGCGAAACGGGACAGCAACGCAACCCCGCAGCATCCGTGCAAGCACCAAGAAAACCGCGCAAGCTTCCCAAAACTCTGGATGCAGATCAGGTCAGTAAGTTTTTAGATTTTAAAGCCGACTCGGATATAGCACTGCGGGACAGTGCAATAGCGGAGCTTTTCTACTCCTCGGGATTACGCCTGGCAGAGCTGGTGGCAATAAATGTGCATGACATTGACCGCCATTCAAAGCTTTTGGCTGTAACCGGTAAAGGAAATAAAACACGCACTGTTCCCATCGGATCTGTCGCGCTAAAAGCCATTGACGATTGGTTAATAGTCAGGCCCTCTACCGCTGTAAATGCCGATGCAGCCAGAGCGCTTTTTATTAGCAACCGCGGTACACGAATAAGCGTGCGCAGCATACAAGCGAGATTGAAATTGCAGGGGAGAAAAAGCGGTATGCATCAGGACGTGCACCCTCATATGTTGCGCCACTCTTTTGCCAGCCATATGCTTGAATCCAGCGGCGATCTTCGAGCGGTGCAAGAGCTATTGGGGCACGCCAACATCTCAACCACACAAATTTATACGCATCTGGATTTTCAACATTTGGCCAAGGTATACGACAAGGCCCACCCCAGAGCCAAACGCAGTAAGTCGGAATAATACGATGTCCAAGCCGATAAAAGTCATCACCTTTGATTTAGACAACACCCTTTGGCAGGTTGAACCGGTGCTACTGCGCGCCGAAGAAGGACAGCGCGATTGGCTGATAGCCAATCGACCGGGCACCATCGAGCACTACGACCACGATAGCCTATGGGAAATTAAGAAATCCGTTTGGAAGCGGCACCCGGAGCTGGCTCACCAAATCAGCAAGATTCGAATACAACTGCTCTACGAGCTGCAGTTGGCCGCGGGCTTCTCCGAGCAAGAATCCCGTACAGGCGCTGAGCAAGCGTTTAAAGTGTTTTTGGATTTACGTCACGAAGTGGTGCTCTACGAGGAGGCCCTGGAAGTATTGCAGCAACTGGCTGGACAATACACATTGGGAGCACTGACCAATGGCAACGCTGACATCTACAAAACCGACGCCGCTGAGTATTTCGATTTTGCCTTCCTGGCCGAAGACCTCGATGCCAGCAAACCTGCACCGGATATGTTTCATGCGGCGATGGAGAAAACAGGCGCTACTGCCGGTGAAATTATTCACGTGGGAGACAACCCAAGCCACGATATACAAGCTGCCCAACAGCTCGGCATGCACACCATCTGGATGAATTCTCAGTCTGAAGAATGGCCCGATATCAAAAAAGCGGATCGCGACATCAAATCACTGAATAAACTGCCAATGGCCATTGAGAGTATTGTCGATTCGTACAGGTGTAGGCTGTTCTAACCCTGGGCAAGTATGCGCGCTTTGGTGCTTTCGTAGACTTCGTCGGTGACTATACCCTTGTTATAAGCCTCTTCTAAATCCAGGATCTGCTGAGTCTGAGAGTTTATTTGCTCAATGGTTTTGGCGTTGCCGCCACAGGCGGCCAGACTACACATTACCGCCAACACAGCGGCTCGCAAGATGGCGGTATTAATCATAGCTGTTTATTTCTTTTAATCAGCACGGCCGGGAGGCTAAATGGCTTCCTCACCTGTTTCGCCTGTTCTGATGCGAATCACTTGCTCCATTGCCGAAACAAAGATTTTTCCATCGCCGATTTTGCCCGTATTAGCTGCCTGCACAATAGCGTCTATTGTCGCTTCTACGTGAGCATCACCCACCGCTATTTCCAACTTTAGCTTCGGAAGAAAATCCACCACGTATTCTGCTCCCCGATAGAGCTCAGTATGTCCGCGTTGGCGGCCAAAACCCTTCACTTCAGTCACTGTAATGCCCTGCACCCCTATATCGGATAGAGCAGAACGTACGTCATCCATTTTGAAGGGTTTGATAATCGCTGTAACCAGTTTCATTTCCGCAAATCTCCGTTCTGAGAGGAGGAGCTATTATGTATTGCGTGGGGAGAATGACAAGGCCTCATTACAGAACTGTAAAACCAAAAAAAGGGGCCCCGAAGGGCCCCCAAAACTCGCATCGTTAGATGCGCTCGCTAAAACAAGATGCTATGAGGATTGGTTGACAAACTCTGGATAAGCTTCCATTCCACATTCCGAAAGATCAACGCCTTCGTATTCTTCCTCCTCAGTAACCCGGATGCCCATAACAGCTTTGATAATGCTGAAAGTGATCAAGCTGGTCACAAAGACCCAACCGAAGATGGTCAGTGCACCGATAATCTGGCCGCTAAAAGCCGCGTCAGAATTGGTGACGGGCACAATAAGTAATCCAAACAGGCCAACAACACCGTGAACCGATATCGCGCCAACAGGATCGTCTATTTTCAGCTTGTCCAGCGTCAGGATGGAGAAGACCACCAAAATGCCACCGATAGCGCCAAACAAAGTTGCCAGTAGCGGTGTAGGCGTATCGGGTCCAGCAGTAATCGCGACTAATCCAGCCAGTGCGCCGTTCAAGGCCATGGTTAAATCAGCTTTGCCAAACACCAACCGTGCGGTGATAAGCGCTGCAACAAGGCCACCTGCGGCCGCGGCATTGGTATTCATGAACACCACCGCTACGGCATTGGCTGAGTCGACGCTGGCAGTTGCCAACACCGAACCACCGTTAAATCCGAACCAACCCATCCAGAGGATGAATGTGCCCAGGGTCGCCATTGGCAGGTTTGCACCAGGGATAGCCTTAATCGAACCGTCAGCGCCATACTTACCTTTACGTGCGCCGACTAGAAGAACACCGGCCAAAGCAGCAGCAGCACCAGCCATGTGAACAATACCGGAGCCAGCGAAGTCAAGAAAGCCAAGGTCCCCGAGGGTGTACATGCCAAATACCGGTTGTCCGCCCCAGGTCCAGCTTCCTTCCATTGGGTAGATGAAACCCGTCATCACAACGGCAAATATCAGGAACGCCCAGAGCTTCATACGCTCAGCAACGGCGCCAGAGACAATTGACATCGCAGTAGCAACAAACACTACCTGGAAGAAGAAATCTGCAGAGGGAGCATAGCTTGCAGCTTCTTCAGCACCGGCAACACCGTCTCCGGTAATTCCGTTAAGGAACATTGTAAATTCACCACCACCGTACATGATCGAATAGCCACAAATCATATACATGATGCTGGCAATTGCGTACAAGGCAACGTTCTTTGTCAGAATTTCTGTCGTATTTTTGGAGCGAACCAGGCCCGCTTCCAGCATGGAGAAGCCAGCGGCCATCCACATTACCAAAGCGCCGCATATCAGGAAGTAAAAGGTATCCAGCGCGTACTGTAGTTGAAAAATTTCGTTTTCCATGTGAGTTTCTCTCTTCTATATGGCTGGAGGTTTAAATAGCGTCTTCACCGGTTTCACCAGTGCGAATTCGGATTACCTGTTCCAAAGCGGTGACAAATACTTTTCCGTCGCCGATTTTTCCCGTGTTTGCTGCCTTGGTAATCGCCTCAATTGTTTGATCCAGTAAAGCTGAACCAACTGCTACTTCAATTTTTACTTTGGGGAGGAAGTCGACAACGTACTCGGCACCGCGATATAACTCGGTGTGTCCCTTCTGTCGACCAAAGCCCTTAACTTCTGTAACCGTAATGCCTTGAACGCCGATTTCAGAAAGGGCTTCACGCACATCATCCAGTTTGAATGGCTTAACAATAGCCGTGATTAATTTCATGGAATTCTCCTGCTTGGGGGTATGGCGCTCCTTGGAGCGCCCGGTATTTCTAGGTGTGAGAATCGAGTTCGATTACATACTCTTGGAGATGGTGAAGATCACGCTGTCATCACCCCAGTCGGTGCCAAACACTTCGTCTTCATCGAGATCGGTTCCGACAACGGCAAGCGTCAAATCAACACTCGCAACAGAAGTCGTCAGACCCACTGAGTAATCGATATAGGAGTCCTGACCGTCTGACAAAAAACCGCCGTCTGAGTCAAGATCGTTGTAACCAACGTGTAGATCTAATGAGAGGTTCTCGCCCAGTGCGAAGCTGTAGTCACCAGACACATAGTAGAAGGTGCCAGTCTCGCCGTAGTAGTCATCCGAGTAGACGAGACCAATACTGCCATCGCCGATAGCCACGTTTCCGTAGAATTCAAGATAGTCGCCATCGGCGCCGTCATCACCTGGGTAGGAGTAGTAGAGGACACCAACGTCTACAACATCGCCGGCCCAACCCACGTAGTAGTCCAGCTCGAGAGAGCCATCGAAGCCGTCGCCGTTAGTGTCGAAGTCGACACTGGAAGCCCAAGTGCCTACATACATACCGTTGTCAAAGGCAAGGTCAAAACCACCTTGCAAAGCAGGTGATTCATCGGATTGGGAAATGCCGCGAAATTTGTAATCCGTTGTGAGAGCAACGTTTGCGCTGACTTCCATTTCCGCCTGAGCGATCGTTCCTACGGCCAGAAAAGTTGTTGCGAGCGCTGCGGGAAGTAGTTTTTTGTTGAACATGTTTTCTTTCTCCAAGATTAAGGTCTGCAAAATACAAATTGCTTACGATTTGTTGCTTTAGGTATTACGGGTCACACTTTGTAAACGTAGCAAGCCAACTTTTGCATGTGCCGTGCCAACTAAGGCTTTATTTCATAAATTCAATTAGTTAGCTTTACTTCGCTACTGAAAAAATCTATTTAGGCATCATCAAGAGGCACAGATAACGCACCAATAAAGTACGCCGCACCAATAAAGTGCGCACTGATGCTCTGTGACTGAACAACCAATTCCGCTAGAATCCCCTCTCCCAAGTAATCACTAGTAAAGGCAACACCATGGCCTTAAAGCCTCCACCCCTTAGCGATGTGCTGCAGCACGTAAACGAACTGGTCGGCAATAGTGGGATCAAAAACGAGGTCGATAAGAGCGTTCGCGCCTTGATGCAGTCGGGCCTGTCCAAACTGGACGTGGTGAGTCGCGAAGAATTTGACGCTCAAACTGAAATTCTCAAGCGCACACGCACGCAAATCACCAGTCTGGAAGCCCAGTTGGAAGAATTGACCACGGAGCTGGCAAAGCTGGCGACCTGAGCCCCTGCCCTTTGGGGCTTTCATTTAGACATAGCTCAAGGATGAGCCATGGAATTATCAGTGATAAACAGTCGTGCATTAGACGGCATTAGCGCCCCTTTAGTGCAGGTTGAAACGCATTTATCCAATGGCCTACCGTCTTTTCATATCGTTGGTATGCCAGAAACAGCTGTGCGCGAAAGCAAAGAACGTGTACGCAGTGCCCTGATCAACTCCCATTTCAACTTTCCCGACCGGCGAATTACCGTCAACCTGGCGCCCGCAGATCTGCCGAAGGAAGGCGGGCGTTTTGACTTACCGATAGCGCTGGGAATACTTGCTGCATCCAATCAATTGGACAGTGAACAGCTGGCAGAGCACGAGTTTCTGGGGGAATTAGCGCTGGATGGAAGCCTGCGAGAGATACCCGGCGCAATCAATGCGGCGATAGAGGCCACCTCCGCGAACAGAAAACTGGTCGTGCCGCCGCAGTGTGCCCTTCTTGCAGCTCATGTACCGGGTAGTTCAGTGATCCCCGCCTCAGATATCCTGACGTTATGCGCCCACTTAAACGGCCGCCAGGAAATTCAGGCCCAAAGGATGGAGGCTAATCATGTCACTCACAGCTACCCGGATTTAACCGAGGTTGTAGGACAAGCTACGGCGCGCAGAGCATTGGAAATTGCCGCTTGTGGCGGCCACAACCTCCTTTTCTTTGGTCCCCCCGGCACCGGGAAGTCCATGATGGCGAGCCGTCTTCCCGGAATTATGCCTCCCCTTGGTGCCGAGGAGGCACTGGCAGGGTTATCACTGCGAAACTTAGGTGGAAGCAACGTGCCTAAGGAGTGCTATTTGAGACGACCATTTCGCAACCCCCATCACAGCGCTAGCGCCGCCGCACTGGTTGGCGGGGGAAGCAGGCCCCGCCCTGGTGAAATTTCCCTGGCCCACGGCGGGGTTTTGTTTCTGGACGAACTACCCGAATTCACGCGGCACACTCTGGAGATGCTCAGAGAGCCTATGGAATCAGGTGAGATAACGTTGTCGCGTGCCCGACACAAAACAACCTACCCAGCACGGTTCCAGCTGGTCGCCGCAATGAATCCGTGCATGTGTGGCTATGCTGGAGATCTTGAAAAGGTTTGTCGCTGCACCCCAGACCAGCTACAACGCTACCGAGGAAGGATTTCCGGGCCCTTGCTAGATCGTATCGACTTACACATCCCCGTGAATCGCATTCCCCCGGAACTGTTACTCAAAAAGCACGTTAGCGGGGAATCTTCCAGTACCGTCAGGGCCAGGGTTTGTGCTGGACGAGCGATCCAAATTGAGCGACAGGGCGTGTGCAACGCCCACGTCCAGCAGGATTTGCTTAGCGACTACTGCGCTCTTGAGGAAGTGCAAAAGCGCTATCTTGAGAGAGCGATGAAAAGTATGACATTGTCGCCCAGAGCGGTGTACCGCTCACTTCGTGTGGCGAGGACGATCGCTGATCTGGCCGCAGAAAGTAAGGTGTTGAACACACACCTGAATGAAGCGCTTGCTTATCGAAATCCGGATTTCAGTTAACGAGACCGCGCCTCTGATTAGCCTTTGTACAGTGTGGATTTTAAATGTCATTCCTGCCGATACAACTTTACCGCCGAGCGCAGTTATGGCAAGATTTCCTACAAACTAATAGTCATTAGTTGATGCCTCGCCCAATCGAGCCAGGCGAACAATCGGAGTCCACCATGAGCCAATGTCCCTTCGCCAACCTCCTCGACCCGGAAACATACGCCTTGGGCATGCCCTATGAAGCGCTTAAGCAAATCCGTGACGCCGGTCCGGCGGTGTACATGGATGATCCGATTACAGGCGTACCGTATTGGGTGATTACCCGACAGGAGGAGCTGGATTTCATCTCAAAAAAACCCGCCTTATTCTCCTCTGCACAAAGAACTGCGTTTCCGATGGAATACGATGAAGACATGGTAGTGGGGATACACCGCAGTACCATTATCAATATGGACCCACCTGAGCACCAGAAGGTGCGCCGTATCGTCAGAAACGCCTTCACTCCCAAGTCCGTTGAATCTTACGCACCAAAGTTTCGTGAACACGCCAAACGAATCGTCGATTGCGTCGCCAGCCGTGGCGAGTGTGAATTTGTTGAGGAGGTTGCCGCAGAACTGCCACTCATCGCCATTTTAGAATTGTTGGGTATACCACTGGAGGATCGAAAGAAGTTCTTTGACTGGACCAATATCATGATCTTCGCCGACGACCCCAGCATGTCCATCTCTGAGGTCGAAGGGCAAACCGCATCACTTGAAGTCATAATGTATGCGCTGGAAATTGCCGCACAGCACCGCAAAGAGCCCATGCAAAACATTACCGGCGCGCTCCTGGACGCCGAGCTCGATGGCGAAGCTATCAGCGAAGAAATGTTTAGCTGGATGTTCATTCTTATTCTTGTAGGTGGCAACGAATCCACGCGGACGGTTATTGCGCAGGGTATGCGCCTACTGATGGAGAATCCCGATCAACTTCAGTACCTGGTCGACAATCCCGACAAAATCTCCAATGCCTGTGAAGAGATGTTGCGCTACAACACTGCATTCACAGCGATGCGCCGAACAGCCATGGAAGATGTCGAGGTGGGCGGACAGCTTATTAAAAAGGGCGACAAAGTGGTTCTGCATTACCACACCATCAATCATGACGAGAACGTGTTTGGCGATGACGCGATGGATTTCGATGTGACTCGTGCTGAGCGTATGCCCGACCTCTACAATCAGTTGCGTTCCTTCGGCATAGGTCAGCACTTCTGCCCGGGCTCGCATCTAGCACGCCTGGAACTGCGCATCATGATGGAGGAGATTATTCCTAGGCTGCGCAATCCCAAATTCAAGGAGGAGCCTCAGTACGTGCAGTCGTTCTTTGTCAACGCTATACGCGAGATGAATATTAGCTTTGATCCAGAGCGCGTTAACGCAAACGCCGCTTAAGGCATCGCTCCCACTCCGTTGATGCGCTGTAGCGCAAAGCGGAGCTTCCAGCCACAGCCGCCCTATCCAATTACGGCTTCGGCGGCAATCAGTTCGACGAAGCCTCTCTTATCTTGCTAGACTTGCCCGCCCCATCTCCCTGCCCTACATTACAGAAAAAGCGACTCTGCAGAACCCAGTGAATAAACTCAATCCCAAACAACGCGAAGCCGTACGATACATCGACGGCCCACTACTGGTCCTCGCAGGCGCAGGCAGCGGCAAGACCAGTGTGATCACAGAAAAAATTGCCTACCTGGTGAATACCTGTGGCATCAATGCCAGCAATATTGCCGCTGTCACTTTCACCAACAAGGCAGCACGGGAAATGAAAGAGCGTGTGGGCAAATTGCTCAGTGCTAGTTCCGGTGAAGGGCTCACCGTTAGCACCTTCCATCAGTTGGGCTTGAAAATTATCCGCTCTGAACTCAAGGAGCTGGGGCTGAAATCCGGATTCTCCATTTTTGACGGGCAGGACACCCAATCGCTTATTCACGATTTGCTGGTGCAGGAACATGGGGCCGCTGGTGACCAGGCTAGTATGATTCAGCAGCGTATCTCCACCTGGAAAAATGACCGTTTGCTGCCGGAACAGGCGGTTGCAGAAGCCAGCAACCCAGCTGATATGCTGTGCGCCCAGGCGTATCTGCGCTACAACCGAGCCCTGCGAGCGTACAACGCTCTGGACTTTGATGACCTTATTTCCTTGCCGACGATTTTGTTCGACCGCTCTCCGCAGATATTGGAGAAATGGCAGAACCAGCTTCGCTATTTGTTGGTGGATGAGTATCAAGACACTAATACCAGCCAGTATCTGCTGGTAAAACAATTGGTGGGCTTAACGGGTGGTCTAACCGTGGTGGGCGACGACGACCAGTCTATTTACGCCTGGCGAGGAGCCAGACCAGAAAATCTAGCATTGCTTCAGGAAGATTTTCCCGGCTTGAAGATGGTCAAGCTCGAGCAAAACTACCGGTCCACTGCACGCATCCTTAAAGCTGCAAACACTCTGATAGCCAACAACCCCCACGTGTTTGAAAAACAACTGTGGAGCGAGCTAGGCTATGGCGATCCACTGCGAGTGATCCGCTGCCCCGACGAAAACGCCGAAGCAGACCAGGTGGTTGCAGAAATTCTCGATCACAAACTTCGCAAACGCACTCGCTTCGGTGACTATGCCATTTTGTATCGCGGCAACCATCAATCACGACTGATTGAACTGTCTTTGCAGCAACAGCAAGTGCCCTACCATATGAGTGGCGGTACCTCTTTCTTTGCCCGCAGTGAAGTCAAAGACATCATGGCGTATCTGCGGCTCATCATGAACGAGAACGATGATAATGCCTTCTTGCGCATTGCCAATGTGCCCCGACGCAAGTTGGGCACTTCCACTATGGAAGCACTGGGTACTTTTGCGAATAAACAACACTGCAGTTTGACCCAGTCCTGCAGACGCATCGGCAGTGATCAAATACCGGAAGCGGGTTTGAAACGGCTTCGCCAGTTCAATGATTGGATGGCCACTATTCGAAGTCAGTGCGGCGGCGACAAGGGCGTGAGCGGTCTTCGCCAAATGGTCCGAGATATGGAATATGAGCAATGGCTGAACCTGCTCAGCTCCAGCGAGGATGTCGCCCAGCGGCGTATGTCCAATGTGCATTTTCTAATCGACAGTTTGCAGCGAGTCATGAGCAGCGAGCAAGTGGGATTGGATGAAGCGATCTCTCGATTGGTATTGCGGGACCTGATGGAACAACAAGAGGAAGAAAACGCCAGTGAAGACAGCGTGCAGCTGATGACATTGCACGCATCAAAGGGCCTTGAGTTCCCCCATGTGTACATCATAGGCATGGAAGAAAAACTGCTGCCCCATCGCGCCAGTATCGACGAAGGCAATATCGAAGAGGAGCGCCGTCTGGCCTATGTGGGCATCACTCGCGCGAGGGAAACACTAAGCATGACAATGGCACTCAAGCGCAGGCAATTCGGCGAGACCATCAATTGTGAAGCCAGTAGATTTTTGGACGAACTTCCCCAGGATGACCTCCAGTGGCAAGGCGGTGGCATGGAAACCAAAGAGGCCAATGAGGAGCGCGGGCAAGAAACCCTGGCAGGGTTGAAAGACTTGTTCGCTTAGTCTGTACCCTGGCGTTAGACTCTGAACACTATCCGACCCATGTACGCGGAGTTCAGCGATGCTTTCACGAAACTTGTTCCAATTCGTAGTAATAGTAGCGCTGGCAACGCTAGCGGGCTGCGCCGACGAAGGCTCGATCAGCGGCGAGAGTTTGGCCACTGTAGGTGACCCACCTCCCGCTCTATCTCCCCAAGCGGAAAATCCCCTTACGGTAGTGGTGTTGGGCGGGACTAGCGGCATTGGTTTTGAGGTCGTGAAGCTGTCTCTGCAACGCGGGCACAGGGTAACGGCAACATCCAGACACCCCGAAAAAATGACACTCGACCACGACAGGCTTTCTAATGTCCTCGGTGATATCACCAACGCGAAGCGCATGGCTGAGATATTGCCCAACCATAACGTCATTGTAAGTGCTATCGGTATAGGTCCCACGCGGGAGCCCATCAACATTTTCTCTGAAGGCATGAAGATTGTTCTCGCTGCAACTTCACAGGAGCAAACAACGAACATCATTTCAGTCACTGGTATTGGCGCGGGTGACAGCCGAGGCCACGGCAGTTTTTTCTATGACAAGATATTCTGGCCAATGGCGTTGAAAACCGTTTACCAAGACAAAGATAGACAGGAGGCACTGTTACAGAACAGTGCTTCCAATTGGACGATTGTTCGACCGGGTTTTCTAACCGATGGCTCAGCCGAAACACGCTATCGCATCGTTCAAAATATGGACGGAGTGACATCCGGTAAAATCAGCCGGACGGACGTGGCGCATTTTATCGTGGCGGCTTTTGAGCAAGGGCTTTACCAGAAGAAAACCGTATTACTCAGCAATTAGTAGATTTCGAAGAGTGTGCGTAACATGACTTTGTGCCATGCAAACCGAGCAGGCACAAAAAAACCGCAACGCTTTCACCTTGCGGTTCCTCAAACCTGCGCAAATTCTACTTACTGCCGGCTACCATAAAGTCCACAGCGGCGTTAACTTCTTCGTCGGAGCAGTTCATGCAGCCACCTTTGGCAATCATACCTGTGCCCGGCACACCATTCACACCACTTGCGTACAATGCGTCCATGCCCTTGGTAAGGCGAGCGGCCCAGTCTACGGCATCGCCCAATTTTGGAGCTCCGGCGGCGCCCGTGCTGTGACAGGCCATGCAAGCCGAGTTATAAACATCTTCACCTGAGCGGGGCCCGGCGTTGGAAGCAACTGAGGGGCCACCGCAGCCACTATCGCCCTCGAGGCAAACTTCGCCCACTGGTTTAATACGCTCTTCGATAGCCGCGCGCTGCTTGTCGGTCAAATTGGCGGCAGTTACACTAAATGCAAGTGCCATGGCTATACAACTTATTGCTACACGAATCATTACAGATGTTCCTCTCTCAATCAGCCGAGCATTATAGCCCCATTTTGCATGGGGTAAAACTGATCCAGGGGAGCAATTATGGGCAATTCCCGGCCAAAGTGGCGAGCAATTGCTCTAAGGGCTGGAATACGCCTACTTTCCGCCCTAACATGGGCTTTCAAACTGCAATTCAACCTGAAAGAGAAAGCCGTAAATGAAGATATATTCCTACGATGCAGCCCCAAACGCACAACGCTTGAATTTTTTCCTGAAATTGAAAGGAATAGAAATTGAGACAATTCCCATTGATATGATCGCGGGAGAGCAACTGGGGAATGAGTATCAAAGCATCAACCCACTGGGGACTATACCGGCGCTGGTGCTAGATGATGGAACGGTTCTCACCGAAGTGATCGGCATGTGCGTATACCTGGAGGAGTTGTATCCACAACAGACCTTGCTGGGAACAACGCCACTGGAGAAGGCCCAAATCGTCAGCTGGGACCACAAGCTGTTCAATACGGTGATGTCAGCGGTAGCAGAGGCCCTGCGCAATCGAGGCAAAGGCTTCGTCAATCGGGCACTACCGGGCCCACTGGACCTACCCCAGATACCGGAGTTAGCCGAACGTGGAAAAATACGCCTGGAGCATGGATGGCCATCCCTGGAGGCTGAATTGGAAGGTAAAGAATGGCTTGTCGGAGACAGTATTTCCCTGGCGGATCTTGATTTAATGATCTGCGTAGACTTTTCATCCTGGGTAAAAGGTAGCCCCCCTGAAAACTACAAAAACATCCACGCCCATTCAGCGAGAGTTAAAAATGCCTTGGCATAATTCGGGAAGGTACATTCACCTGTGAAATAAAGAAGCAGCTGGCCTAGCGCTGCGCAGCCCGACGCCAAAGAGCTCATCGAAAAAGCGATGGACATGTGGCGAGGGCTGACCTCCTACGGTGAAATGACCATGATAATTCACCGCCCCGACTGAGAGCGAAGCATGTCCATGAAAAGCTGGAGCGCCGGTGCCGAAAACACCTTGGTTCGCGTAACAGCCCGGCCAAGGATGCGGGCAATGCAACTGTGCTGATGAACAGCAATATGTGGTCCTACACACCCAAGATAAACCGGATTACCAAAGTGCCCTCCTCCATGATGAGCCAAAGCTGGATGGGCTCGGACTTGTCCAACAAGGACATCAGTAAATCCACTGATATTATTGAGCAGTACGATCACCGCTTGATTGAAACCCGCGAAGAAAATGGCCACACGGCCTATGTTATTGAATCTATACCACATGAGGACTCGGCCGTCGTGTGGGGCAAAGAGATTCTAGTTGTTCGCGATGACTACCTCATGCAGGAAATCGAAAAGCCCGACCAATGGACGGAATTGCGCACACAATCGTCGTCAACACACATTCGCTCGATGCGGTCGTTCCTCTAAAGAGTCAGATTCAGTCAGAGCTGCGCAGCTCGCAGCTCCGCGTTTTGGATTGGGACGAGTTACAGCCCGGTCTCAAACAGGCGATACAAGCAGATATGTTTAGCGCTTTTGTTATGTACGCGGTGTTAATTGTATTGGTCGCGTTTAGTGTCTTGAACACCCAGCTGATGTCTGTGCTGGAAAGAACCCGAGAATTTGGGGTCATGATGGCTCTGGTCTGGCACAAATAGCAGGTCAGTATGATGCTGGACAGAACCTTCAGTTATTGTTTGCTTTTAATCTACCCTTCGGCAGTGATGGGACTGAATTTGGCGGCCTTGACGCAGCAACCCTGGGCGTCCCAATTCAAGGGAAACAATTCAGCGCAGGGCCGGGAGTCTTCCTCCGACTGGCCTATTATTTCTAATGGGCAGTAAAAGATGGCGCGCCTGACAAGAAATTCCGTTATAAATAGGTAATGCCCGCAATCGTATCGAAAGAGACCCTCATAGGAGGCGAAAATAAGACCTCCTCACGCTTCGCTATTGTTTTCATAGCGGTGGTTTTGGAAATGCTAACCGCATGCGCGAAAGTAGGTCCTGAGCAAAACCTTACAATCTACATTGAGCGCCTCGAAAGAACATTACAAGAAGAAGCTCCAGCACCTGTGGAACAGCTAAACCCAACAATACCCAAAACTAGTGAGCTAATACTGAAACTCCCCTCGAGTAACCTGGGTACGCTGGACTTTCTTTCACTGAGCGGATGCGCAGTACAAATTACCATCGGGAAACGCAACAGCAGCCTGGGCATCATGGCCAGTGACTCACAGCGACTCTTATTAGAACTTGAGTACCTTGAACACGCGCCGCAGTGTATTCAGCATATGCGGGAGCTCGAGCGCGAAGCACTGGCAACATTACTCGAAGAAGCTTTTATACTAAAGCGGCAGCAGTTGCCCAGCCTAGTTTACAATGCAACCCTGGCCAACACCGAGTTTCGTCAGTTCTGGAAGAAACCCAATAGCCTGAAAGACTATCCACAGCAAACCAGTAGCGCCGTGCTATCAGCGCTCAATGCTATCACTGAACACGTTCAACGATGGCTAGGCGGCGACTACACCGCTAACAATCTGGAATTTGAAATACTACTGAGCGAAATTTCCAAAGGCGACGGCGGAGCTCTACTTGAAGCGCTGGGCAAACAGAAGTCACATCTTGCGGCGGCCAATGCTCTTCTCAAAAGAAAATTAACCAGCGGACCACTGTGCTCAGAAAAATTTCGAGACAGCGCGGCAGATGTTCTTCCTAACGTTATTCAAAAGTTCTTCATTTTGGAAGTACAACCGTGGTCGGCAGATCTTGGGCGTCGATATTATGAACTCCTACCTGCAATCTCCAAATTGGAGGAACTTCTCAGCGAAGGATTACCTGAAACGTATGAATACTGGAGACAGCAAAGAACCGAGGCTTTTTCTGCGGCAGTAAAAGCACCACGTGACCACGTAGGCTTGCTAAAGGAAACCTTGGATTCTTGTGGCAGCTTTGGAAATCTCACATAAGCATCTGCTATACCTTAGCTGTAAACGCACAAGGAAATTTTGTAGGTGCCTATCGATTTCATCTAGTCGACTAGTTCAATCTTAAGGCTATCGAGAAGTCTGACAGCCTCAAAGCGAGTAAATTTGGCTTTCTCAATTGTACTTTGGTAGATATCAATATCGTAGTCAGTAGCTTCTGAAAAATCCGCACCCGACAAATTGGTATTGGCGAAGAAGCTTCCTGATAAATCTGTGTATGTAAAATTTGAATTTCGAAAATCACCTTCCCGGAAGTCAACATTATGTGCCTTGCATTCTTCAAGCACTAAATCATGCAGCGAAAGTCCATAAAACGAACAATCGTTCAGTATCGATTTGTAAAACTTGAAGGGTGATCCGAATAGAAATTTTGGCCAGGACACTTTAGTCCAATCAATACCAATTAGCTTTGAGTCTCGAAAACAAACATCAGAATATTTACTGTACTCAATCTTGGCATTGCTCAAGTTGCAACTCATGAAATCACAATCAACAAAATTACATCGATCAAATATCGCCTCGCTAAAATCACATTTCTCAAACGTACAGCCATCGAACTCTTTGGAGGAGATCTTGATCCCAGAAAAATCTGTATTTTCAAATTTCACCGACCAAAACTCACTCTCTTCTTTCCAATTCACCCGATCTCTCCGTTGATTAATAGGTATGATGATTCTATAAAAAGTATTTTCCGCACAGTGCACTTATTGAGGAAAGTGACGAGATCAACGGAACACGGCGAGCAATCTGTGCCCTCGGGCGAACCGCACTACTTAGCAATATTTCGCTGATGTAATAAGCTTTCCAAAAGTCTCACACCAAACTAATACGGTATTAAATTGTAGTCAGCCTGTGATGACATCGCCACTATTGCGGTCTCGCTTGGTGACGGTGGCGCCATAAGTATAGGCAGTGTGTAAATGCCAATTGTGAACCCGAATACCCCTGCGAGTAAGTGCGAAAAGACCACTAACATTCATGCTCATATTTTCATGCTGCTGCGAACCCTTCGTCTAACAACTAATTATCTGTTGCAGACAAGTTTAGGCATTGTCGGCGCATATAGCCACGTATAGCGATAACGGCTCTAGAGCCTTAATCCGTAAAATAGTCCACAATGTTGCCTCAGGTAATAATCACTAGCGGTTTCATTTTAAATGTCGACCAACTGGAAGCTCGGTCTCGGTTTTTCACTAATCACCGCCATCATGTGGGGCGCACTGCCTATCGCCCTCAAGGTGGTACTGGTCGAAATGGACAGCATTACCCTCACTTGGTATCGCTTTTGTGTATCTGCGGCCATCGTCCTCCTGTGGTATGGCCGTCGCAGCCCGGGCGTCATCAAAAGGCTGTTGAGCCGACCGCTGTGGCCTCTCGCGCTAGTTGCCGTTGTGGGTCTGCTGGCCAACTACATTCTCTACCTGATTGGCCTAGATCACACCACGGCCGAGGCGGCACAAATTCTCATTCAACTGGCGCCCCTATTACTGTTACTAGGCAGTGTCTGGATTTTCAAAGAACCTTTTGCGCCGGTTCAATGGTTGGGAGTGACAGTGTTCATTGTCGGCTTTTTATTCTTCTTCCATCACCGCTTGAGCTCTCTTGCGAGTCAGGATGAAAGTTACTTGCTGGGAATGAGCGCTATGCTAATGGCAGGAGTCTTATGGGCCTGCTACGGCCTGGCACAAAAGCAGCTGCTTAAACATGTCAATGCCAACGACCTGCTTTTGCTGATCTACGTCGCCGGAGCATTGTGCTTCCTACCGGCGGCCTCTCCTTCCCAAGCTCAGCAACTCGATAGTTCAGGACTAGCGATGTTGGCTTTTGCAGCTCTGAACACGGTGATTGCCTATGGTAGCTTTGGTATGGCAATGACGCACTGGGAAGCCAGCAGGGTCAGCGCTGTTATAACCGTTTCACCTATGCTAACCCTACTATTCATATTTATAAGTAATGCGCTCTACCCCGGGTTTATACAGACCGAACCATTGGATTGGCTGAACTGGCTGGGAGCGACGCTGGTGGTCGGGGGGTCTGTCCTCGCATCGGTAGGGAACAAGCTTTTGAAGAGAAACTAAAAAATGATCTCGCTTCTCGCAATGCTCAAGGCTTGACTCATATTTGATTTAATCCATGTTACATTGCACCTTTAAGCTCGAGTGGCGGCCATTTGCCACAAGAGTAATGTCAGACTAAACCATAAAAAAACATGCGGAGAATATCCATGCTGAACAGCTTTACTGACTACCTGGACCAGTGGAACGAGCAGTGCCCCGATAAAATGTGGCTCAGAGAGAGAACCGGCGATACATTGCGAGATTGGAGCTGGGGAGAGGCGCATCGTGAAATCAACGCCTTCGCAGCTTGGCAGGAACACTACCTGGAGGGTGCCGGACACCGAATAGGCCTACTGTCCAAAAACTGCCCGCACTGGTATTTTGCCGACTTTGGCAGCATCGCAGCAGGGAATGTCGTGATACCTATGTTTACCACCCTGGCGGGCGAGACGGCCGAATATGTCATGTCTTTTACCGAGATGAAAATGCTGATCGTCGGGGAGACCGAAAATTGGGACAAGGTGAAGCCCGGGCTGCCCAAAGACATTCAGTTGGTATGCCTTCCTGGTGTTGAGCTAGAAGAAGAACATCTGCGCTGGGAAGATATTGTGGCATCTCACCGGGGCAGCAGGCCCAGCTATCGGTGTCAACCCGATGATCTGGTGTCACTGGTTTTCACCTCGGGTACCACCGGTGTGCCCAAAGGTGTTATGCAAACGCACACCTCTAATATTGTTCCCGTCAAACGCTTCAGCGACGCCTTTGGTTCTGAGCAAGGCACACGCTATTTTTCCTATCTGCCATTGTCGCATATCGCAGAACGGCAAATCGTCGAGGGAGCCTCCTTGATCAATTGTGGCGAAGTGCACTTCAACGAAAACATGGGCACCTTGCTGCGCGATCTCCCGGATTGCAGGCCCGATGTCATGTTCGGCCCGCCGCGCGTTTGGGAACAGTTACAACAGGGGATTATCAGTCAGTTTGGCTCTCAGGAGGCTATCGACGCAGCCCTTGAAGCCGACAGTGAAGGCGTGGGAAAAATGATTCGTGAGAAGTTGGGCCTGGATAATGCTAGCTACCTGCTGACTGCGGCTGCACCAACACCACCGGCCCTCATTCACTGGTATGACCGTTTTGGTATTCATCTGATGGAGGGTTTTGGCCAGACCGAGTGCATGGGTCCGATTGTAACCAACCCCAATGACCGCAGGGTAGGCTCTATTGGCAAGCCGATGCCCGGCGTTGAAATTCGACTTAGCGAAGACGACGAGTTACAGGTGAAAGCAGATGGTTGCTCTCCGGGCTATTACAACATGCCGGAAAAGACCGCAGAGACTTTTGTCGATGGCTGGATTTATACCGGTGACAAGGTAAAAATCGACGAAGATGGTTTTTACTATATAACCGGACGGGTAAAGGATTACTTCAAAACAATACAGGGCAAGTTTGTTGCGCCGACGCCGATGGAGAATATCTTTGTCGAGAACCCTCACACAGAACAGATATGCCTACTGGGGCGCGGATATTCGAAAACTGTGATGACCTGCGTGCTAAGTGCGTTGGCCCAGCAGTTACCCAGAGAAGTCATTGAGGCAGTTTTGCGCGAACGGGTCGGAGCAGTGAATGCGGCGAGTGAAAAACACGCTCGTATTGGTGCTGTGATAGTGTCCACGGATGCCTGGACGATCGACAACAGCATTCTCACACCTACCATGAAAATACGCCGTGAACGCGTGGAGGAACTGTTCGGCGAACGCGCAGCAGAGCTAGCACGTCAATCTGCACAGGAGAGAAAAATCTTCGTTGAGTGGCTTTAGGTCCGCAGCTTACAAAGCGAGCTCACCAAGAACACACAAACTTGGCAAACGTAACCGTGGAAGGAAGACGACTAGCCTCCGTGCGGTTTGACGTGCTTTTCGTAAACGTCGTGATACTGGGCTGAGTTACTTCAATCGATCTAACGACCTGATCGCTACCAAATTACCGTATCTGTTTACTGGCAGAATACGCCTTACTGACCTTAGGCGCGTCACCAAATTGAAGGCCACAGAGTTTACTCTCGCCTGCATGGGCTGTAGTTGCCATTAGAGACACCAACAGAGCTGGCACAAGTCTGATCATACATCCCACCCCGGTAATCCAGCCGTCATAGAGCTTTCACCCCTTAGACCGTAGACTTTGCGTCCCCGCCTTTCGATGGGCTTGCTCTTATACGGAAAGTTATAGTCCTGACTTTAATCTGAATTGGTCAAGTTATCCCCCTAAAAAATGTATATATAATTTACAAATATCCTGTGGTTATTTAAGGAAATATCATTTTAATATATCAGTGCATTGTTAATCTAATGGCCAGTGTCTTTGAAAAGCGGCTCACTTTCAGGCAGTTAACGGTTCGCTTTTATAAACTCGCGCCCTTTGCGGCTTGCTAAAGAGGAGAGTGACATCTCCAAACTTTGACGCATCATTTTTGGCAAGCCCTCGAGATCAAGCAGGTCCTTGTTCCACATTAGCAATACGCCCCAGGTCTGCCCCGACAAAATGGTAGCACTGGAAGCAACTTCTACTCCTGAATTCAGCTCTCCTGCGCGCTTTGCAGCGTAAAGCTCTTTACTCAAAAAGCGCCGATTCGAATCAAGCAGTACCTCAACAATGGGGCTATCGGGCTCGGACCGGAACAGCGCTCTAGACATCGCCAGCGCGTACGCAGGATTTTGCAGAATCTGCGCACAAATAGAATCGCTATAGCGAATAATCGCAGACAATCCGTGAGACTGATCCGGCTGCTGTACCCTTTCGGTAATTCCTTCCAAAAGGTCAGCGACGGCTGCCATCACCAATCGACCCTTGGTAGTAAACAAGTTGTATAAGGTTGCATCTGATACACCACTAGCTCGTGCGAGATCTCGCATCGTCAGGCCGTCATAGCCTTTGTCGGCAATTAGCTGCCTAGCCGCAGTTAAGATCTTCTCTCTGCGCTGCTGCTGTCGTGGGGATGAGTAACTGCCGCGCTTGGCGCTCATGATGCATCGTGCTCCTGCCTGATGACGAATAGCCTCGAAATAAATACTAGCGCATGTTGCAACTCAAAACTATAGCGTGCTATATTTTTCACAACTTCACCTTGGAGAGCTCGCTCTGTGCGCCTATTTGATCCTGCTATTGCCGACGACCCCTACCCACACTATCGACAGTGGCGAGAGAATCAGCCCGTTTTCAGGGATAAAGAAAGCCGCGACTGGATCATCAGCAGGCACGAGGATGTGCTCAATGCCCTGAAAAACCACAAACTTTTTTCCTCTTCTGCCTTTGCCGAGTCTGAGCAATCGGCGGTTGCACTGCCGCTCCTGTCAGACGATCCACCCAGGCACACTAAACTCCGCGCGCTGGTCAATCGGGCCTTTACCAGTCGCACATTGAAGGAGATTGAGGGGGGCATAGGTGAACTCAGTCATAAAATGGTAGCGTCGATTGAAACCGGAACTGCGGTAGACATCGCCGAGGCATTTACCATTCCCCTACCCGTGTCTGTCATCTCTCAAATGATGGCAATCCCACTCGAACGCGGGGAAGACTTCAAGCGCTGGTCTGATGCTTTAACGGGCACGTCGGAAACGACCAACATGGAAGAGCGAATGCCCGACATCATGGCGATGGCCGGCTTTTTTAGTTCTCTCATCCCCGGACGGCGCGAGAACCCGGGAGATGACCTGATCAGCAAAATCGTTAATGCTGAGGTAGATGGCGAGCGGTTATCCGATGAAGACATCGCCGGATTTTGTATGTTGCTCCTCATAGCGGGTAATGAGACCACTACCAATTTGCTCAGTAATCTACTGCATCATGCAGCCAGCAATCCGGGAGTCTGGGAGGCGCTGAGGGCCGATCGAACTAAAATCGACGCCGCTATAGAGGAGATTCTTCGCTATGACGCGCCGGTGCAGTTTGTGTTTAGAACTGTGACCGAAGATATAGAACTGCACGGACAAAAAATCAGCGCGGGTGATTTGGCTATCCTGATTATGGGATCGGCCAACCGAGACAGCGACCACCACGAAGCGCCGGACGAATTTCGTCTGGACAGAGCACCCAACTCTCACCTTACCTTCGGCCACGGCATCCACTTTTGCATCGGCGCGCCGCTGGGGCGTATGGAAGCTCGCCTGGCACTGGAGGCAATGCTCGACCGGTTTGCATCCGTCAGACACGCAGAAAAGAAAAACGTACGCACCCATTCACATATGCTGCGTGGCTTTCATCACCTGTGGCTAGAGTTCGATCCAGCGTAAAAGGAATACCTCGACCATGAGCATGAGCCAAGAAGAAATCAGCACTTTGCGCCAGTTGATGGAGTTTGAAGGCGGTCGCACTGCGCCTCCAGAAGGGTGGCCGATCCTGCCGGATATACCGGCAGGACGCTACGTAGACCCCCGTTTTTTTGAACTGGAAATGCAGCATGTGTGGCGAAAATCCTGGCTGATGGCAGCGCATATCGATGAAGTGCCAGATCCGAATTGCTTCATGCTATGGGAAAACGCTGGCCAGCCAGTAGTGATCACCCACACAGAAAACGGCGACATCAAGGCCTTTTATAATACCTGCAGCCATCGCGGCGCACCTGTTGTGACCCAAGCTCGCGGTAAGTCCAAACGCCTAAATTGTGCCTACCACGGCTGGAGTTACACCCACGACGGCGAACTAAAAGCCGTGCGGGATCCCGAAGACTTCAACAACCTGGATTTGTCCAAGCGCGGACTCAAGTCGGTGCGCTGCGAGCGCTTTGGCAACCTCATCTTCGTAAATTTCGATGCTGATGCACCCAACCTGCGCGAGTGGCTGGGCCCAATCGCCGACGAGTGGGAAGAGTTTCAGTTTCACAAATGCCGCCTTGCGGCCCGGCATATTTTCGAACTCGACTGTAATTGGAAAATTGCGATGGAGGCCAATACCGAGGTCTACCATGTGCCCAGTATTCATAGAAATACCGTCGCGCCGATACTGGATGATCGGCGCAATGTGAATACCCTATACCCGAATGGACACGGGCGCATGGTTGCACCTACCCCAGCGGGAAAATCCGCTACGCAGGCACTGGATGTGCCAATGGATATTGCTCAAATAGAAACGGTGGGAGAAATCGCCCGCACTTGTACTCAGTCCTACGGAATTTTCCCAAATTGGGTCTTGCCCCTTAGCCAGTACGCAATACCACCCATTTTTTTCTGGCCTAATGGCATCAATAAATCCCGAATGGAAACCTGGACCATGGCGCCGCCTTGGAAAGAAGGCATGAAACCGGACTTTTGGACCGAGGAGGACGGTGCCCGCTTACAGCAGGTACTGATAGAAGACACGCAGTTTGGCGAAAAAATTCAGTCCTCTATGGAGTCTTACGGTTTCGAGGGCGTACCGCTTAGCTACCAGGAGGCACGTATTTACCACTGGAATGAAGCGGCCGATCGCATGATTGGTATCGACAACATCCCCGAAGAATTGCGCGTAGCGCAGGTTATCGGTGACGAGTGGATTTATCCAAATGATCCGCGAGTTGAGCAGATGAAGCGTTAGCTTGAACTAAGCTGACGCTCAGGCCTCGCCCCATTTAGGATCGCGCTTCTCCAGAAAAGCAGAAATGCCTTCGTCCGACTCTGGCGACGACATTGTGTCTAACATCGCCTGGTTAGCATATTCAAAAGCCTGCTCGATCGGCATATCAAGCTGCCGGTAAAACACTTCCTTGCCAGAGCGTATACCCAGAGCCGAACCAGCGGCTATTTTGCTCGCCAGCTTTTGCGTCTCGCCCTGCAACTCCTCAACCGGAACCGCACGATTGATCAACCCAAACCGGACAGCATCCTCAGCGGAAAACATATCCCCAGTCAGCGCTAACTCCATCGCATGTTTGCGATGAATGTTACGCCCCACACCCACCAAGGGTGTTGTGCAGAAGCCGCCAATATTGACACCCGGAGTACAGAACTTCGCAGCCTCACTGGCGATCGCTAAATCGCACGCCGAAACCAGCTGGCAGCCAGCGGCGGTGGCGGTGGCATGAACACTGGCGATGACCGTTTTTGGAGAATGTAAGATGGCCAACATCATCTGAGAACAAGCCACAAGAATCTGCTCGACCCGTGCACGGTGCTCTGCCCTGCTCTCTCCTTCGTGGAAGCTCATTTCCTTAAGATCATGGCCCGCGCTAAAGACCGGCCCGGAACTAGCCATCACAATACAGCGAACCCCGGGATTGTCGTTGGCCGCCTCTATCGAGGCTTTCAAGGCGGCGATCATATAGCTAGACAAAGGGTTGCGCTGCTTCGGGCGATTCAGAGTCAGCCACTGAACATTTTCCGACAGAGACTCCAGAACATAAGGTTCTATTTTTGCTTGAGGTTCAGCCATCGCCGCATTTCTCCGAAGTTACTATTACTTATCTATCACTTTATGCGTGAGACTCATATACGCTCGGTTAATGAATCCAGCGTTGTCACCCATTGTTTTATCCCATTCCTTGGTGACCTGCGCCTTATACACATCATCCAGGCTAGCGCCTTCGTCTATAAGCTTAACCATGCGATCTCGGATAGTAGAAAGCATCGCCACGTATTCGCGCAGTTTTTCATAGTCGGCAATCGGCCCATGGCCTGGGATTACAATCGTGTCCTTGTCGATAACGTTAAGCGTGTCACTGCAAAAATGAATCACCCCATCTAGAGTTCCGCCGTTGCCCGCGTCGATGAAAGGGTAACCCGCATTGTTGAACACATCTCCCATGTGAACCGCATTGCTGTTTCTAAATACTACGACAGTATCACCGGTAGTGTGCGCCGGGCCAAAGTGATACAAATCAATCGTTTCACCATTTAAGTGAAATGACATATCGTCATCGAAGGTAATGTTCGGCCAGGCATTTTCTGGATACGCTTTTTGATTATACGACAGCCCAACCAAATTGATGAGGTGATCTCCCTTCATCATCTCTCGAGAGTTTTCATGAGCAACTATCCAGGTTCCAGCTGGACCTAAAGTGAGATTCCCATCGGCATGATCGAAATGCCAATGGGTATTTATGACGAAATCGACTTCATCCCCTACGTTCAGGTTAGCAATAGCCGACTTAATCTTAGGCATGAGTTGCGGAATTTGATCGTCAACAATCAGTACACCATCATCTCCGGTACTAACCACTATGTTACCGCCCAAACCAAATAACACATGGAGATTATCCGTCACCTTCTCAGTAGTGATCTCAGCTTTGTCTATATCCCAGCCGAATGCTGACATTAGCCCTTCAAGAGGCACTGGTTCCGGCACCGGGGGCACTTGGTGCGCAACGGAATTGATTGGAAGTAGCGCGACAGCCAATATGGATAATAACTTTTTCATAGTTGAGTTCCAGTCGTTTGATACAGTTCGTTATTGGGATATGATCGGTGAACAGACAATATAGCGGTCCTAAAGCGGCAGGTCTATTGTCGCTTCTGCGAAGTAACCAACAAAGCTGCTTTGCGCTCGGGTTAGCTGTTACGTCGTATTAGCGGATCGGGATCGGCGCCAATCATTCAGGACTTCACTTTGGCCATCGAGGGGGTTTCTCACATGATCAACGGACATTGCGAATGCGGTCGCGTCAGCTATAACGCGCAGGGACCCGTGGAAGATTTTAGCCACTGTCACTGTTCCCAGTGCCGCCGCTTATCCGGAGCGGCTTACGCAAGCTTTGCCGGCGTTAGCAAAAGTGGCTTTAGCTATCTCACGGGTGAATCTGATATTCAAAGCTATGCGTCGTCACCCTCTCATCGGCGACTTTTTTGCTCCCACTGTGGATCAAACATTGGAGTTGATTTAACCGCCGAACCTGAATCCATCTATCTGAGTATGGGAGCTTTAGATGGCACATTAGAACTACCAAAGGGCTACCACATTTATGTTGACTCCAAAGCCAGCTGGCACACTATAGATGATGATTTGACACAGTTCAGTGAAGATTCAAACGACTAGTCGCTTTTGTTCCTACCGGAGGATGTCCTGACCAGCCACGTCGCCAGAAGTGCTACCTGAACCATATACACGACCGTCAGCAAGTTCACCAGAACTTCACCGCTAAACCAGTCGAGCCCTCCATCGACTGACAACTGATCTGTCGCCGCCTGATAGGGTCCCTGCCAGCAGTGTCGCCCCCAGAAATACCGGCATCATTTCCGAGCCGACCCTCCCGGAAGCGCAACGGGAACGATGGTCCCACGTGATGCTAGACTATTCATCTGATACTGGAGGCAATGATGATCAACTATAACGACACGACTGTTTTAGTGACTGGTGCTGCATCAGGAATAGGTAGAGCACTGGCAACGGCTCTGGGCGCTCGTGGAGCGCAGGTGATATGCGCCGATCGAGACCTGCCGGGAGCACAGGAGACAGCAGCTTCCATCGGTAACGCTTCACAAGCGCTCGAATGTGATCTTTCTGACCCCGGTGCAGCTGCAAGCCTGGTGGAAAAGAGCTTTACCGTGTCAAACCGACTTGACCTCGTTTGCTCTAATGCTGGAATTGGATTGAGCGGCCGGGTGGTCGATCAAGAGATCACAGACAGTCGGGACTTGGCGCGCCTGTTTGAAGTCAACTTTTACGCCGCATTAAAAATCGCACAAACTTACTCTCACCTGCTCGATCAATCGGGACAACGCGGTCGCCTGATGGTGACGGCGTCAGAAAACTCGCTCAGCGTTCCCGAGGCGGTAAACCGGGGGCGGATGGCTTTCTATGGCGCGACCAAACATGCGCTCCTCGTTGCACTTGAATGGATGCGCATCGATCACGAGGGCGGAGCACTGGATTTGCATGTGCTAATGCCGGGCGCAGTCTATACACCGATGGTATCTCGGCTGATGCCAGACCCCAGTAAGGCTCCTCCTGAGTTGGAGTTAATCTATCCTGAGCGATGTGCGGAAGTAGCGCTTAAAGGGTTGGACCACAACTTGTTTTATATTCCGACCCAGGCGCATTTACTGGATGACATGCAGCCGCGGATGCAGGAGATAAAGAACTCACTTGAGGTTATGGGCATTCAGAAGACGTACTAGGATTGTCGCTATCTAATAAGGGGAGATTGCCTGGGTGCCACCAAGCCCGTCTGTCCTATATAATGGCAAACTTATAAGAAACCAGACCGTCGGCCTAGATGCTTTTTAACTCCGCAGAATACCTGTTCCTATTCCTGCCGCTGGTTTTCATCGTCTTTGTACTGCTTTCCCGTGGCAGCAGCACCCAAGGCCAGATAACCTGGCTGATACTGGCGTCTGCGTACTTTTACGGCAGCTGGAACCCCCTTTACCTACTGTTAATCTGTTCTTCCATCGTTGTCAATTTCTATGTCGGCAGGACATTGGCAGCAACCCCGCACGACCGTCGGCGCCTGTGGCTCTCGGCGGGAGTAGTGTTTAATCTGGGCCTGCTCGCCTATTTCAAGTACGCCGGGTTTTTCGTCGATAGCCTGAACACCCTGGGTAACTGGCTGATACCGATTCCAGAAATAACCCTGCCGCTGGCAATATCTTTTTTCACCTTCCAACAAATCGCTTACCTGGTTGATGTATCACGGGATGATTGCCAGGAGTACGAATTCAGACGCTATGCCCTGTTCGTGTTGTTTTTTCCCCAACTGATGGCGGGGCCCATTGTTCATCACAAAGAGGTAATGCCACAGTTTTCATTTTTGCGGCCTGCCGGCCAATTGCGCACCGATATTTCTGTCGGTCTGACTATCATCACAATCGGTCTATTCAAGAAAGTTGTAATGGCGGACTCGCTGGCAGAACTGTCAAACCCTGTTTATGCGGCGGCGGCACAGGGCGAGACGATAAGTACTCTTGACGGCTGGGTAGCTACGCTGGGGTTCAGCTTTCAAATCTATTTCGATTTCTCGGGGTATAGCGATATCGCCATCGGCAGCGCGCGACTTTTTGGTATCAAACTACCTGAGAACTTCAAATCGCCCTATAAGTCGCGCAGCGTGATCGAGCTATGGAATCGCTGGCATATCACGCTGTCCCGTTTTCTGAGAGATTATCTCTACATCGCATTAGGCGGGAACCGACGCGGTAAAATCGCACGCTACCGAAATTTGTTTCTAACGATGTTGTTGGGCGGACTATGGCACGGAGCCGCCTGGACCTTCGTTATGTGGGGGGCGCTCCACGGCACCTTCCTGTGTATAAATCATGGATGGCGCGCAATACAGAAGAAACTGGGGGTTCGGAATTTGGGGAGCATCCCCTTGGTGAGCCTGTTTTACGTGCTACTGACTTTTCTTGCCTGGTCGGTCGCTACCGTTGTATTCAGATCGCAGGATCTGGGCTCCGCTCTTTTAATTCTAGACGCTGCTTTTGTCTCTTTTACCATGGCGCCCGACTTGATTCTGGTGAATACGCTCACAGAGTCGCTACCGCAGCGGCTGATGCTGTTAGCGGGGGTAGACGGGGGAACTTACGCCACGGTTTATTTCATGTTTGGCATCGCCGCTGCGATCTGCTGGTTACTGCCTAATAGTCAGGAACTCATGCATCAATATGATCCGGTCATATCCTCACCAGGCAGTGCGACAGGGAAATCTAACTGGATAAGCTGGCGACCCACGCTGTTATTCGCCTGCGGCTTCGGAGCCCTGTTGAGCCTGAGCTTGCTAAACCTTTCATCCATCACCGAATTTTACTACTTCCAGTTTTGAACGCGACCAACACATATGCCTTAGTATTGGGCCTGGTTACGATTTTACTGACAGGTAGCATAGGTGTGTTCAACTACTCTACCGACCCCTATCTCCTGTTCGGATTTGACAAAGCAAATGCCGATCAATTAAGCCGCATTGACCAGTTCAATCACATGCGCGTCACCAAACCCTGGTATATGAAAGAGGTAAAGGCGACCGCAGTCATTGTGGGATCTTCTCGCAGCGCGAGACTGCACCCCGAACATACTTCTTGGGTCAACGACAGAGGCTACAATCTCGCCGCGCCAGGGATGACGCCACAAGAAATTCTCAGTTTTATTCAACATGCCCACGCCATAGAGCCATTGTCGAAGGTGATGATCGGACTCGACTACGAAGCCTTCATAAGATCGACTCCCGTTGTCCGTCAAGGATTCGAGCCCGGGCGAATGGCTAGCAACAAGGAGGGTCTGTTTTCAATTTCCAGCAAACTTCAGTACATAAATGATCTGGCTGACAGCCTGTTTTCGATACAGGCAATGTCGAACAGTCTTGCTGCAAGGACCGGAATTTCACCTCCAGGCCGGCGCTATTTCATGGATGGAACATGGGAAACAACAACACACTTTCTAACTGGCCGCAGTGGCTATGTTTATGTAGCGAAAAATGTCGTCATCGCTCATCGAACGGGCACCTTAGATACCCGCGACAACCTGCTGCGGCTTGCCGAGACTCTGCGTTTTTGCCACAACAATAATATCGACACGCGGATATTTTTTACGCCCACACATGTATTTTTCGTCGACCTGTGGCGGCGGCTAGGGGACGAGGCCATATGGCTGGACTTCCATCGGCAGGTGGCCGCGCTAAACGAGCATGTCGCAGCTGAAAAAGGCGATATTCCCTTTCCACTTTGGGGCTTTAGCCACGCAAAGGGTATTGTCAACGAACCTATCTATCGAAAGAAAGATACCGACAAAGCCTGGTATGACGATGGGGTCCATACCCGGGTGCCACTGGGTAAAATAATGATGGATGACGTATGGGGTGAAACGGCGATAGTGGGACGACGGCTCCATTCGGAGAATATTGAAGTGTATCTCGAGGAGATTTTTTCGCTGTCTGATCAATACAACCGTGAAAACCGACAGTTTCTCAATAACCTTCGAAAGGATATCGGGCTGCACTAGTGGCTCATACTAAAGCGAGGCTGCAATGTCAGAAGAAATACCGATAGATCACCTGCGCACCTGGATCGGCAAGCAGGAGTGTGAAAGTGACACCATCACACCAGAACTTTTAAAGCGGTTTAGGGCAACGATTAGCGGGTACACCCAACTCAGCCATGAACTACAGCCGCAGCTTCCGCTAGGACTTCACTGGTGCCTGGCACAACCGGCAGTAACAAGTGAAAACTTAGGTGTGGACGGGCATCCCGCCAAGGGAGGCTTTTTACCTCCGGTGGCTTTACCTCGGCGAATGTGGGCATCCAGTAAAACTGAGTTTCTCAAGTCACCGCGCGAAGGCGTCCCCATCGAACGCACATCAACTATTACAGATGTTGTTCTAAAGCAAAGCGCCGCCTCCGGTCCATTGGTATTCGTGCTTGTCGATCACAGCTATACACACAAAACCGAGCAAGATATCGAGACGCTGATACACGACAAACAAACCATCGTTTATCGGCAGCCGTCCGAATTCAAAAAAGCAAAACCCCTGGGAAAGAAAAGCTCAACAAAATCCCTGGATATTTTGCCCGACAGCAGGCTGTTACTTCGCTACTCCGCAATCACATTTAACGGACATCGCATTCATTATGATCACGGCTACACAACTAGCCAGGAGGGTTATCCCGGGCTTGTTGTGCATGGGCCACTGATGGCGACACTGTTGATGAATCTGGTGCAAGCGAGCCGGCCAAAAAACCCGATGCGCGGATTCGAATTCCGCGGTGCCGCGCCTGCTTTCGTAGATCAAGCGTTAGTGCTTTCGATAAACGAATCTGGGCAGGTTAACGACGAGAATACCGAATCACTCGAGATTAGAAATCATGAAGGCGCATTGATCATGACTGCGACGGCGAGGTTTTAAGGCAGCGATTTTGACGCGCTGCCAACAAATCCCTAAAAACTATGCCTTTGCGGTAAGCGGCGTAATGTTCGATGCCTCCTGTTCCGCTTCACTACCGATATTCAGCAACAAATCCGGATTGCCTTTACAGGCGGCGATCAGAACGTCTTTATTTTGAGATAACAACAGCCCAATATTCTCAGCATCTTGCTCGCTAATACCGTCTATTTGTTTGCCGAGAAACAGGCTAAAATTTTCCGCCAGCTCCAACATTTTGTCGTGAGTATCGGCCTCTTTTTTACTACCAAACATTGTTTGATCCCGATCGCATTTCCACATTGCTACTACGGCCACAGATCACCTCGTGTGGGGTTGGTTGATTTACGTAAACTGTATATGCATACAGTATTTAAAGCAAGAGAAGTTTCGACTCAATGGAATGCGCCAGAGCAGCGGCGGCTAAAGTTGGGGCAGGCGCACTCCAACTACGCCACAAGCCCAGAGAATTCCACAAGCCACCGCCGGACGTATCAGGCCACAGCCGTTTCTCGATCGCCGCCCAGGATGAGCTCGGTGGAGTTAGATCTGGCGTCGCCGCCGACGGGACTCCCAACCGGGATTCCCAGCGCCACACTGCATCTCATATGTCTGCGCGTTCACGCGCAAGCCGCTGGAACCGGGCGCGGGCTTGGCTCGTTAATGTGCCAAGCACATACTCGCTGGCAAGTTGTTCGATCAAAGCGGGGTCGCGATAGTTCATTGCTCCAGGCACTCCCGCAAACTCTGCAAGCCACGGCGTATCCGGCTCTTGACCGTGCCCAACGGTGCATTCTCGCGCGCGGCAAGTTCTTCTTGCGTAAAACCGTGAACAAAGGCGGAAAACTACTGCGCCGCTGCAGATCAGCGAGCCGATCGAGACAGTCCTTTAGCAAATCGGAAAAAGTATCAGTGGCTGGAGGCTTGCCCCCCAACGGCGAAAACCGCTGTAATAGCAGCGCAGAGGATTAGGGCTTTCATAAAACGTACTCCTGGTGATTTTGGGGAATTCACTAGGTAAACGTCTGGCAGGTGCCTTTTGGATGCATTGAGTCAAAAAAGATTTCTACGGTGGCGCATCTTCGGGTGCGATGATGACCGATGTTTCGTTCGCAATCTGCTCACCTACTTTAAGCACCGACAAGGTGGGTGCTGAAGAATTAGTGACGACTTCTGTCTTCCATATCTCCCAGTAGTGTTTTTTTTCATCGTTTGGCCAAACGAATCCCGCAGAACTTTCATAGGGCAGCGACACAACTTCTCGCGCTATTGCAGAAGCGCTAGTGCCGAAGCAATAGGGCCGAAGCAAAGCAATAGCCCGATAAGTCGTTTTATTTTATTCATGGTCTTGACTCATTGTCCTTCAAATCATGCCCGTTTTAAGAATGGCACAGCAAGATCCGCGAATGCAGGGCTGCCACCCTTAAGCGTGGTTGACTTGCATAGTACTGTATGAAAAATCTCAAAATCGTCTGTTCTATTAAAACGAATATTGGGCGCAGGACATCATTGAAGAGCGAGAACCACGACAGCACATAAAGCTGGACACGAGCTTGACTAAGCTGAGCCATCGGCACAACGCCGCCGTATATTCAGGCTAACCACAAGGACATCGAAACCATGAAAGATCAAAATCAAATGACCCGTCGCAACGCTATAAAAGCCGGCGGCGCAGCTTTAGCCACTCTTATTATTGCGCGCTCGGTAGAAGCTGATGATCACATTCTGTCGCCGACCAACCCTATGGCCATGGCGCTGGGCTACTACGAAGATGCCGACGAGGTCGATGCCAAAAAATGGGCTAAGAAAGCGGGCCCCGGTGGGGACCAACAACTGTGTAGCAACTGTTCGCTCTATTCGTCAGTTGATGACATCCACGGCAATTGCTCCATCTTCCCTGGCAAACAAGTAGCCGGGGCCGGCTGGTGCAACGCGTGGATGGGTGGCTAAGCACACCTCCTGTATATCTGAAGGCACTATTGTGTGCCTTTTTTACCCTCACTTTATACGCGCCATTATTTTCTCGGGCCAAACAAAAAAGTCTCTCCGGAAGGAGAGACTTTTATCATTCAATCTTCATTAGACATGAAGCCTAATAGCTTGCCTCAAGAAGGCATTATTACTGTATCAATGACATGTATCACACCATTAGACGCCTTAAGATCGGTAGCAATAACCTTGGCTCCATCGATAGTAACACCAGCGTCAGTGACGCTGACTGCCGCAGTTCCACCTTGCACCGTTGTCACCTGCGTGAGTTCTACCACTTGTGCAGCAGACACATCACCAGCTACCACATGATAGGTAAGAATAGAGACCAGTTGGTCTTTGTTCTCAGGCAGCAGTAGCATTTCTACGGTGCCTTCAGGTAACTTGGCAAACGCTGCATTATTCGGAGCAAAGACTGTGTAGGGCCCTTCGCCGGTAAGTACACCTACCAGACCGGCAGCTTTGACGGCGGCTACCAGCGTTGTGAAATCTTCGTTACCCGCTGCGACTTCTACGATATTTTGCTTCGTCATTGCATGCCCGCCTTCATGGTGGCCGGCGTTAACGACAGCAGCGCCTGCCAAAGTACTGAACAGAGCAATCGACGTTAGAAATTTTGTGACTATTTTCATCTCAATATCCTTTTAAGGTTTGTTGGAGCTAAGCACCACATTAATGTGTTGCCCACGTAATTACGCCTGTCAGATCGGCCTGGATCCC
Organism: Cryomorphaceae bacterium; assembly: GCA_047612385.1. Classification (GTDB taxonomy): domain Bacteria; phylum Pseudomonadota; class Gammaproteobacteria; order Pseudomonadales; family Halieaceae; genus JBALVT01. Next base: position 25,546 of record JBLGAR010000008.1, on the reverse strand, counting down.
AGCTGTCTACTATCTGCCTATGTAGCGTCACCAATCCCTACCGATACTGGCTGGAGCCGGGTAAAAGCGAGAAGTGCTGCCACTTACTATCTTGACAGATCCAGTGCGCGCGAAATTTCGTATCCCCTTCGTTAACCGCAGTTTATGAACAGGCACACTTTATGTCTCACGATACACTTTATTATGATGGCCGCTGCCCACTGTGCTCGACCGAGATTAAGAAGCTGCAGCTACATGCGCACGACACATTGCAATTGGTAGATATTCATTCGCTGACAGATGGCGCTGACTTACCCGATAAACAGCTGCTGTTAAGCGAACTCCATCTCAAGCTAGCTGATGGCGAATTTTTGAAAGGGCTGGAGGCCAATGTGGCCGCCTGGCAGCACACCCGGTTCGGATTTTTTTATCGCTGGTTGGGGTGGCCACTGGTGAGGAGTGTCGCCGAATGGGTCTACTCGCGCTGGGCTAAAGTGCGCTATCGTCGCCTCTACGGCGACAAGGGCGCCATTTAGGCTCATGAAAAACACAATCACTTCTCTGTTGGATCAACAAGTTCAGTGCGTACTTGCAACGCTGGGTGATCAGCAGCCGGCCTTACATCTGATGGCCTATGCTTTTTCTACGGATCTGGATGAGATCTACATCGCATCGAAGCCAGATACACACAAGGTCAGGAACATGCGCAACCACCCCAATGTGACCTGCCTTTGGGATAACCGTACCGGAAACAACAACGACCATACGCAAGGTCTGGCCATGAGCGGTTTTGGCAAGGCGCGTGAATTGACGGGTGACGCTGCGCGATCGATCGCAGATTTGCTACTACAGCGCAATGCTACTCTGAAGCAACTGCTCGCAGATCCTGCGGTACTTATGTTTGCTATTGCTATTGAAAGCTACCAGTGGGTTGAAGGCTATACTCTGGCTATGAGTTACCAGCCAGTAAAACTTAGGGTCGAGTAAAGCGGGATACACAATTAACCAAGCAGTTTCATAACACGCATGCTTATCACTCATCGACACTCAACTAACTTGGCAGATATTCCCTGCTCCAGGATTCGCTGACGACTCCCCGCTCGATAAGCGATTCGATTTCGGCATCACCAAGACCGATTTCCTTCAGGACACTTCGCGTAGAAGCACCATACTTTTCCGCAGGAGGCAGTGCACTGACACGGCTGCGGCTCGGCCTCACCGCATAGGGATCCAGTTGCGTGACTGTTCTCCCACAGGGATGATTTTCCACGGTCGAGAATGAGTAACTTCCGCAATCTGTACCCGGTGATTGATCCGCGAGGCGGCTGTTGTAGGCGCGCAATGTTTCGAGATTCTCGCACACGGCCGCGCCAATATCAGCGCCTTGTAGTCGGTGCTCCCAATCAACCGCACTGGCTGTGAGAAAGGCTGATGCCAAAAACGCTGCGCGCTGGGGTTGCTCAATCTTGCTGAATCCCTCCAGCCCTTCAACGTCTTCGAATCGTGAAGTATCCAACTCGTTGGCACTGAGCAATATGTAGTTTCCGCAGGACGCGAAATAAAACCGCGTCAAATCGTCATATCCCGCCACCTCACGACCCTCCGGTTCGTCATACAAGCCGCGGCGATCATAGTCGTAGCAGTAAGGGATTTGTGCGAGACCACTCAAGGCTGCGAGTGACGTAGCCACTCGGCCGGTGCGGCCGGTCCTGAGTTTTTGATAAAGCGCTGTGGCAATGCCCAGCGCGGCAGCGAAACCGCACATGACATCAATCGTACCGACATGCGCATGCTCTTCGGGGGTATCCATCGAACCGCCGAATCGCAGCATAATGCCCGTTGTTGCCTGCACCAAATCGTCGTACCCAAGATAGTTCGTGCGCGGCCCGGTGCGGACACCACCGTAGCAATCAAGCTTGCAAAAAATAGCGTCGGGGTTGATCGCTCGCAAACTTTTTTCGTCAAAGTTCATGTCTTCGATTTGTGAATCAGTCGCATTCCAAATAATCACATCCACGGTTTTAATCAATTTCTCCAGAATTTCTCTACCTTCCACGGTCCGGAAGTCAGCGAGCACAGAACGCTTTCCGCGCATGTGTGACATGCCGTAAATGACTGTGTTTACGCAATCATAGCTAGGACTCGCGGGGTCAATTTTAATGACCTCCGCTCCGAACCTGGCAAGATAGGTGGCCGAATGTGGCCCGGCGATCACGTTGCACAAATCGAGTACGCGAACTCCGTCTAGCCAGCCACCTGAGTCCTCCAGGTCTCTTACCTTCGGTACTTTAGTGCGGATTTTTCGCAGCGCTGCGTGTGCCTCATCGAACTCTACGTATCGACGCGGACGAGGCTTCAACATTTCCTCACCGCTTTCCGCAAACCATAGCATCGGACCGGGTTGTATCATGGTTCCGTACTCCGGGTCCTCAACGTCAATCATCAAACAGGCTGCCTCGGCATGATCGTCGTGCATCCATTCCTGCAACCATCGATGAGGTGCGCCCGGGAACTTCCCACGCCCACATCTTCGCTCCCACTCTTTCACGGTTCTGGTTGCGAAGACTTCTTTCATGCGGGCGGCAATTTTGTCAGCCCAGAATTTTGGCAGCGGGTAAACCCCCAATGACGCGCCTACCTTCCATTCACTAACAGGTAGGTAGGTGTCAGACTCTTCTGGCAAGCCCTCGGCGAGCATTTCCTCATACAAACCCAGAACCTGCAGACAACGCTTCGCGTGGTATTTATGGCTGGGGCAAACCAAATAGAACATTCGACCATCTTTGCATTTATAACTGCGGTAAAACGGATCGAGCAGTTCCTGCAATTCCTCGTAGCTGATATTCATCGGCAGGCCTTCCACCTGTCGCCGCTCGATTTCAAGATGACGCTGTGTCTTGTATCGCTCTGGCATATCGTCAACTTTGATAGAGTTGTAACACAGCCCCTCCATAACCGCCGCCGCTAGAGGCACCTCGATCTGGTCCCCAAGCCCGGTTCTCTCTCGCGCTTGCAGAGCAAGAACAGCGGCAGAGGCAGCTAGAACAGTACCGTACGCCGACGACAACGGCAGCGCCGTAAACGATGGGTTAACTCCCATTAACACGCGATTAAGCCCCATGTCGGTAAACACGCCAGAGGTTGCTGCGATAACGCTTTCATAGGCGCGCCAATCGCGTCGCAACTCGTCGTTGGATGCAAAACCAGGAATCGAAACTGTGATGAGCTCGGGCCACTGTTCGCGAAACGTGGCCAGGTCGAGCCCCAGCCTGGTCATCACACCGGAACGAAAGCTCTCGATGACAATATCCGCCTCGCCGATCAACGAACTAGCCTGCTGTATTCCTTGTTCAGTCTTGAGGTCGAGGTTAACAACTAGCTTGTTACGATTTAATGTCGCGTTCGCTGGTGTTTGCCACAGCGGACCACCGGGCGGGTCAACATGCACAACGGTAGCACCCAGGTCTCCGAGAATCATCGCAACCGCAGGGCCAGCCATATACTGACCAAAGTCGACAACCTTTACATCTTTGAGTGGCAGTCTCGAGGAGCCAGGTTCTGCCGTGTCGTCATTCCTAATTCCCATCTTCACAATCCCTATACGGTCTTTCGGGCTGGTGTACTTGTTGCCCAACAGTAATTTATTATGAAAGCTCAATCCACATTTTTTTTGGGCATAAGGTCTTCACCCGTTAGACGAATTATATTTCTCTGATATTTACAGGAGTAGCGGGCAAATCTAGAATCTGCTTGTCGTCCACAACACAATCGGATAGCGTGCATTCACTTAAAAATAAAGGAGCAAACATGGCACGTCTAAAAGGCAAACGCATGGTCATCACGGGTTCTTCCCGCAGTCTCGGGAGAGAATTCGCTTTAGCTGTGGCGCGTGAAGGCGCCTCGGTGGTTGTCAATGGCACCAATGAAGAGGCCATGAACTCGACCCTGGAAGAAATCCGAGCCATAGGAACGCCTGTGTGCGCGGTGCTCGGCTCGGTAGCTGATTCGGCCACCTGCACCCGCCTGGTCGATACCTGCATTGAGCAATTCGGCGGCATCGATGTCCTGGTGAACAATGCGGGGATAGTGCGCGATAGAACACTGTTGAAAATGAGTGATGAAGATTTTGATGAAGTCATCGCGGTGGATCTTAGAGGACCCTTTATCTGTATGCGGGAAGCGGCCAAGGCCATGCGAAAGCAGAATTCCGGCGGCCATATCATCAATATCACTTCAGCCTCTGGATTGATTGGAAACTTTGGTCAGACGAACTATGCGGCTGCAAAAGCTGGGCTTATGGGCATGATGTATACCGCTGTTAAAGAATTGGAGCGTTATAATATCCGCTGCAACTCCATGTGGCCTGTTGCCGTTACCGATATGACCAGGCCGATTATTGAAAAGAGCGGTGAAACGGCGTCGAAGCTGGGCTTTGGCGACCCGCAAGATGTTGCTCTTGGCTTAGTCTGGCTGGCAAGTGATACGGCAGCCCACTGGAACGGGCAATGTCTGACGATAAATGGACGCAAAGTCGCCTTGTGGGAGTCGCAGACAGAACACTATGTAAGAGAGCAAGAAACACCTTTTGACATGGCTGCACTGGAGGCCTATCTGTCAGACTGTGAGCCTTTGCCAACCTACACGCCACATTGATTTGGCGATATAAGTGAGATTGAAAATTGGTAGTTTCAAAAATTAACACACTGGCGAGAGCCATGGGAAAGGGGCTAGCGTAAATGAGTAATGAAGAGGGTTCGATCACCACCGAAGTGCACGGACACATATTGCTAATTGGATTAAATCGGCCAGAGAAATACAACGGCTACACCCCTACGATGGCGAAGCAGCTTGTTGCTGCATTGACGCTACTCGACGAGGACTTGGATCTTTGGGTGGGTGTTATTTTCGGCCACGGTGATCATTTCACCGCCGGGCTGGACCTGCCGAAATGGACTGGCCCAATGGCGCAAGGCGTTAGTGGTGATGGCAGCCATATCGATGTTGTGGGCCTTGGACGCGCCTGCCGAAAACCTATCGTGACCGCCGTTCACGGAATTACATTCACACTGGGGATCGAACTTGCCCTGGGTGGTGACATCGTCATCGCAGCAGACAACTGCCGCTTCTCTCAGTTGGAACCAAAACGCGGCATCATGGCAACAGGCGGAGCAACAATTCGTTTCGTGGAGCGCGGTGGCTGGGGCAACGCAATGTACCACCTGCTCACATCGGATGAATTCGATGCAGAAGAAGCAAAGCGAGTAGGTCTGGTTCAGGAAGTCGTGCCACTTGGTCGTCAACTCGAGCGAGCAATAGAGATAGCCGAGGTCATCGCGGCTGGCGCTCCGCTGGCAGTACAAGCGACGAAAGCTTCTTCGCGACGCTTCGTTGAAGAGGGGTTTGACGCGGCGGTAGCCGCTTTCGGCCCAACCCAAAAAGCATTGCTTGCAACTGAAGATTCGAAGGAAGGTGTGCAATCGTTTGTGGAGCGTCGCGAAGCGCAATTCAAGGGGCGCTAAGGAAAACTATGAAAGCCATACAGGTCATCGATAGCAAACCTCATTTTCTGGAGCTACCCGAACCAAAGGGTAACAATATCAGAGTCAAAGTGGTCAGCGCCTCTATCTGCGGTTCGGACTTACACGTAATGCCCAGCGGAATGATAGATGGATTCATTCTCGGCCATGAGTTTGCTGGAACAACTCCCGACGGAACCGCAGTGGCGGTGGAACCGGTGATCAGCTGCGGCGAGTGCAGTCCCTGCCACGACGGTCATAGGGTTCACTGCAGCCAAACGGCGGTCATTGCGGGAATAACCGGGAACGGTGGTATGGCGGAGTACGTTGACGTTCCAGCCGAAGCATTGGTTATACTGCCCACAGGGTTGGACATAAGCACAGCGAGTCTTGTTGAGCCCCTGGCAGTTGCAGTACATGGCATAGATCGCAGCGCTATAGAGCGTGGAGACAGGGTGTTAGTGATTGGTGCTGGCCCTATCGGGCTGGCCATCGCGGCGGTGCTGGGTGCGAAGGGAATAGCATTCGACATCATCGCCCGTCACCCACACCAGAAATCGATAGCAGAAAGCTTCGGCGGCGTATTAACTGCCACAGATGGCTATGATGTTGTTATTGATGCCATCGGTAACTCTGAATCTCTCAAAGATGCGGTAGAGCGAGTTCGTCCCATGGGCAGGGTGACTATGGTAGGCACATTTTGGCTGCCCACCGAAACACCCTTTGAATTCTGCGCTAAGGAAGTCGAGCTGGTTGCTTCTATGATGTACAACTGTAAGAGCCCCAATCGCAGCTTCGACATCGCGGCTAAACTGCTATTTGAGAATCCGTATATCGCCAACGCAATGGTGACACATCGTTTTCCACTTGAGGCATCCGATGAGGCCTTCGCCGCTGCTGCAGATCGCAGTGCCGGCTCGGTAAAAGTGGTCTTCGATGTATCGGAGGCGGTCTAACGGACACTCAAACCCAAAAGACATCGACCCGGGGAGCCAACACAGCAATGACGAACCGAAGAGACTTCATCAGGAAAAGTGCCGCGATGGCATCGGTCCTTGCGCTCCCTATCAGCTGATCCATGGCGCTACAGGCACAACAACTGCTGCCCCGGCGATTGATTCACGGCACTCGTGATTCGCTGCCTGTGGTTGGGCTGGGTAACTCCAAATCCTTTCCGGAATAATGATGTGGCAGGCACCACGGCGCTGCTAAAACTCTTTCACGCAAAGGGCGGTATGTCCGTCGATTGCATGGGGGATAGCCGTCACGATTCATCGCCCCTCCATCAGTGGTGAATTTTTCTCCCGCGTACGCGGCCACAAGTTACCTGCGTGCTCACAGAAACTGCTAATCCAGAACATGCACTGGACAATATCGGCGCAGGATTTGGCCGGTTACCGGACGAAAAGACTCGGCGTTTTGAATCAACACTGACAAAAGCCCAACTGACTTGTCTTTGCTGGCAAGTCGTATCACTATGGAGAGAATCAGATGGAGGGCTCATTACGATGACGTCAAATCCAATGCTTGATAATCCACATAAACTGAAACTGGGTGTTTTCGGGCTGAATGTCAGCGGTGGATGTTCTATGACTCGCGCCGAAAACACACTGCAGGCCAATTGGGCAGAATCCAAACGAATCGCGCAAATGGCAGAAAAAATTGGGCTTGATGCGATTATTCCTGTGGCCCGCTGGAAAGGCATGGGCGGAGATACCAATTTTAATCATCGAAACTTTGAACCTTTTACTTGGGCTGCAGGCCTTGCAGCGGTCACCGAGCGAATAGCACTGTTTGCAACATGCCATGTGCCAACGGTGCACCCTGTTCGCGTTGCCAAGGAATTTGCAACCGTTGATCAGATAGCGGATGGGCGCTTTTGTTTGAACATTGTTGCGGGCTGGAATGAGAAAGAGATTGCAATGTTTGGCGTAGAGCAAGTCGAGCACGACACTCGCTATACCATCGCCGAAGATTGGATTTCACTGATCAAAGCGCTGTGGACCACCGAGGGAGAGTTCAATTATGAGGGCCCTCATTTCAACTGCCCAGGCGCCTACTCAGAGCCCAAACCAGTTCAACGCGAGCCGGTCATTATGAGTGCAGGCAACAGTCCGCGCGGACAACAATTTGCAGCTGAGCACGCCCACCTAAATTTTGTCGTTGCGCCAAACTTGGAAGCTGCTGCAAAAAATGCGGAACAGGTAAAAGCGCTTGCCGCGGAAAAAGGTCGCTCACTGCAGGTTTTTGGTCAGGCCTATATTGTCTGTCGAGACACTGAGGCACAAGCGCAGGCTTACCGAGAGCGATATGTCCAGGAGCTGGGCGACTGGGATGGAGTTCGCAACTTATTAGATGTGTTGATTCCTAACTCTAAAAGCGCACTCGGCGACCAATGGGAACAGATGGCGGAAAACATGATCGCAGGCTATGGCGCAATGCCCTTGGTAGGCACGGCAGATCAGATTGTTGAAGCCCTAGTAAAGTTTAGCGAAGCTGGGTTGGACGGAACAACCTTAAGCTGGGTTGATTATGAGGCTGGACTCGAACAATTTGGCGAAAAAATCTATCCGCGTTTAATCGAGGCAGGTTTGCGAGATCGGACAGATTAGAACACCTCGCTTGTGCTATCGGAGCCATTTGATAGCACAGCGTTTGTTCGACTTTAAAGGCTAGCTTCGCAGGCGCGAGCCAAAGGCTCCAACACATCTATTGAATGCGGCGGTGGCAGATAAAAAACCGCCATACCTAAGCCCGCCTCTCTAAATTTTTCCAGCGTTTCAGGAAGTGCATCCATACCCTCCTTTTGTACAGGAATGTGAATGCTAGACATGATTTCAGTGGGATCTCGTCCGGCGGCACAACACTGATCGTGCAACACCGCCTGCTTGGCAATAAAGCCCTCTAAATCAAAGCCGGCATAGTTCCAATGGTTGGCCCATTTCACGACATTGGGCAGTGTGCGCTTTTCTCCATTGCCGCCAATGCAAAGAGGTGGCAGCGGTTTTTGAACGGGTTTTGGATTACAGCGCGCCTCATTTAGCGTGTAATATTTGCCGTTGTAATCGGTGGTTTCGCACGTGAGCAAGCTGTGAATTACCTCGCATGCCTCATCAAATCGGTCAAAGCGGTCCCGCAAACTTCCAAGTTCAATACCATACGCTTTGCATTCCTCTTCACTCCACCCGGCACCCAGGCCCAATTCGAGTCGACCGTTTGAAATAATATCCACAGAGGCGATCATATTCGCAATAAGAGCCGGATGGCGATAAACCACGCCACTGACCATGCAACCCACTCGTATTCGCTTGGTGGCTTGCGCAAGTGCTGACAAAGTCGTCCATGCTTCCAGGCAGGGTCCCGTGGTGTCGGGAACGTTGATCGGATAGAAGTGATCAAAATTCCATGCCGAGTGAAAGATCGGTATCTGGTCTGCAGCTTGCCACACCGCCAGCATATCTTCCCAGGTGGTCATTTGCGGCGCTGTTTTTATAGCAAACAACATGGAATTCTCCTCATCATTGTTTTTGTTCTAAAAGTTTTACAATAATAACTTAGCTAGTTACTGTTCGAAAAGCGACGACGCTTCGTCGCACAAAGAGCGGGTCAGCAACAGTTTGCCCGCTGTGGACAGGACTGAATAAATCGTTTTGAAGGGTAAGAAGAGTGACAGGGGAGCATCCCGGAGTGGCACTGCCCCATAGCTGGCATACCACTTGGCAACTCGTTCATTTTTGGCATCAATCAACAACGCGACACCACCGGCTTCAGCTGCAACGTAAAGACAACGACGCCCTGCAGTGAGTAGCATTTTCCCTCCCGTTCCTTGTCCCTGAACGGATTTGTCGACCGCTAAACGCCCTAGCCTAAAAACAGGCACTTCATGACCTGCCAGGCCTCGCTTTACAACCTCGGGAGTTCGTTCATACGCAATTGATGCGGGGCTAAGACTATAGAAGCCAATAACGCTTGTGTCATCGCGATCGTCGATCGCCAGAAAGGTCTTCGCCCCACCTTTCTCATGACTTTTCCTGGCATGACGTTGCAGAAAGTTGTTTAGATCGTCATCTCCACAATCAAAACCTGCCCTATCGTGACGTTTCTCAATCGGCTCTTCGTGCCAGGCCGGTAGCATCATGTGCGCTCTGGCATCGCAAAGGCAGCCTCCATAAGCTTCTCATTAGGTTCAGGCGTATTTTCGAGAAGATCCAGGACCTGCAAACTATCCCGCTCTGATAAGTCCAGATGCTCGCTCTGATCAATGACGTCCTTGGCGGTAGCCACCGCAGCACGAATCACGAACTCAGTCAGGTTCGTGTGTTGCAACGCCGCAGCCCGAATCAGCAGGGACTTTTCCTCCGCAGCAATGCGTAGCGACATGCGGTCGTTGTTTTCTACCGGCACTCGGGGCATTAGAACGGCCTCCCTTTGACTCTGTACATATTCAAATTGTACATTTACGATAGAGGATGTCAATACGTATGCATTCAAATCATACAGATTAAACGAGTAGGTCTAGACGTATTCGCACCACCACTGATAGCGCCCATTACTGCTACGAAAAATAGACTTGCGCTCATTTGCGACAGCCACGGTGTAACAGAGCGACCTTCAAACTCTCATCCCAGAGGTCGGGACACGAACACGCCGTAAGGCTTACTTGGAGTCAGGATAAGAAATAATTGCGCTGCATAGAACATCGAAAGAGATCAAGTGAAAGTTGGGAGACCAGGCCCCGTGAAGACGCACGCTTACTGGATATATTACGCGCGGAGGCCTCAGCAGCGCGCTAGTGCATTACGAGTTCACGCTGCAGGGGTACGTCCTCCGCTGCAGCACATTCATGCATGCGATAGGTTGCGAGAATAGTATCCATCATTTCTACCACTACCAGATTGTGCAACTGCTTCAGGCGTTTCCGAACCCCGGGGTAATTGGTATCACACAGGTTTTTGAGCGCTTGGTTAAGGGCTTTGTCGCTCAGGTAGTAACCCTCTACGAGCCGTTCACCGTATTGCAATACAAGGTCCAGGTCGGCCAGCTTGAGGCCCTCCCGATACACCCGCCGCACGGACTGGGAACTAATGCGCACGCGGTTATTCACATCCAGCCAAGTACGCCGCTCATGCGTCCTTGTGTCAGTTTCGATCGTTTCCATGTTTACTCCTGCCTGCGCGTTTAATGTGTACGTGCAGAACACTATAACTGTATATAAAAACATGTATATAACCACTACACTAACATGTAGCCTAATCAGGCAGGTGGGAAATGAGAGACCTAACCCCGTGGGTTTTGACCCCGCAGGTTTCGCGATCTACTATTGCCAGCGGTCTCAATAACACTCAGTAAATGGATTTGTAAAAAAATGACGATCACCACGGTTAAAGACAAAACAGTACTCGTCACTGGGGGCGCCCGAGGCATAGGGAAAGGCATCGCGCGCGCTTGCCTTCAAGAAGGAGCACAGGTAATTATCACCAATCTTGAACTGTCGGTTGGCCAGGCAACGGCGCAGGAACTCGGCCAATTGGGTTCGATACGCGCACTTCGGTGTGACGGTACAGACAGGCAAGCTGTTGATGAAATGCTGGACGACGTGTGGCGGAACGAAGGACCGATAGATGTCGTGTTCAGTAATGCCGGCCGAGGCGTCAGCGTCGCGAGTTTAGAGGCACCAATAGACGAGGTTCGCTCGCTGTTTGCGACGAACTATGAGTCTGCGGTGCATTTAGCCCAGAGCTACTTACCCAGAATGATCGAACTGAATCGACCTGGACACATCATGTTTACGGGCTCGGAACACTCGGTAGGTTTGCCCGAAGGTAACGAAGCGTTGAACTTTGGTTTTTACGGTGCGACCAAACACGCGCTGCTCGCTTTGACGGAATGGTTGCGCGCTGATCTGCAAGGAACACCTTTATCGGTGAGCCTCTTGATGCCGGGGCCGGTGTTGACCGAGGGGCTGGCTTCAACTTTTGCCCTCTTGGATAAGGACCCGGAGAACGAAGCCATCCGTGCGCAATTTAGTAAGTCAGTTGAAAAACTGCTGCGCGATCGCATTATTACGACAGAGCAATGCGCAAAAATTGCGTTGCAGGGCCTCAAAAAGAGTTTGTTTTTTATACCGACACAATCGTATATCAAGTCTGATATTGATCGCCGTCACGCTGAGCTGGGTCAGGCCTTTTCAACTCTGCTCGGCGATTAACAACTAACACCAGGCGAGATGACAATGAAAGGACTAAAAAACAAAGTCATACTGGTTTGTGGTGGAGCCACTGGAATCGGTGCAGCCACCGCACGGCGTTTGTGTGAGGAGGGTGCCCTGGTTGGCATCGGCGATCTCAATCTCGAAGGGGCTTCGACCCTGGCAGCGGAACTGCGAAATGCCGGCTTTGACGCTATGGCCTGGTTTTATGATCAGGGAGAGGAGTCAACCATCGTCGATCTGGTCGAGTCGGCAATCAATCACTTTGGCCGCCTGGATGGGCTGATGGCCAACGCGGCTGATCTAAAAACGGTTTTGATTGATGAAGATGTTCTCAATAATAGCAGTGAGATCTGGAACCGAACCCTGCAGGTGAACGTGACGGGCGTATCCTGCCTGTTTCGCGCTGCCCTGCCTCAAATGTTAAAGCAGGGAGGCGGCACCTTACTGGTGACTTCCTCCTCCGCTTCGGTGGTAGGGGAAGCTGAACGGCCCGCTTACGCCGCCTCAAAAGCTGCTGTGAATGCCATCTGTCGCCACGTGGCTTCCAAATGGGGCAAGCAGGGAATTCGTTGTAATGCGATCGCTCCCGGCCTGGTGATTACGGAGCAACTAGAACAAAACCTGGATCAGAGCACACGAGACTGGATGCTGAAGGGCTCGCGCAGCACTCGTCACGGCGCGCCCGCAGATATCGCCGGGACTGCAGCCTTCCTGTTTTCCGATGATGGTGAGTGGGTGAACGGACAGACCTGGCACGTTAACGGTGGGGTCAGCCTGGCCAACTGAAAAATAGTCCACGGTTATTTCGGGTGCAGCACAGCTCCTTGTCACAGATACATAGCAAGAATATTGTGATCCATCAATACTTTAGCTGAGACAGATGTGCCTGTGAAATGACACAGGTGCAACTCTCCTTCAAAGCGATGTTCAAACTGCGAGAGAAAAATGAAGTGAGTCTTTTATGAGAACTTCGGTACGGCTGACGTTTTACAAGTGGGCGAACTTCCCATACCAGAGCCCGCAGCAGACGAAGTACTGGTCCAGGTGGGTGCCTCTGCGGTAAACCCTTCGATCGTCGCCTACGCGCCGGTAAACTAAAGGATTTCTTTCAGCGAGAATGGCCGATCGTCCCGGGCTGGGATTTTTCTGACCGAATTGTCGGCTTGGGAGATGACGCAAAGGGCTGGGCAGAAAGTGACGAGGTGATGGGGCTGGCTTTTACCTGGGTATTACATGGCGGCACCTGCCCCGAGTTCGCTGCCGTCAAAACTGAATCCATTGCACGCAAACCTTCGAGCTTCAGCTTCGCTGCAGCGGCCGCGATGCCGCTGGTGAGCCTAACCAGCTGGCAGTCGCTGAAAGAATTCGCTGATATTCAGCCCGGGCAGACCGCACTGATTCAAACCGGCGCAGGCGGAATAGGCCGCGTCGTTATACCTATGGCCAAACATCCAGGCGCAAAGGCGTATACGACCTGTAGCGCGGGCAATAAGGACTACGTCTGCAGCCTCGGCGCCGATCATGCCATTGATTATAACCAGGAAGACTACGGGGCCACCTTGCGCGGCCTGGAACCGGCGGGTCTGGATGTAATACTGGAAACTCAGGAAATCACTACCCTACCAGTTCAGCTTTCCTCTTCCTCAACCGGACTGTAGGTCGCTGAAATTCGGGCAACATCATCATAAATGCCTGTTAGCAGGCTCAATAGGTCGTTCGCAGCGTGGAGTTTCTCGTCGATCTGATCGATAAAGTTTGTTTTCTCGGTTAACAATAAAGCTCTCATCTGCGCGTAGCGCTCCACTATTGCGTTGCCACTGTCTGTAATGTCATAGGTGTAAATTTTCCCCCTGGGCTCCTTGGTTTTTACCAGCAAGCCTTCGCCTAGCAGTTTCCGCAGGATGTACTGCACGTTTGCTATATCGTCGCGGTTAAGTTGTCGGGCTAGAGAAGTCGATGTTTGTGGGTGATGCTGCATCGCAACAACATGCAACAGAATCAGCTCTTGGAAATTAAGACTTCGATTACTGGCAATGGAGCCCAGTTGCTGGCAGCTGCGCTCGAATGCGCTATAAAAGCGAATAATTGCCCATTCGAACTCGGTCTGTGTATTCGAGTGATCATCGCCACCCAGGTGCCAATTGCGATGCAATGCGTCTTGGCTCAGTTTTGTGCTTGGATTTTTGGCCATATTCGATCCAGCGTATATTTTGGGTGAGCGACAAATTATTAGACTTTTGAGTTACGACTACCTTTTTGTCGGGCCCTCACATTCAGTAATGGGGATGTGATCTGAAGCGCATGTATCCCTAAAACACATATTAACACAGTCGACATAATCTGACCCGTATTACAGACTTAACTTAATGACAACAATAGATTTATCTTGCATTGAAAATCAATTGAAAATATATTCGTGCGTGAGATTTATGACTCAGATCAATTTTGCAGGACTCGATTGTGAAAAGAATCAAAATGATCATGCCGGTTCCGATGCCACCTGTGGCGCTGGCGGCATTTGAAGCGCAGATACCCCCTTCCCTGCGGCGAGATGATGTTTCTATTGACTTTGTGGCGGTCAAAGAAGGCGCAAAGATACTGGATTCCTACTATGAATTAACAATGGCAGATGCGTTTGTGCTGGAAGCGGGCTTGTCCGCAGAAGAGGAAGGCTACGACGCAGTCTGTATTAATTCGATGAGTGACTCCGGGATGGCTGCACTGCGGTCACGCTTGAGCATACCAGTAGTAGGCCCCGGTCAATCCTGCCTCTTAACGGCCTGTATGCTCGGCGACAAGTTCTCGATCTTGACGATGTGGGATCAGTGGCGACCGCTGTACAAAAAAACAATCCAGGAACAGGGGCTTGCCCATCGGTTGGCCTCGATTCGGTCGATTGATGTAAGACCCGACACTCAGGAGCTATTGGCCGGCAAGGAAGAGGTTGTATTTGCACAGCTTGAAGCCGCAGGCCTGGCAGCCATTGAGGAAGATGGTGCAGATGTGATCATTATAGGCTCTACCACCATGCATCAATCCCACGAATACCTTGCGGAAAGGCTGCCAGTGCCGGTACTCAATCCCGGGCTGATCTCTTTGAAATTATGTGAGATGCTACTGGATCTGGGTCTATCACACAGCAAGCGAGCCTATCCACCGCCGGAGGTGCTCAACGATCAAATATTCGAAGGGGTGCCCCCCCAATTGTTTTAACGCGATTTTCTCCGCAATCTAATCCCCCCCCATGGAGCTTTGTATGACTGACAATCCAGAGATCGCTAATAGTCTTGAGACTTGTGGCTATCAGACTAACTATCACGACGTGGGTAGCGGCCATCCAGTTATTCTCCTGCACGGCTCTGGTGCCGGCGTTTCGGGTTGGGCAAATTGGCGGGGAATGCTGCCATTGCTGGCACCTGAGTTTCGCGTTCTGGCGCCTGACCTCGTGGGGTTTGGTTATACTGAAACGCCCGCAGACTTCGAGTTTAAATTCATGCAAAGCTGGGTCGACCAGCTCATGGCCTTGCTTGATGGTCTTGGAATAGAGCGCGCTCACCTGGTAGGCAATTCCTTTGGTGGCGCTCTTTCTATGTGGCTCGCTTCAGAGTATCCCGACCGGTTCGACCGGCTGGTCCTGATGGGCCCGGGCGGTTGGCCGGCAAAGGTGAATGACAACCTGAAGGCACTGTGGGCTTATACACCCTCGGTGGAAAATATGAAACGAATCATGGATATCATGGCGTTCGATCGCTCATTGGTAACTGACGAACTGGCAGAGCTACGCTACAAAGCGACGATGCGCCCGGGTGCACAGGAAATCTTCGAGAGAGTTTTCCCCGAGCCACACCAGCGCTGGTTGGATGCCCAGGTCTTGAGCATTGCGCAGTTACAGCAAATCGAAAACGAGACGCTGATCATTCACGGCAGAGACGACATCGTAGTTGACCCAGAGGTATCCCTTAACCTGCATCAGCATATTCGTAATTCACAACTACACTTCTTTGGTAACTGCGGCCACTGGACGCAAATTGAGCATGCGGCTAGATTTCAGCAACTGGTGCAGAACTTTCTGCTTGAATCAAAAGCAGTATGATATAGAGATTGCGGGATAAGGAGGAATAGGATGAGTGATGAAAAACCGGTTCGACGCAGAGCAGCAGCCACTTCTGACAATGCAGGCTCGTTGCGTGAAAATGATCAAAAAACACAGAGTCAATATCAGCCTTACAAGGACGCTGAGTGGGGGTTTATCAACCATTGGTACCCTGCCCTGTTTAGCGAAGAACTGCCCGAGGACGAAGTCGAAGGTATCCAGATTTGTGGTATACAGATTGTACTGCGCCGCATTAATGGCCGTGTTTTCGCCCTAAAAGACCAATGTATACATCGCGGTGTACGCTTGTCGGCCAAGCCCATGTGCTTCAACGACGAGACTATCTCGTGTTGGTATCACGGGTTTACCTACAATTTGGAAAGCGGCAACCTGGACACGATCGTCGGTAATCCCGATGACAAGATAATTGGTACCACCGGACTGACAACCTATCCGGTAGAAGAAATTTCGGGAATGATTTTTATATTCGTCAGAGACGACGATTTTGCGGATGACGAAGTGCCGCCACTAAGCCACGACCTTCCTATACGCTTCCCTGAAAAGAGCGAAGAATTTCCCCACCCTCTATGGCCGGCAGCGCCAAGTCTACTTGACGATAATGCCATTGCACTGGGTATTCATCGAACAGGAGAAGCCAACTGGCGAATTGCCTGCGAGAATGGTTTTGACAATGCGCATATTCTGGTGCACCAGGACAATACGATCGTTCAGGCTAACAATTGGGTATTGCCACTGGGCATTCGGCCGGTCAGCGATGATTGCATCACAACATTTGAAGAAGATGGCGCGCCCAAGGGGCTTATGCAGTGGTTGTTTTCCGATCGCTGGGAGCCGGTGCTAGAAAACAAGGAACTCGGAGTAAAGGTTGAAGGCCTAAACAGCCGATTTTATCGAACCTCCGTGGTCATGCCTGGCATCTTGATGGTCGAAAACTGGCCTGAAGAACACATCGTTCAATACGAATGGTACGTGCCCATTACCGATGACACCTACGAGTACTGGGAAGTACTGGTAAAAGTCTGCCCCACCGAGGAGGAGCGCAAAGCCTATAATTATCGCTATAAAACCGTATTTAAGCCCTTAGCGCTACACGGCTTTAATGATTGCGATCTCTATGCCCGCGAAGCGATGCAGGATTACTACGCCGACGGCACTGGATGGGATGAAGAGCTGCTGGTAGAGACTGACGTATCAGCGATTACTTGGCGCAAGCTAGCTTCGCGTAACAATCGCGGCATCGCCAAGCCGCCGAAGGGCGCGGCCGGTATCATAAAATCTTCAAGTATTCGCCTACGTGATGTTTCTGAAGGGAAGTCGCCAGGGTACTTTGTCGACAAAATTGAGGACTGACACGGTGCATCGTTTCTATCTTACGCACCGGTTAGTTGCCAAGAGAGTGCAGTGACGACTTCGCAAACGCACAAGGTTGTGTGCCGGTTCACAGATGGAGTGGAGCATGTATTAGAGGTCTCTCCTGACGTCACTTTGCTTGCCGAAGCGTTGTCTAGTGAGGTTCCCGTATTGCACCAGTGTCAAAGCGGAAGTTGCGGAAGCTGTGTGGGCCATCTATCCGAAGGAGATGTGCAAATGCACAACGGCGTGGCAACGTCACTGCTCAAAGGCGAACAGGCCGAAGGTTTTCGGCTGATGTGTGTGAGTCAGGCCCGCGCCGATAGCGTGGTAGATTTTGACTATCCCAGTACCCTGTCGGCGCCCACGCTGGCCAGTGCTTTTGTCGACAATATCGAGTGGCTCGCTCCCGATGTGGCGCGCTTGCGTCTCGAGCTCGCCGAGGGAGACTGGATAAATTTTTCTCCCGGCCAGTTTGTACGATTACAACTGCCAGGCTCCGACGAGTGGCGCACCTATTCGATGGCCAGCAAACCAGACGATGTCCCTAAGCTGGACTTCCTGGTTCGATGTTTACCCGATGGTGTCATGTCGAACTACCTGCGAGATAAGGCAGCGGTAGATGATGTATTAAAAGTTGAGGGTGCCTTTGGATCCTTCTTCTTACGGAATGATCTGTCGGCGCCCCATATTATGATTGCCGGTGGTACTGGCCTTGCGCCAATGCTGTCGATGATCGATGTCATTAGACAGAAGAGCGGTCGCAAGCCACCCACAGTATTAAGTTTTGGCTGTGTTGATGAGGATAGCCTGTTTGCGCTGGAAGACCTGGAACTGCGTACTTTCTGGATGCGAGAACTGGAGCTGCGTATCTCACTTGATCAAGGATCCTCATCCAGTCCCTATCGCATAGGAAATCCGGTAGAGGCTATTACCGCCGAAGACGTCAGCTCCGCAACAGTGGCTTACCTGTGTGGTCCCCCGGGAATGGTAAACGCGGCTTTTGAGCATTTGCAAAAGCTTGGTGTGCCCCCGACCAACATACATGCGGAACAATTTGTCTCAAGTGAATGAATCGTAATTTGTTGCTTAGCAAAGTAAGGAGTTAACTAAAATGAGTGTCTGTGGATTAGGGTATGTAGCGGTTAACGTCAGCGATATCGACGCTTGGCTAGAGTTGATGACCAGTGTTTTTGGCACCGAGTTGTTGCCGCGAGAAGACGGCACAGCAGTAGATATTCGTCTGGATGATTGGCATCACCGCATGACCTTGTATAAAGGGAGCGAGGACGGCATAGCGGCCATTGGCTGGGAACTTGCCGATGAACATGCGTTGGACACCATGGCACAGTCGCTGCGCGATTACGGCATTGAAGTCGCCAAAGGTAGCGAGGCGCTCATTGCGGAGCGAAAAGTAACAGGGCTTTATCAGTTTATAGACCCAGCCAGTAGTATGCCCTCGGAAATATTCTACGGCGCCCAACATGAAATGCTTCCCTTTAAACCTTCGTTGGGTATTACCGGCTACAACACAGGCAATCTTGGGTTGGGGCATGTTGTTTATTTTGTCGGTGACTATGCGAAGAGCCACAAATTCTATACCGAGGTTATGGGCTTTGAGACCTCTGACCACATTATCTGGGACGAGGGCGAAAAAGACGCGACCTTCTACCACTGTAATCCCAGACACCATTCACTTGCCATAATGCCCCCGTTTGGCGATATTTCCCCGGGCACTTTTAATCATCTGATGTTGGAAGCAAATAGTCTCAATGATGTTGGTCGTGCTTACGATGTGGTATTGGACAAAGATATTCCTGTGATGATGGGCCTGGGTAAACATACCAATGATTTGACGGAATCATTTTATATAGTTACCCCCTCTGGATTCGGTCTTGAGTACGGTTGTAACGGACAACTAATCGGAGAGGGTTGGCGAGTAAAAACCTACGACGCACCTATGTTGTGGGGCCATCGGGGCCCCAAGCCTTAGTCGTGGAATCCGCCGACACACATCCCGTAGCTCTCGAACGGCTGACATTGTCGGAGGCCGCTTCAGCAATTCAAACAGGACGTATTACCTCCGAGCAGCTGGTGCAGGCATGTCTGGGGCGTATTAGTGAGCGTGATTCTGCAGTGGGTGCCTGGGCTAACTTGAATCCGCACGATGCGTTGGCGCTGGCGCGCGAAAAAGACCAACAAAGCGTGCAGGGCTCGCTACATGGTGTACCCATTGGTATAAAGGATGTGATCGATACAGCGGGCATGCCAACCCGATTTGGTTCTCCGATTTTCGATCACCATATACCTACACTTGATGCAACTTGTGTAAAGAAGTTGCGACAGGCCGGCGCCATCATCATTGGCAAAACCGTAACCACGGAATTCGCCACTTACCATCCCGGGGCCACCGCCAATCCACTGAACCTTAAACACACCCCGGGCGGTTCTTCCAGTGGATCTGCCGCTGGTGTAGCTGACTTTCAGGTGCCCGCCGCCCTTGGAACACAAACAGCGGGTTCAGTCGTTCGCCCGGCAAGTTTTTGCGGCGTCGTAGGATTCAAACCTAGTAGGGATCGTTACTGTACCAAAGGTGTTCTGGATACCTCGCCACACCTCGACACTCTAGGCGTTTTTGTTCGCGCCGTAGACGATGCGATATTGCTCGACACTGTTTTGTCTGAACACGAGGGGGCTTCTACAGATAATGAAGTTGAAATAAAAAGTGCGACCCTCCCCATCGTAGGCATTTGCCAGAGTCCACAGTGGCTTGAAGCCACGCCTGAGATGAGGGACTGTTTGAACGCTGCAACGACGTGCTTGCAAGCCGAGGGTGTGCAGATCAAATTTATTAAACTGCCCGCCCTGTACGATCAGCTTTGTGGCGCACAAGAGTTGATTCATGCCCGTGAAGCTGCCGACTGCCTGGGATCAATAGTCGACGACAATATCGCTCAGGTCAGTGAAGCACTCATCACTTTCGTTACCTTGGGCCGCAGTTTTTCCGAGACCCAGTACCAACAGGCGCTGGAACTGCAAAAACAATGCTGTGGTCATTTCGACGATGCCATCAATGGTTGTGATGTTGTACTCACACCATCAGCACCAGGAACCGCTCCGTCGGGATTGGCAGCGACGGGCAGTCCCGTATTTTGCCGAATTTGGACAGCCCTGGGTGTACCGTGTATATCCATTCCGGTGGCCGCAGGAGCCGGCGGTCTGCCCCTAGGTCTGCAACTTGTAGGTCGTTTCAATCAAGACAAACAACTCTTGCGGATGGCCCGGCAGATCGTACCTTTGATCAGCGCCTGGGACGTTATGCAGAATTCCGTCGACGTCGGTCCCGGTACGGGCGCGAGTAGATAATGTTAGGAGAATATTAATGAGCGCAACAACCCAAGCACCAATGACCTCGCAGCAGCAGCAGTGGTATGAAGCGGCATGTGCCAAGCTGGACCCTGAACGCTTAAAACGTTTGCTGTTCCAACTGACCGATATTCATAGCCCCACGGGCGCCACCCGCGACGCCGCCAATTTCATGGCTGACTATATTAATGAGATGGGAATGCCCGCCTCGTATTACCCCATGAACGATATATCAGGCAACGTGCTCGGACAGCACCGCGGCAGTGGTGGCGGTGCAACGCTGCTACTCTACGCGCCCATCGATACCCACTTGGAAGGGGATGAGAGCGATTACCCCTGGGCCGGTCCTCGACAGGAAATAGACATGAAGCCTGAGGCCACCATGGTTGACGATTGGATCTATGGCCTTGGCTCCTCCAATCCAAAAGCGATGGTCTCAACGCTGACCGAAGTTGTTAACGCCTTGCTAGACGCAGATATCCCTCTGGCAGGTGACTTGTCCCTGGGCTTCGCCGATGGGGGTATGCCGGTCAATATACCCCAGCGGGACAATGCGGGAATGTCGCACGGGGTGGAGCATTTATTAAACCGCGGTATGGCGCCGGACTTCTGCATCATTATGAAGCCCTGGAACTGGGTGTATCACGAAGAGCCCGGTATGGGCTGGTTCAAGATTACGGTGAAAGGTACGCTCGGTTATGCAGGGGTACCGCGCGGTACACCGGGGTTTCGCAGTTCGATCGTGCCGGCAGCAGAAGTCATCCTGGAGCTAGAGGATTGGTTGCCTCGCTACACCGAGCGCAATACATCCGGAATTGTCAGGCCCGATGGATGGATATCGGCTCTTCGTTCAGGCTGGCCAGAGCGCCCCGCTTTTCCATCGGCTGCCACAGAAATCTATTTCGACGTGCGTATCAATCCGCGCACCACACCGGCTAATGTTAAAGCTCAGGTGGCTGAATTTATGGCGAACCTGCTGAAAAAGTATCCGGACCTGGATCTGGACTGGGAGATGTATGGATCTGTGCCCGGTGGCACTACCGATCCAGAAAACTGGATTATCCAATCCGGACGTCGCGGCTGGGAGAACGTGGAGGGCAACGCCTATCCCGCAAAACCTGAGTTGCTCGGCGGGCAGACAGATGGCGCTGCATTGCGTCGCCTGGGTATTCCAACAGCCAGAATGGGATGGCCATGGCCAGCAGAGGGTTCACCGATGCCGATTGGCGAAGGCTTGGGTGGAATGGGTGCTACCTACATACCCGATCTGATGCCCTGCGCCAGGAAAATACTCTATGCGATTATTGATACCCTGGCGCGAGAGCGAAGCGAAGTAGGCTTGTAGCTATGTCCAGAGCGTCTCTACGGGAGACGCAGGCACGCCTAGTCAACAATTGATGCGGTAATATACAAGACAACTCTCTCTGGGCTCTCTATTCTTTCCGCGGCTCAGATTTTGAGCCGCTCACTCCGTCACCAGTGGTATTACAATCGGGTGACGTTACTTTCACACAAAAATTTATATGAGTTTGTACAGTTATGGCTGGGGCTATAGATAGCCTGCTCGTCGGGCATACCGCTGCTCTACCTAACATTACGATAGCCACTTTATTGCATCGCGAAAACAATTTACAGTAGAGCTGTTAACTGAGCAGTTTATTCAGTTTTTACCCGGCGGTTGAGGTAGTGGGTGCGACCAAAACACTTTATGTGCGCGGTTACGATTAGTTAAGTGGAGCAATCCAAAATATAACCAAGGTGAATATCATGATCACGAAGAAAAAACTGTTAGCCAGCGCCGTAATGGCAATGACGGGGACATTCGCACTGCAAACGGCAGCGGAGAGTATTCTCGAAGAAATTGTAGTAACTGCCCAAAAGCGTGAGCAGGGCCTACAGGATGTAGGTATCGCCGTAACGGCGTTTAGCGGCGCGCAACTTCGGGCATTTAATGTCACTGAAAGCTTTGACGTCGCCGCCTATACTCCCGGCGTTCATATCAGCGGCAACCTGGCCGGCCAGAATGTGCAGTTTAGTATTCGAGGCGTCACTCAGAACGATTTCAACGACATCATCGAATCTCCCAACGCGGTGTATCTCGATGAAGGCTATATCGCTATCGCTCAAGCTCAGACTTTCGCCATGTTAGACATCCAGCGTGTAGAGATTCTCAAGGGGCCGCAAGGCACTCTTTTTGGAAGAAATGCGACCGGAGGTGTGGTCAACTACTTCTCTACGGCTCCGTCTTTTGAAAACTTCGAAGGTTATGTCAACGCGGACTATACCCTTTTTGATACACCCAATGACGCCAGTGGATACACTGTTGAAGGAGCATTCGGAGGACCCATTTCCGATACTGTTGCCTTCCGATTCGCGGGTCGTTACAACGAGCAAGACCCCTACCTGGAAAACCGCTATCCCGAGGGAGCACCAGACTTTGACGTATTCGGTAACCCCGGCTTCAACATCGGCTCGCCCGGGCAGGGCGCCGGTGCTGACCTAGGCGACGACGAGACAGTAGCCGCACGTTTGACATTCGCCTTCCGCCCCAGTGACGACCTTGAAATTACTCTTTCAGGGAACTACGCGGACACGGAAGTGAGCACTGGGCCCTACCAGTCAAAGCCGACTATTGCGATCGGAGAAGCCGTACCCAGTGCGGACTTCCCGTTTTTCGGTGATCTGCGGACCGAGGTTTACAACGTCATTGATATACCGGCAAACGAAACGCGAATATCCATACTTACAGAAAATGGTGTTGATAACGGGGCCGATGGCGGCGGCGACGGGTTGACAGACAACCCCTTTGGTCCGGGAAATTGCGCCGCAATAGGGTTGTGCGAACGACAAGGCGCGGGCACGGATTTCTTCGGATATTCCGATCCCGATGGTGACGATTTTACTTTCTCAAGCGATTTCGCCTTTGCTGATCAGGGTTCGACGGAAACTACCGGTTTGAATGCTCGCGTTGAATATGACATCAATGAAAATCTAAGCTTTGTATCGGTCACTGATTACAAAGACTATGAGAAGCTCCTTTTTATTGACGTTGATGCAGGGCCCGTCAACCAGTTAGCCAACTACGGTGCGGTCGACGCTACCAGTTTCACCCAGGAACTACGCCTTTCGGGCTCATCAGACCGCTCCCAGTGGGTGTTCGGCCTGTATTACCTGAATATCGATACGGATTCATTCAATGGGCTCAAGGCGCCGGCACAAAGTATTTTCGGCACGATTGCATTGCCCGCCGACATCGCCACAGTAGCAACATTAGAGACAGACTCTTATAGCGCATTCGGCCAGTATGAATATGAGTTGAGCGAAAAGGTCTCCGTCATTGGTGGCTTGCGCATAATGCGTGAAGAAAAAGATTTCGAGGTAGGCATTGGCATCGCACCATCCTTTGGCAACGGCGTTATTACCCGTGATGTATCAGCCTTCCTGCCCAATGTTTCAGGTGCTAACGATCCCTTCTTTTTTAATGATGATACCTCTGACGACCTGTGGGCAGGAAAGCTTCAGCTGGATTATCGCCATAGCGATGACCTGCTTCTCTACGCGGGTATCAACCGTGGCGTGAAAGCCGGCAGCTTTAACGCACCGTTACTTGGCGCTTACCTTGGATCGGGAGCCAATGCAGGATTACCCTTCGACGAAGAGGTCTTAACTTCCTACGAGGTGGGTTTCAAAGCAACCTTGCAGGACGGCAAGACCCGAATCAACGGTTCTGCTTATTATTATGACTACGAGGATTACCAGGCGTTTCTATTTGTGGGCGTAGGTGGTGTGTCACTTAACAAGGATGCCGAAACCGTCGGTGCTGAAATAGAGATCATGACAAGTCCTATGGACGGACTGGATCTAATATTGAGCGCATCTTATGTCGACGCAGAAATTAAGGACTTACCACTGCGAAGCGGATCTCCATTAGAGACCGTTGACGTAGTGCCAACTTACACACCTGAATTTCAAGCATTTGCCATGGCCCGTTACGGTTGGGACATGTTGGGTGGAACGATGGTAGTTCAGGGTGATGTCAGCTACTCCGATGAGTTCTATTACAACCTGCGTAATTTCGACGCGGACAAGTTTGACTCCTACACTATGGTCAATGGACTAGTGAGCTGGGAAAGCGCCTCCGAAGCTCCTTGGTCGGTAAGCCTGGCGCTACGCAACGCCACCGATGAGCGCGCTGGTGTTCAAGGCTTCGACCTGGCTACCCTATGCGGTTGTAACGAGGTCTCCTATCGGGCCCCGCGCCACATGGTGCTTGGCCTTAGAAAAGAGTTCTAATAGTAGTTTGGCTTAGACTTAAAGTATGAGGGGGCGTCCTGCTCCCTCATACTCTCTTCGCAGCGGGAGAGACGTTTACCGATCAAGTTTCAACCTGTATCGTGTTGCTAGTAACTTAACTAGCTTCCCGGAGATACACCATGGCTGACTACATTCCCCCCGCGTTGGATTGGGTACGCGAACAAGTCGAGCTGTATGAGAGCAGCGGCGGCACGCAAGGCAACACCTTGATGGATACGGGCATGCCCTGCATTTTAGTCACCCATACGGGGAACAAGACCGGCGGGATACGCAAGATTCCCCTCATGCGTGTCGAGATCGACGGCAACTACGTTTTAATCGGTTCCATGGGCGGCCAGCCCAAGAACCCTGTTTGGGTTTACAATATCAGGGCGAATCCAGACGTTCAGGTACGCGATAAAACTGAAGTGTTTGATATGCGTATTCGAGAAGTTACCGATGAGCGCGAGCGCGCGAAACTATGGGCGGTAGGTGTCGCAGCTTACCCTCCCTACGACGAGTATCAAGCAAAGACCAGCCGAGTAATCCCCGTGTTTATCGCTGAACCGCGATAGTAACTGATGGCCGACACGCTTACAGGATAACGTCATGTCCAACACATTCCAGGTGTACTGGGCCCCGGGTTGCACCAGCTGCCTGCGCACCAAGGAATTCATGAACCAGAACGGGATTGAGTTCGAGTCGATCAACGTCGTA
>JBLGAR010000007.1:0-72463 GCA_047612385.1 Cryomorphaceae bacterium | reverse complement strand
GCTGCAAACCCGGCGCCCGAGCCGATCAGCTCCACCACGCTTGAATCGTCGGTTTGTTCCGGCACCGTGCAAATCCATATGATCCGCTCGGCTTCCGGAAAAGATCGAGACGCCAGTTGTTCGCCAAACACTCTGTTTAATGCACTGGTGGCATCAATACCGTCGGCGACCAGCCGCACGTAAGAACTCTAATTTGCGTGATGTAGTAGAATATCGTTACTGATTTTATTCATTGGCTTTATGTTTAAAGTCACACAGATAGGGTCGGGTCGTGGGAAATGTGCGGGAAAAGTTTCATGCAAGAGAGCGCCAACATGAAACAGGCGCTCATGCAGTGAGAGGTCTGCGTATTCTTCCCACAGCTTCTCATCCAGCATCTCGCGCGCAATATTCTGAATCTGTCCGGACGAGAGTTTGTCGCCCAAATATAAGCGCAAAATTATTTCAGCGGCTTCCTCTGGTTTGAGATCCTGCAATGACAGAAGACACATATCGCGTAGTTCCTGTCCCTCAAGACCTGCTGTGTCACCGTATTCAAGTAACTCCAGTATTTTGGCAAAGTCTTCATCTTTCCAGGCCCCGGCAATCTCGCGCAGTTAGTGAAAGAATTCGGGCCCCCATTTTTGCTTTGATAGGCGTTTTAGACAATGTTGGGTAATCAGCTTCATCGGGCAGCCCTAGCTTATTGACAAGCTCTTCCGCCTTTAAGTCACTGCGAAGCTTAATGAAGCGTGCCATCGGTATGCTTTTTTAGTTCAGGTATGCTTTTGTTGCCACTTTATCCGTGCAACGCGTCAGCAGTGTTTGTGACGACTAGTGGGTATTGTAGATTCGTCTTAGCGTCGCTGCGGGAAATACGCCAGGCCCGGTGCCGGTGATAACATGCGTTGGAGTGTGCTCGGGGTGTAAGCCTTTTACGCCCGGTTCTGCGCATATCTGGGAAAAGAATGTTATTACAACATCGTCGACGCCACGCGGTATTGTTGCAATCGGCTTCTCGGAAACGATCGAGTAGGGAATATCCAGTTTATAGGTCGCTTTGGCTAATTGTTGGCGGTAGCCGATTATCAGAATGTAGCGTGACATTCGAGGTGCTCCGGGACAGAAGATAGGACGGGTAATATCTTACTATCTATAGATCAGTGGAGGGATAGAGATTGGGCTAGAAAGAGGACAAAAAAACCTCGCACGATGACGAGGCTTCTAAGCTTTAAATGGTGCCCGGAGACAGAATCGAACCGGCCGGCGCTCCGGGGTCGACACCCAGTGTCGGCCCACAAAAAAACCTCGCACGATGACGAGGCTTCTAAGCTTTAAATGGTGCCCGGAGACAGAATCGAACCGGCCGGCGCTCCGGGGTCGACACCCAGTGTCGGCCCACAAAAAAACCTCGCACGATGACGAGGCTTCTAAGCTTTAAATGGTGCCCGGAGACAGAATCGAACTGCCGACACGGGGATTTTCAATCCCCTGCTCTACCGACTGAGCTATCCGGGCGAATTATGTAATTCACGAAAGGCGCGTATTAAACCCTCCGATCGCGCGAGAGTCAAGGTCTCTTGGCTACTCGGTCGGCGGAACGTAACCTTCTGCTTTGTCGTAATCTTCCCCAGCAAAAAACTTGTCCATTTCTTCTTGCAGATACTTGCGGGCAGCGGGGTCCACCAGGCTAAGGTGCTTTTCATTGATCAGCATGGTTTGTTGCGCCTGCCAGTCTGCCCAGGCTTGTTTTGAGACATTCTCGAACAAGTCATGACCTTTGGGGCCGGGGAACGGCGGCGCATCCAGGCCCTCTAGATCTTTCTGATATTTTTTACAAAAAACGGTGCGGGACATGATTTGGGTCCATCGATTGGTTTAACTTCGGTTAACAATGTGGCTAGAGAAATTTGTGCTTTTCTAGCAAGCTCGCTATCGGGGCAGCCAACCCAATACTGGGCGGTTGCTGAACGTTATACCAGAGCTGTTCGCTGGCATCCATGACTGATTCAGGGTTGTTGGGAAGCACTACTCGTAGTGGCTGAATATCCAGATGATAGTGGCTGAAAGTGTGGCGGAATGTTTCCCAGGTCTCAGTTTGCGCAGGCTCGGTTCCCCAGTCATCTATGCACTTGTTGACCGCATCTTCTGTGGATTGTATCTCTGGAAAGCACCACAGCCCTCCCCAGATGCCTTTGGGGGGTCGCTTTTCCAGCAGGATGTCTCCATTTGCGCTGCTTACCATGAGAAAAATAGTGGATTTCACAGGTGTGGTTTTACGCGGCTTTTTCCCCGGATAGGACAACATTGTGCCAGCTTTGAATGCTGCGCAATCGGGTTGTACCGGGCATCGATCACATTGGGGAGAGGATCGACTGCACAAGGTTGCCCCTAAATCCATCATCGCCTGGGAGAAATCGGCATTGCGCTGGGTTGGTGTGTGCTTATCGGCTATTTCCCATAAGCGGGTGTGAACAGCCGTTTGTCCGGGCCAGCCTTCTACTGCACCGTGGCGCGCCAACACTCTCTTTACGTTGCCATCCAGGATGGTTGCCGGAAGCCCAAAGGCGATACTGCGAATCGCTCCGGCTGTACTTCTACCTATTCCGGGTAGCTCGCTCAGCTGCGCCACGGTGCTGGGAAATTCGCCATTGAGTTCTTCGTTAATGATTTTCGCCGCTTTGTGCAGATTTCTAGCTCTGGCGTAGTAGCCAAGGCCGGTCCACAGGTGCAGCACTTCGTCTTGGGGCGCATCTGCGAGCGCGTTTACGGTGGGAAATACTTCCATGAATCGATGAAAGTAGGGGATCACAGTCTTGACTTGGGTTTGCTGTAACATAATTTCAGACACCCATACCCGGTAGGGGCTGGTGTCCTGCTGCCAGGGCAGGTCTTTGCGGCCGGAATGGTCGAACCACTCCAATACGCGCTTGGCGAAGTGTTTTTTGGCTGGCATGTTGTAAATATGACCCAGTATTGAAGCCTCGTAGGGTAAAGTGGCAGTGGTAAAACCGCCAGTGAATTCGGTTGGCATTTCTTTTATAATGTCCCGCTTTTTGGGTACCCGCCCCATTTTTATTTTTTGCCGCGGGATTGAGGAGAACACAATGGCCGATCGCATCGCCACAGTGACGCGTAACACCCTGGAAACCCAGATCACCGTTTCGGTGAATCTGGACGGCACCGGCAAAGCTAATTTCGACACCGGTGTTCCGTTTCTTGAGCACATGATGGATCAGATAGCGCGCCACGGTTTAATTGATCTGGACATCAAAGCGCAGGGCGATCTGCATATTGACGACCACCACACCGTCGAAGACATCGGCATTACTCTTGGTCAGGCTGTCGCCCAGGCTGTCGGCGACAAAAAAGGTATGTTGCGATACGGCCATGCCTACGTGCCATTGGACGAGGCATTGTCTCGAGTAGTTGTCGATTTCTCCGGGCGCCCCGGTATTGTATTTCACGTTCCGTTCACGCGTTCAGCAGTGGGTGGGTTTGACGTGGATTTGTTCATGGAGTTTTTTCAGGGATTTATCAATCACGCTAAAGTCACGCTGCACGTCGATAATTTGCGCGGTGACAACACGCACCACCAGATAGAAACAGTTTTTAAAGCCTTTGGTCGCGCACTGCGCATGGCCTTAACAGCCGACGAACGCATGGCCGGTATTATGCCGTCTACCAAAGGTGTTCTTTAAGCGCATGTTGAATCGTTAGGGCGCATTGATGAGTGGTGTTGTAGCAGTTATAGATTACGGAATGGGAAACTTGCACTCTGTCGCCAGTGCGCTTGAGCACGTGGGCGCCGATGAAGTGTTGGTCACTCATGACGCGGATTTAATACGCAGAGCCGATCGTGTCGTTTTCCCCGGTGTGGGCGCCATTCGCGATTGCATGGCGGAAATCCACCGGCTTAAGTGCGATGAACTGTTGTTGGATGTTTTGCAGGAGCAGCACAAGCCGGTTCTAGCTATTTGCGTGGGTATGCAGGCGCTGATGACACATTCCCAGGAGAACGAAGGTGTCGCCTGTCTGGATATTATTCCTGGGCAAGTGCGGTTCTTTGGTAACCCCCTCCACGATGCTGATGGCCAGCGTTTAAAAGTTCCACATATGGGTTGGAATGAAGTACGACAGCGCATTGATCACCCGCTGTGGCAGGGCATTGCTGACAAAACTCGTTTCTACTTTGTTCATAGCTATTACTGTGATGTAGAAGATCGCAGCCTAGTGGCTGGCGAGGTTGCGTACGGTGTGCAGGCCAACGCCGCATTGGCTCGAGACAATCTCTTTGCTGTTCAGTTTCACCCCGAGAAAAGCCACACCGCAGGGCTTCAATTGCTGCGCAACTTTCTGGAGTGGAATGGAACATGCTAATTATCCCGGCCATTGATCTAAAAGATGGTGCCTGCGTGCGTCTGCGTCAGGGGTTAATGGACGACTCAACCGTATTCTCCGATGATCCTGTTGCGATGGCGGCCAGATGGGTTGATGCGGGTTGCCGCCGTTTGCATCTTGTTGATCTCAACGGTGCGTTTGCGGGCGAACCTGTCAATGGTGATGTGGTAACCGCAATTGCCCGCGCCTATCCCGATTTGCCGGTACAAATTGGCGGCGGTATTCGCAACCTGGAAACCATAGAGCACTATATAAAATCCGGCGTTAGCTTTGTGATCATTGGCACCAAAGCCGTCAAAGACCCGGAGTTTGTCAGCGAGGCCTGTCGAGCCTTTCCTGGAAAAGTGATTGTTGGCCTGGATGCCAGGGATGGCTTGGTTGCCACCGACGGTTGGGCGGAAGTCTCGGAAATTCACGCCCATGACTTGGCTAGGAAGTTTGAGTCCGACGGCGTCAGCGCAATTGTGTACACCGATATTGCCCGTGACGGAATGATGCAGGGAGTGAACGTTGAAGCCACTCTCGAAATGGCTAGGGCCTCGAGCATTCCGGTTATCGCCTCTGGTGGGATTACTAACCTCGACGATATTCGCGCGTTAAGTGCCGTGGCCAGCCAGGGCATCTGCGGTGCAATTACCGGCCGCGCGATTTACGAAGGCACTTTGGATGTAGCGCAAGCGCAGCGCCTTTGCGACGAGGCATCCTGACATGGGTCTTGCCAAACGCATTATTCCTTGTCTCGATGTGGAAAACGGCCGCGTTGTTAAGGGCGTTAACTTTGTAGATATCCGCGATGCTGGAGACCCAGTGGAAATCGCCAAGCGTTACAACGAACAGGGCGCTGATGAAATTACGTTTTTGGATATCACTGCCAGTCACGAAGGTCGTGATACCACGGTGCACACGGTTGAGAAAATTGCCTCGGAAGTGTTTATTCCACTGACTGTAGGCGGGGGTATTCGCGCTGTCGAAGATATTCGTACGATGCTCAATGCCGGTGCCGATAAAGTCAGTATTAACACTGCGGCGATTCACAACCCAGAACTGGTGCGCGAATCTGCATTGCGCTTTGGCTCCCAGTGTATCGTGGTTGCTATTGATGCCAAGCGAGTTCAAGACGTGGACGGCAAGCCCCGCTGGGAGATTTTCACTCACGGCGGTCGCAAACCCACTGGGATTGACGCCGTGGCTTGGGCGGTTAAAATGGCCGAGTTAGGCGCTGGAGAAATTTTGCTCACCAGTATGGATCGCGACGGCACCAAAAACGGTTTCGAATTAGGCGTTACCCGCGCTGTTACTGATGCGGTCAATATCCCTGTGATCGCCTCTGGCGGTGTGGGTAATTTGGATCATCTCGTAGAGGGCATTAAAATTGGCGGTGCGGATGCGGTGTTAGCGGCGAGTATTTTTCACTTCGGGGAGTTCACTGTTCCCCAGGCTAAGGCCTATATGTCTGACTCTGGAATCGAAGTCAGACTGTAGTTACTGGTGTTGGGCTGAAACAACTCAGACACGTAAGCCAGTTTAATACCTTTAGCTTTCAGCAAAGGCAGCATTTCTCTCAATTGGCGAATCGTTTCTGGATAAGGGTGACCGATGGCTACTGCGGTGCCTTTAGTGTCAACCAAATGTAACAGCTCACGAATCTTGTCTGCTATCGCGGCGCTATTGCGCTCGTTGTCTAGAAACACCTGCCGCGATAAGTTGGGCACGCCATAGTCTTCGGCAGTGTTCGCTGCAACCGTTTCATGGCTGGTGCGAGAGTCCACGAAATACAAATCTCTTTCCTGCAGTTCTTCCATCACCCAGCCCATCTGTAGTCGCCGCTGGGTTAAGTCGCTGCCCATATGATTGTTGATACCGCGCACGTGGGGTATTTGTTCTAAACTTTTGACCAGTGTGTTGCGAAACTCTTCTTCGCTCAGGTCCGTGGTAAGCCCGCCCCGGCCCAGGGGAATGCTGCCAATCGTGCTCATGGGTGAATGCAGTAGTATTTCTTTGCCTGAATTATGTGCTCGTTCCGCAAGAATTTTTGCGTGGGGGGTGTAGGGCAATATCGCGATATTAAGCTTGCCGGGCAGATCGATGGCCGCTTGGCCTGGTGCCAGATGATGGCCAATATCATCGATAATAATGACGAGGGTTTTCTCAAGGGGCAAAGGGGAGGCCAAGGGCACGATTTCTTTTTCAGCGGAGCGCTCGTACAGATGTTTATGCGCATCTGGCCTTGAGGTTTCTGCTTGGGTCACTAATCCTGCGCTAAGAAATGCAGCGCCTACCAGGGTGGCCAATCGGCCTATTGAAGAATTCCTACGCCCGCCGAATTCAGGATTCACCATTTTTTGTGTTCGCCGCCCCAGATAGTGTCTCGGTGTCGAGTTTCTGTTTGTGAAACCCTAAGATGTTCAGGCCCTTTAACAGTGTCAGAGCTTCGTACAACTGATTGTCGGTAGAGATTAACTCATTTGCCGCTTTTCTGGAAAGCACTGCTTGGTCGTGATCCGCTTTTTCTTCTTTATTATCCAGGTGCCGTGACAAATCGGCTTCTTTGACGCGCTTTCCCGATCCGAGTGTCTTCACTTCGGCGCGCTCGACCAGGATGTCTGGAACAATTCCCAGTGCTTGAATGGAACGGCCTTTGGGGGTGAAGTAGCGGGCGGTGGTGAGTTTGATCGCACGGGATTCCGTCATAGGCATAATGGTTTGTACCGAGCCTTTGCCAAAACTCTTAGTGCCCATAATCACTGCGCGGCGGTGATCTTGCAGCGCTCCTGCGACAATCTCGGATGCGCTCGCCGAGCCGCCGTTGATCAGTACAATAATCGGAATTCCCTCGCTGGCATCTCCAGGCTTTGCATTGTGATGCACTTTGGAATCCTCCGCACGACCCTCAGTGTAGACAACGGTCCCTCCGTCCAAAAATAAATCTGACACATCAACACTGGCTTGTAGTACGCCACCAGGATTGTTTCTGAGGTCGAGTACCAGGCCTTTTAGCTGATTCTCTCTCGTCAACTTCTCCAGTGACTCTGCCACATCCTGTCCGGTTCGCTTCTGAAACTGAGAGACCCTGAGGTAGCCATAGCCCTCTTCGAGTACGCGTTGGCGAACACTGGCCACCTTTATGGTGTCCCGGGTAATAATGACTTCAAAGGGCTGGCCGGTTCCGGGCCTGCCGATCAGCAATTCTATGGTGGTGCCCTTTTCGCCGCGCATCTTGATAATCGCGTCGTTTAAGCTGACACCTTGCAGTGGGCTCTGGTCTAACTTAAGGATGACATCACCGCTCATGAGTCCCGCTTCTGCGGCGGGGCTGCCATCTATCGGCGAAATCACCTTCACATAGCCATCTTCCATCCCGACTTCCAGGCCCAGGCCACTGAATTCCCCGGAGGTGACATTCTTCAACTGATCGAAGGCATCCTGGGTCAGGTAGGCTGAGTGAGGGTCCAGGCCCATCAACATTCCTTTCACCGCATACTCCAGCAAAGTGCTGTCATCTACTTCTTCTACATAGCGTGTGCGAATCTGATTGAAGACGTCGGCAAAAGTGCGCAATTCGTCTAGCGGCAGCCTGCTCGGCTCTTCTTCGGCTGAGTGGGCCGGCGAGATCATCAGGAGTGCAACAACACTGCTTGTCAGGAGTGTCTTGATGGAAGTAAAACCGTTCATAGTCATTGCCGGGGCTATCGCAGCCCGCCTTTAAAGTCGTTGATGAAGTGTAACCTATTCGGCTCATAAATTTGACGCCGGCATTACCGCAATACCGCCGGTTACGTGCGACACCAGCTTCCGGGATTAGTGGGTTTGCCATTGTGGCGAATTTCAAAATATAGCGCAGCGCTGTCCTGCCCGCCGCTGCTGCCTACCGTGCTGACGGGAGTCCCTGCGGTAACCCATTCACCGACGTCTTTAAGCAGGGTCTGGTTGTGGGCATACAAACTCATATACCCATCGCCGTGATCGATGATAAGCAACAGGCCGGAGCCGCGCAGCCAGTCTGCAAAAACTACCCGGCCGTGATGAATGGAGGTTACAGAAGTTCCCTGCCTGGCTGGAATGGAGACACCCTGCCAGCGCATCTTTCCTTCAATGCGATACTTTCCATAGCGGTTACTGGGTTCTTTACCGGAGACGGGCCAGGGCATCTTTCCCTTGGCGGCGCTAAAGGCTTTGTAGTTGTCGGGGACTTCCAGATTGACAACGGTTTCCTCGATGGCATTGAGCAAGTTCTCAAGTTCTGTGCGGTCAACGTCTAATTGCTTTAACCTGCCGCCTTTGCTCTGGATGCTCTTGGCTAGATCTGCCAAGGCACCGGCACGCCTTCTTTGCGCTATGTTCAGTTTTTCCGATTGCTTGGCAAGGGTTCTGGCGGTGCCTGTCAGTTGCTGTGTTAACGAAGAAATCTTCGGCTCAATGGCCGCAATCTCCTCTAAGGTTTTTCGATAAGCGGTGATGGCTTCACTGCGAGCTTCAAGAATATAGCGGTGGTAGGCCATCATTCTGGCGACTGTATCCGGGTCTTGCTGATTTAGCAGTACTTTCACAGAGCCCTGGCGGCCCATCTGGTAGGCACTTTTCAATTCCTTGGCTATAGATTCTTGCTGCTTGTCCCGGGCCATTGTCAGCGCATCGCGTTTCTTTTCGAGCTCAGCCAGATCGGTCCTGGCTTTCTTTAGCGCTTGCTGATTCTGCTCGATGTTTTGCTGTAGTTTGCCCAGGCTTATCTCTATGTCGCGCAGCTGTTTGCGTAGCGAATCTTTCTCTGCTTTCTCGCTGGAAAGCTCTTCGCTGATGCGGGCTATGCTGGCCTGCAGTTGTTTCAGTTGCGCTCTGGTTTTCTCTTCATCAGATTGCGCGAGGCCACTGACCGGCAGCCATAGTAAACAACTTACAAGTACTAAATACCAAGGCGATGTAGTTTTGATTTTGCTCGAGCTCAGCGCGAGGTCTCCGCAAGATTCACTCCGGACATTTCGCCAGGTTGTTCCAAGGCCATCAACGAGAGCAGCGTGGGCGCTATATCGGCCAGTTTGCCCCCTGAAGGCGCTAGTGTGAGCTTGCGGTTGCCCACATAGACCAGTGGCACCAGCTCGGTCGTGTGCTGAGTGTGCAGCTGGCCCGATTCGTAATCTACCATTTGTTCGCAATTGCCATGATCCGCCGTTATCAACGCTTGCCCGCCGACTTCCAGCAGTGCAGCTTCTACTCTGCCGATGCATTTATCCAAAGCTTCAACTGCCGCCACGGCAGCATCAAATATGCCTGTGTGGCCAACCATATCCCCGTTGGCATAGTTGCAAACAATTAGATCGTATTTTCCGGAGTGGATGGCGGCCACCAATTTGTCGGTCAGTTCTGGCGCGTTCATCTCGGGCTGTAAATCATAGGTAGCGACATCCGGGGAGGGGACCATGATGCGCTCTTCACCTGGAAATAGAGCTTCCCGTCCTCCGCTGAAGAAAAAGGTAACGTGGGCGTACTTCTCCGTCTCCGCAATACGAAGTTGAGTTTTGCCCTGTTTGGCCAGGTAGTCTCCCAGAACATTGTCCAGTGATTCGGAAGGGAAGGCGATTGTGGTGTCGATGTCAGCGGAGTACTCGGTGGTCATTACAAAATTTGCCAGTTGTGGCACCACTTTGCGTTCAAATTGATCAAAGTTTTTATCAACAAACGCTCGCGTCAGTTGGCGAGCGCGATCCGATCTGAAATTCATAAACAGCACTGAGTCGCCGTCATGTATTGCCACTGCCTGGTTTTGTGAGCCGCAGATGACCGTCGATTTAACAAACTCATCATTTTCATGGCGCTCGTAAGCCGCTTTCAAGGCCGCTTGTGCAGAGGATGCGGTGTACGACGCCTTCGCTTGCGTTAGCATTTCGTATGCGTATTCGACTCTGTCCCAGCGGTTGTCCCTGTCCATGGCGTAGTAACGGCCGACAATGCTGGCAATAGCACCGCAATCCAATTCCTTTAACAGGTCTTCCACTTTTTGTAGTGAACCGGCCGCACTGCGCGGTGGAGTGTCCCGGCCATCTAGGAATGCGTGCATATAGATTTTCTTGGAGCCGCGCAGGGCTGCCAGTCTTATAGCGGCGAGTATCTGGTCTTCATGGCTGTGAACGCCTCCGGCGGACAGCAAACCCAATATGTGAACGGCCCCACTGTTGGCGTTAGCCTTGTCGATCGCATCGACATAGGCTTTGTTACTATCAAAGGTCCCATCGTCGATGGCCTTGTCGATTTTGCTGATGTTCTGATAAACCACGCGACCAGCCCCCAGGCTCATATGGCCTACTTCGGAATTGCCCATTTGTCCGGGCGGCAAACCAACCTCCATTCCAGAGGCGCAAACAAGTGTATGGGGAGCTTGCTCCCAAAGCCTGTCCCAGTTTGGGGTAGCTCCATGGGCAATAGCGTTATCCTTGGTTTCCTCGCGGTGGCCCCAACCGTCCAGGATGATGAGGGCTGTGGGTGATTTCCCGGATTGACTCATAGCTGTTCCAGAATTGCGGTGATTGATCAGACGGTATTCGACCGCAGCATTTTACCTCGTCTGGGGGTTTATAACATAGACTTGATCTGAGTCAGCGCAGTATAATTGCCGCCTTTTTGAGCAGCCCCAAGCCTTAAAAATCACGATCAGAACGTTTTCGTGATGCTAGCTGCCCAGCAAACCTCGAAAAAGGTATAGACAGAACCCTACCATGGAATTGTTTCTAGAATTTGTCGGCCAGCAATGGACGCTTGTAGCGGCGCTTGTCGCTGTGGTGATCATGCTCATATTTCACGAGTCCCGTAAATCGGGTCCGTCTGTGTCTCCTCAGCAGGCAATTAATCTCGTCAATTCTGAAAAAGGCGTATTCCTCGACCTGCGAGATGCTAGTGCTTATAAGGGTGGCCATATTGTAGAAGCGCTTAATATTCCCGCTACCAAAGTAGAGGCGCGTATCGGCGAGCTTGAAAAGCACAAAAGCAGCCCCATTATTTTAGTGTGTAAGATGGGTCAGCAATCCGGTGCCGCCGGTAAACAGCTCCGTGCCAATGGTTTTGAGCGAGTTTATAAGATGAGTGGCGGCATGATGGAATGGGGCAATCTTCAACTCCCAACTGTTAAGTAGCCTATAAACATGTCAAATCAGGTCAAAATGTACAGCACTCGTTTCTGCCCTTATTGTACGGCTGCGAAGAGCCTGCTCGATGACAAGAATGTCGCCTATGAGGATATCGCCGTAGACGGCCGCAACGAACTGCGACAGCAAATGGTTGAGGCCAGCGGTCGCAATACTGTTCCACAGATATGGATTGGGGATACACATATAGGTGGTTTTGACGATTTGAACCTGCTCAACCGCCAGGGACAGCTCGACACCATGCTGCAAGCGAGCTAAGCCGCAGCTTGAGTTCTATCAAACAATAACGAATAAATACTCACTAGTTTACGGAGAATACGAATATGGCAGACGAAGAAGTACAAGCAGGCGAAGAAGTTAAAACCGATGAAAAGCCGCCGCAGCAATTTGTAATGCAGCGCATTTTTGCGAAGGACTTGTCCTTTGAGTCGCCTTCCAGCCCTAATATTTTCAAGAAGCAGTGGCAGCCTAAAGTGAATGTTGAGCTCAACACCAAGAGCGACCTGATTGATGACCAGGGCAACTACGAAGTCGTTCTAACGGTCACTATTACTTCCAAAGTTGACGAGGAAACGGCTTTCCTTGTTGAAGTGCAGCAGGCCGGAATCTTTTTTATCACCGGTTTTGAAGGTGAGGATTTGCGCCGTATTCTGGGTACAGCAGCGCCCAATATTTTGTTCCCTTATGCACGCGAGAACATCGATTCGGTTTGTGTGAAAGGTGGCTTTCCTCCTGTTATGTTGGCGCCGGTGAACTTTGATGCGCTTTATCAGCAGGCTTTGGCTCAGGCGCAGTCTCAGGCGGCTGAGGGTGGGGCAGAGACGGCTACTCACTAGTTTTCTTAGCTAGTAACGTTTTAGATCGCAGCCCTGGGAAGCGTTTTACCTCAGGCGGTTCAAGGGGCAGATCCTTGAGGTAAAACGCCTCCCAGGGCTGCTTGTTTCTGAGTAAACCTGACACGAGTTCCTATGTTTCACATTGCGCTTTTCGAACCTCGCATTGCCCCTAATACGGGCAACATTATTCGTCTTGTTGCGAATAATGGCTGTGCGCTGCATTTGATTGAGCCCTTGGGATTTAGCCTCGAGGAAAAGAATGTGCGTCGGGCGGGTTTGGATTACCACGATATGGCGAACGTTACACGACATATCGATTATGCTGCATTTCTTGAAAGCATGGGCGGACGCCGTATCGTTGCCTGTACCACCAAGGGCACGGTTGATCACGCCGCTATCGTTTATGCGCCCGATGATGTGCTTCTGTTTGGCTCTGAAACAAGTGGTCTGCCCACCGATGTTCTCAAGTCGGTTCCCCCTCAGATGCGTGCGCGTATTCCAATGCAGGAGAACAGTCGCAGCTTGAATCTGTCTAATGCCGTGGCCATTGTCAGCTACGAGGCCTGGCGACAACAGGGCTTTGAGGGCGGCGCCTGATTGACGCGTTTACCGCTACTGCATCTCCAGTTCTTTCATCTTACGGGTCAGGGTATTTCTGCCCCATCCGAGTAATTCTGCCGCGTTTCGCTTTCGCCCCTGTGAGTGCGCCAATGCCACCTCAATCAAAACGCGTTCGAACTCAGGAACCGCTTCGGACAATATGTCGTGCTTGCCTTGCACTAATTCGTTACTTGCCCATTTGTGCAGTTGATCGCGCCACTCGCTTTCATCATCTGTTGCCCCTGGTGCGCTCTGTATCCCAAGCTCGGGAGGAAGATCCGCCAAATGCACTTCCCGGCCAGAAGCCATTACCGTTATCCATCGGCAGGTGTTTTCCAATTGCCGTACATTACCAGGCCAGGGTAGTTCTGAAAGGAATTTCTCTGTGCTGGGTAGCAATACTTTGGGCTCTCCACCCAATTCCTCGGCGGCCTCCTGGAAAAAGTATTGCATGAGACGAGGAATGTCTTCTCTTCGCTCGCTGAGCTTGGGTATATGGATGCGGATTACATTGAGGCGATGAAAAAGATCCTCTCTAAAATCTCCCCGTTGCACCAGAAGCTCTAAATCCTGATGGGTTGCGGCGATGATGCGCACGTCGACCTTGATGGAAGTATGGCCACCGACCCGATAAAACTCCCCATCTGCCAATACCCGCAGTAGGCGAGTCTGTGTTTCTGCGGGCATGTCGCCTATCTCATCCAGAAATAGTGTGCCGCCGTCGGCTTGCTCAAATCTGCCCTCGCGTTTGGTGTTGGCCCCGGTAAAAGCGCCCTTTTCGTGTCCGAATAATTCGGATTCCAGAAGATCTCTCGGAATAGCTGCCATGTTGAGTGCAATAAATGGTTTCTGTGATCGCGGGCTGTGACGGTGCAAAGCTTGGGCGACCAGCTCTTTGCCAGTGCCGGACTCACCGTTGATCAAAACCGTGATGTTGCTGTGTGCGAGCCTGCCAATAGCGCGAAAAACCTCTTGCATAGCAGGTGCCTCACCGATAATTTCGGTCTGGGGCAATTCTTGCCTTGGAGGCGTTTCAGCGCGTTTTTCTTGAGCGTGTGCCAGTGCGCGTTCAGTGATACTAATGACTTCTTCAATATCGAAGGGCTTGGGGAGATACTCAAAGGCGCCTCTTTGGTAGGAGGCAACCGCGCTTTCGAGGTCTGAGTGTGCGGTGGTGATGATGACCGGGAGGTTTGGATGTGCCTCGATGATCACTGTCAAAAGTTCGTGCCCGTCTATGCCAGGCATGCGAATATCGCTGATAATGACATCAGGTTGCTCGTGTCTTAGCCGCTCCAGCAGGTGTTCGCCGTCTTCGAAACTGGCATTATTGATTCCAGCCTGAGAGAGGGCTTTTTCCAGCACCCAGCGGATAGAGCTGTCGTCATCAACCACCCAGACCTTAGTGTTATCGCGCATTGTTTACTTCCATGGGTAGGTAAATGATAAAGGTTGTGTTTCCCGGCTCGCTCTCGCATTGGATGAGGCCACCGTGTCGATTGACAATTGATTGGGCAATAGACAAGCCCAGGCCGGTGCCATTCGACCTGCCTGTCACCATTGGAGCGAAGATAGCGTGTTGCAAATCCATGGGAATGCCCGGCCCGTTGTCCGTAATTTCCACCCGGCTTACCAATCGATGTCGTATTGCGCCGATTGTGAATTGACGCTGGGTTCGGGTGCGCACGGTGATAGTGCAGTCTTCGGGGTTTTTTGCCGCCTGTAGTGCATTGAGCATGATATTGAGCACAACTTGTATTAGTTGAGAGCGATCGCCCTGGATTTCGGGAATGGACGGGTCGTAATCCCGCTCGATAGTAGCGCTGTTGCCCGATTCAGCTGCCACCAAGTTACGCACATGCTCCAGAATCTCGTGAATATTCAGTTCTTCTATAGACATTTGGTGGTTTGGGCCAAGCAGCCGGTCAACAAGGTCTCGGAGACGGTCTGCCTCGCGAATAATGACCTGGGTGTATTCTTTTAGCTCCGCGCTGGGAAGCTCTTTAGCAAGAAGCTGCGCCGCTCCGCGTACACCACCCAGAGGGTTCTTGATTTCGTGGGCCAGCCCCCGAATGACGGTGCGCGTTGTTTCTTGAGCGTGGATGATGCCTTCTTCCCGACTAATCTTTAGGAACCTGTCCACGGCTTGTAACTCCACAATGAGCCTGATGCCGCTGTCGTCATGAATGGGGATCGGGTTGACGATGAGATCTACGTGTATTTCTTGACCCGATTGCAGAACAATTGCCACGCCACGGCGAGTCAGTGGGCTATTGCGCTCAAGCCCCTGTTCCAGGCTAGTGAGCCAATCTCGGTCTCTTAGGATCAACTGTGCGGCGTGTGTGCCGATTGCTCTGGAGGCAGACAGCTCCAGCAACACCTGTGCAGCAGCGTTCAGGCTTGTGACGGTTAACGAGCCATCAAGCGTGATAATCCCTGTGCTGAGATTGTCCAGAATGTCCTGTTTATACTGCATATTGCCCTATCGTTGCCCACTGTTCGGGGCCTACGTCTCTCGTCTGCAATTTTGAAGCCAATT
The DNA here is from genome assembly GCA_047612385.1 of Cryomorphaceae bacterium. GTDB lineage: Bacteria > Pseudomonadota > Gammaproteobacteria > Pseudomonadales > Halieaceae > JBALVT01. The sequence continues at coordinate 56,975 of JBLGAR010000007.1, read as the reverse complement.
GTTGTGATTCATCACAGAAAGAAAGGCTTTCTTTTGTTCAGGGGCCGTAAGTGTATGTAAGTACTTACATTTAATGTGGCTGTGCCGGGATGACGCCGAAAGGGTAAGTTAGACCACCACTAGATGCACCATTATGGTGCGCTTTCTAGCTGCAAGTGTCTAGTGGTGCACGCGTTTGGCTTAGTTATTTATAGAGGGTCGAAACACGTAAACACGAACCGGAGTTGAGGTGGCGATAGGAGAGTTATCAGCATTGAGTACGCTGACCGTTAGGTCATGTGCTCCGCGAAATACATTGGTAAGCTGCCATACAAGTGAGTGTTGTGGCTCTCCTCGGGCAACCCCGTCCAGATACAGTTGCAGGCTTTCGCCCTCTGAAAGTGCGGGCTCTAGCGATATGACCAGAGGGAAATTTCCCGGTCCGTTGGGAATAGTTGCCTCGTGAGTTGGGGAGCTTATTTCGACTGCGTAGTTTTTTTCCTCGGATTCGGTATCGGCTATAGGGGCTGGCCTCACCACTTCGGGGGGTGGAGGGGCAGTGTTGGTCTCCTTTAATTCTATAGTTTCGTGCGCGGTACCGCTTTTGGAGGGCTGGTCTGTGTACACGACGTTACCGTTTTTGTCAGTTGTTTTGTAAATCTGTGCTGACACCAATGCGGGCAAGATAAGCAGCGCAATGCATAAAATTCGTGTCATGAGTCAATCCATCTTATTTTTGGTTGCTTGTAGATTAGCAAAAAACCAGGTGGGATGCTCTAGCCTCTGTTTTTTAAGGTGAAAAGCTGAAACAGCAACGAGCATAAAAAAGGCCCGCAGAGCGGACCTTAATCGAAGTGCTTATTGAACGATTACAGAGAGTAGTACATGTCGAATTCAACCGGGTGAGTCGTCATGTTCAGTCTTTCTATTTCCTGGCTCTTAAGCGCAATATATCCATCGATCATATCATCGGTGAACACGGAACCTGACGTTAGGAAGCTGCGGTCTGCATCCAGTGCCGCCAGCGACATCTCAAGGCTGGAAGATACAGTGGGGATCAACTTACCTTCTTCAGGAGGCAGGTCATACAAATCCTTATCGGCAGGGTCACCAGGGTGGATTTTGTTTTGAATGCCGTCGAGGCCAGCCATTAGTAGGGCAGCAAATGCCAGGTAAGGGTTTGCAGTGGGATCCGGGAAACGAACTTCAATACGTTTGCCTTTGGGATTTGGCTCATAAGGAATGCGGATAGAAGCAGATCGGTTGCGGGCCGAGTAGGCCAGCATTACCGGTGCTTCAAAGCCTGGAACCAGACGCTTGTAAGAGTTGGTCGATGCATTGGTAAACGCGTTCAACGAACGAGCGTGCTTGATAACGCCGCCTATGTAGAACAGCGCAGTTTCAGACAGACCGGCATAACCGTCGCCCGCAAAGGTGTTTTCGCCATCTTTAGCGATAGACATGTGCACGTGCATACCGCTGCCGTTATCACCGACTAGGGGCTTGGGCATGAAAGTAGACGTCTTGCCGTAAGCATGTGCTACGTTATGTACGCAGTATTTCAGGATTTGAACTTCGTCGGCTTTCTTGACCAGCGTGTTGAATCTAACGCCAATCTCGCACTGTCCGGCGGTGCCAACTTCGTGGTGGTGTACTTCGATATCCAGGCCCATTTGCTCCATGGCTCCGCACATTGCCGCGCGGATATCGTGCAGAGAATCGACTGGCGGTACGGGGAAGTAGCCCCCTTTAACGCCAGGCCTGTGGCCGATGTTGCCATCGTCGAAAGATTGGTTTGACGCCCAGGCCGCTTCTTCTGAGTTAATGCTGTAGCCAGCGCCACTCATTTCAGAGTGCCATTTCACATCGTCAAATACAAAGAACTCTGGCTCGGGACCAAAGAATGCGATATCGCCAAGACCGGTAGACTTCAAGTACTCTTCTGCACGTTTGGCGACAGAGCGAGGGTCGCGCTCATAACCTTGCATGGTCATTGGCTCAACAACGTCACAGCGCAGGATTATGGTGGTCTCGTCGGTAAAAGGGTCTAAAACAGAGGTGCTGTCATCCGGCATCAGTATCATGTCTGACTCGTTGATGCCTTTCCAGCCCGAAATTGATGAACCGTCAAACATCTTGCCGCCTTCGAAGAAGTCTTCAGATATTTCTTTGGACGGCACCGAAACGTGCTGTTCCTTGCCACGGGTATCGGTAAATCGCAGGTCTACCCAGCGCGCTTCACTTTCTTCTATTAACTTCAGAGTCTGCTCTGACATTCTAAGTCCTCCAAGGGATCGTTTTGGGGCGGCCAAGGCCTGCACCGGGTCTGTAAACGGGCATAAAGAGCTCAACCGTTAAGATTGAGGCACTTAAGGCACCAGAAAGTCTGTCACATACTCCAATTGCAAAAGATGTGCCAAAAAAGTGCAAAGTGTAACCGCATGAATACTATAGGGTTTATGCTTTTAACCATGTAGCATAAAATATTTATGCACCAATATAGTTCAGTAGTGCTTCTTATTGGTGCGTGCCCGCAGGCTGTCACATCCAGTTTGCTAAAGTTCAGTCAAAGTCCATACAACACGTGGCCTAACAGCCGCAAACGTTATGGACTTTATGAAATTCGTTGTCAAGTACTTCTCAGAAATAGCGCTCAAAAGTAACGCTGCTGGGCATCAGTTAGTGTGCTGGCTGAGGGAGAGTCTGCGCGCTGGGCATTTCAATGAAGGGTCTGATCTGGACATTAAAGTCTGCGCGTCCTGAGACCGCAGGATAGTTCTCAGTACTGCTGCCCATGGCCCGGTATTCAGGGTACAATCCTCGCCCTTTTTTGTACGACTATTCCCTTTGAGGTAATCCCTTGATCGACAAGCTTCGAAATATCGCCATTATCGCCCACGTTGACCACGGCAAGACCACCCTGGTTGATTGCCTGCTGCAGCAATCTGGCACCCTTGACCGCCGAGCCGAAGGTGCTGAGCGGATCATGGATTCCAATGATCAGGAGCGCGAACGTGGAATTACCATACTGGCGAAGAATACCGCGCTGCAGTGGAAAGACTATCGCATCAATATTGTGGATACACCCGGACACGCCGATTTTGGAGGCGAAGTAGAGCGTGTGCTGTCTATGGTCGATTCGGTACTGCTGCTGGTAGATGCCGTTGACGGCCCCATGCCACAAACTCGTTTCGTGACCTCGAAAGCCTTCGAGCAGGGGCTAAACCCTATTGTTGTGGTCAACAAAATCGACCGTCCAGGTGCGCGCCCTGATTGGGTTGTAGACCAGATGTTCGACCTGTTCGATCGCTTAGGTGCTACCGATGAACAGCTGGACTTCCCGATTATTTTTGCATCGGCTATCCTGGGTATATCGGGCCTGGATCATGAAGATATGGCCACCGATATGACGCCACTGTTTGAAACGGTGATCGAAAAAGTGCCGGCGCCCAAGGTTAATTCTGACGGCCCGTTGCAAATGCAGATCAGTGCCCTGGATTACAGTAGCTACCTGGGCGTCATCGGCGTAGGCCGCATCACCCGTGGCGTGCTAACTCCCAGTACACAGGTTACGGTTGTCGATGGTGAGGGCTCGACCCGCAATGGCCGTATTTTGAAGGTTATGGGTTATCTTGGTTTGGAGCGTATTGATGTTGAATCCGCTGAGGCCGGTGATATTGTTTGCGTCACTGGTATCGATGGTCTGAATATCTCGGATACTATATGCGACCCGGCTCATATAGAAGCGCTGCCGGCGCTGTCCGTAGATGAACCGACCGTGAGCATGACCTTTCAGGTGAACGATTCGCCTTTTGCCGGTAAAGAAGGCAAATACGTCACATCCCGCAACATCAGAGAGCGTCTTGATAGAGAGCTGATACACAACGTTGCGCTGCGAGTAGAGCAGGGCGATACGCCAGATAAGTTTGTTGTTTCCGGTCGCGGAGAATTGCACCTTTCTGTGTTGATCGAAAGCATGCGCCGAGAGGGTTTTGAACTGGGCGTGTCGCGCCCGGAAGTGATTCAGAAAGAAATCGATGGAGTTTTGCAAGAGCCCTACGAGCAGCTGGTTATTGACTGCGAAGATCAGCATCAGGGCTCGGTGATGGAAGAGCTGGGCATGCGCCGAGCGGAGCTGAAAAATATGGTTCCCGATGGCAAAGGCCGTGTGCGACTTGAGTTCATTATACCCGCTCGTGGGCTCATCGGTTTCCGTTCGCTGTTCCTTACGCTAACCTCTGGCGGCGGTATTCTGACCCACGTATTTGATCACTATGGCCCGGTTAAGCATGCCGAAATAGTGCATCGCATGAACGGAGTGTTGGTTTCAATTATGAAGGGCAAGACCCTGGCATACTCGCTGTTTACTCTGCAGGATCGTGGACGTCTGATCATTGATCCCAATGTTGATGTCTATGAAGGCCAAATTATCGGGCTGCACAGTCGCAATAATGACTTGACCGTGAATCCGACAAAGGCCAAGCAGTTGACCAACATTCGGGCCGCCGGTACCGATGAAAACCTGGTGATGACTCCACCTATTCGGCACACGCTGGAGCAGGCTTTGGAATTCATTGAAGACGACGAGCTCGTTGAAGTGACTCCCACCAGTATTCGTCTGCGCAAGAAGCTTCTGCAGGAGCATGAACGTCGCCGAGCTGGACGAGTTTAGAGCGCTCAGATCTTTCATTTTTGACTTCATCTGTGGTGTTCAAAGTTAGCTTTGGTCTGTGAAGGCCCTCTTGCAACGTGTAACCCAGGCCGCTGTTGAGGTCGATTTCGAATGTGTGGGGCGAATTGAGAAGGGTCTGCTTGTCTTTGTCGGTTTCGAGAAGGGCGATGATCGTGTCCTGGCCGACAAAATGCTGGACAAGCTGCTCGCCTACCGAATATTTGCCGATGATGAAGCGAGGATGAACCGCAGTGTGGTAGAGGTCGAGGGCGGGGTTCTGCTGGTTTCGCAATTTACCTTGTCCGCCGACACGCAAAAGGGCTTGCGCCCCAGTTTTTCTGGCGCACTTGCGCCTGCCGATGCGCTGATACTCTACGATTACATGCTGCGCGAGTTGCGGTCACGCCATGGAGATGTTGCTGCAGGAGAATTCGGTGCCGGCATGAGCGTCAGTTTGACTAACGATGGCCCGGTTACGTTTCTTCTTGAGATGTGACTGTTTTGCGCAGCATGTGGACATGCGCAATTCCGTCTTCAATGTACGCCTCACCCAGCGCGACGAATCCCAGCCCTTCGTAAAACAACGTTAGATACGCCTGTGCACCGATTTTAATGTCGCTGTTGGGCCATTGTTTGATATTGAGGTCTATGCCTCGCTGCACCAGTTCTCTTCCCAGCTTATGGCCGCGACCGGATGGCGCAACCACGATTCTTCCCAGCGAGCTTTCGGGATAACTCAGCCCCGGTGGCAGGCAGCGTTGGTAGGCCAGTAGGTCCTCCCCCTTCCAGCAAAGCATGTGCGTAGAATTTTGGTCCAGGCCGTCCAGGTCGGGGTAGATGCAGTTTTGCTCAACCACAAATATTTCCTGCCGCAGGCGCATCGCTTGATAGAGGCTGTTGTTGCTCAGGGCATCAAATGCTGAAATTTCCCAGTTGAACTCCATGCCTAGTGCTGATGTCCGCCGGGCCCATGGGCATGTCCATGGCTCAATTCATCGACAGTGGCCGCCCTTACTTCGACAATTTCAATGTCAAACTGCAGGGTCTTCCCTGCCAGGGGGTGATTTGTATCGATATCTGCACTGTGGCGACCTACTTTGGCGATAGTAACGGGTTGGCGGCCTTTGCTGGTATTCAGGTGAACCGCCATACCCGGGCGAAGCTTGCCATTGTAGATAAGATGCTTAACAGGGACCCGTGTAATACTTTCTTCCTGTTTTGCCCCATAAGCCTCCTCTGGCCCAAGAATAGCCTGTATAACATCGCCTGAGGCTTTATCTGCCAGATGTGCTTCCAGAGCGGGAAGAATGCCTTTGTGACCATGGAGATAGACCGTCGGCTGGGAGTCGCGAGAGGTCTCCAGCTCAATGCCTGCCTCGTCGGTGAGCGTGTAGTGGAAGCTGGCGACGCTATCTTTGGTGATTTTCATTTTTGTAACTTTGTTTGGTTTCGGGTCGCGAGATAGTACGCGCAAGCGACCTCAAGTGGTAGTCTGGCGTGGTTTAACCGCGGGGGTTATTGTTCTCCCGCAGAGAATAAGTTGTTACTATGTAAGACAAAGATCCGCAGGGTAGATATTGGATGGTTTGTAACGGCACTTATGTTTTGGCGATCGATACATTGGCATCGATGCAGCGCCGCGTGGCTCGTCTTTTATTGCGGCTCCGTCTTTTAGGGCAATACTGTATAGGGAACTGTCGATGCTAGCGAATGTCGAGCTCGCGGATGATTTTACCTTCCTCAGCAAGCAGTACAGAAATCTGGTAGAAGCACTGCTGGATATTGTGAGAATCCCCCCCGTCACCGTTGATGTGGCAACCACAATCACGGGGAATTTTATGGGGTTTGATGGCGGTACTTTATACGTTGTCGAAGCAGGGTCGTTGTCGGCTCGATACCACAATCGAACCGTTTATATTCTGGAACAGGGCGAGATCCTGTTGCCTGACATCACCGGTACTTCTGATCATGAATCCACGGTTTACTTTGGCAGTGATACGGGCGCTTCGCTGAGAAGCTACCCGGCTTTGGAGTTTATGCGCCGGGTTTTTGACGAACCCGAGGCGGTTAAGATATGGACGCGCCTGTTGATTACCTACTCTGGTCTAATGCTGCGGATATCGGCCTCAAATATTGATGAAGACAATCCGCCCACACCAGGGTTTGAAATCTACGAGCCGGGTGAAACTATTATTCGTGAGGGCGATCGTGCCGATTATGTATTCAACCTTTCCAGCGGAGTGGCAGAAGTCTCTGTTGATGGTGTGAGCGTAGGACGAATTGCAGAGGGCGAAATTTTTGGCGCCATGGCAGCGCTCACTCATGCAGATCGCAGTGCCACGGTTAGAGCGCAGACCAAGTGCTCCGTAGTGAAGGTTCCGCGCGAGCAATTCCAAGATTTGATTCGTAATAATCCGGCGACAATTCACAGCTTGCTAACTGATATGGCGAACTCTATCGTCAATCTCAATGAGCAGTTGGTAGGCATGAGCAGTAACCTCAGATAGGGTCGTCAGGTTTAGCATTCAAAAATTGATAAGGCGTATATCTGCTCCGATAGCGGGGCTTTTTCAATCGTAATATTCCCACACGGACCAGTAATGTAATGTCTGATATTGTAGAAATCGATCAAGACGGCATCGAGCAGGTGTCGATGAAGCAGTACGCCGAAAAGGCCTATCTCGATTATTCCATGTACGTCATTTTGGATCGTGCGCTTCCCCATGTTGGCGATGGCCTTAAACCCGTGCAGCGACGAATCATCTATGCGATGAGCGAATTGGGGCTCAAAGCAACCGCCAAGTTTAAGAAGTCGGCGCGCACCGTTGGCGATGTTATCGGCAAGTTTCACCCTCATGGTGACAGTGCCGCCTATGAAGCCATGGTATTGATGGCCCAAAACTTCAGCTATCGCTACCCACTGGTCGACGGCCAAGGAAACTGGGGTTCTCCTGACGACCCAAAATCATTCGCCGCAATGCGCTATACCGAGTCGAGGTTAACCCCCTACGCAGAAGTACTACTGGCCGAGCTCGGGCAGGGCACGGTCGATTGGAGCCCTAACTTTGACGGCACAATGGATGAGCCTACAGTCCTGCCCGCTCAGGTACCCAATATTCTGTTGAATGGCACCACCGGTATTGCCGTCGGCATGGCGACGGATGTGCCGCCACACAATTTGCGTGAAGTGGTTGCAGCGACTATTCACCTGCTTGAAAACCCCAAGGCCACGGTCCGAGAATTATGCGAGTTTGTGAAAGGCCCTGACTTTCCCACGTCTGCCGAAGTCATAACGCCTGTAGAGGATATCCTCGCTATTTATGAAAGTGGTCGTGGCGGGTTGAGAATGCGTGCTGTTTGGGAAAAAGAGGGTGGCGATGTAGTGATTAACGCGCTGCCGCATCAGGTGTCAGGCTCTAAAGTGCTCGAGCAGATTGCCCATCAAATGCAGGCCAAAAAACTACCGATGGTGGCGGATTTGCGCGACGAGTCAGACCATGAGAATCCGACTCGGTTAGTTATTATTCCAAGATCCAACCGGGTTGACCTCGAAGCCATGATGAGTCATCTGTTCGCCAGTACAGATTTAGAGCGCAGTTATCGCGTCAATCTAAACGTAATAGGAATAGACGGCCGACCGGGTGTTAAAGGGCTCGATCGCATTCTGAAAGAGTGGCTGAGTTTTAGAACGGGTACAGTACGTCGTAGGCTCGAGTATCGCCTAGAGAGGGTTTTAAAGCGTCTTCATGTGTTGGAAGCGTATCTCATTGCGTTTTTAAATATCGATGAAGTCATTCACATTATTCGCACGGAGGATAAGCCAAAGCCGGCTTTGATGGAGCGCTTTGATATCACCGATGCGCAGGCTGAGGCTATCCTGGAACTGAAGTTACGGAATCTTGCCAAGCTCGAAGAGATGAAGATTCGGGGTGAGCAAGACGATCTTGCTATAGAGCGAGATGAGCTTAATAAAATCCTCGGGAGTGCGGCTAGACTGAAAACCTTGATTAAGAATGAGCTGATCGCTGTCTCTAAGGAGTATGGCGACGACAGGCGGTCGCCTCTTGTTCTGCGCGACGAGGCCAAAGCATTTAGTGAGTTAGAACTGGTTTCAGCTGATCCTATCACCGTCGTTCTGTCTGAGAAAGGTTGGATTCGTGCGGGCAAAGGGCACGATGTTGATCCATTAGCGCTGAGCTATAAGTCCGGGGACAATTTTAAAATGTCGGTGTGTGGCCGCAGTAATCAGCCGACAATAATTTTGGATTCAACAGGCCGCGCCTACACACTTAGCTCGCATAATTTACCCTCCGCAAGAGGCCAGGGAGAGCCGGCCACGGGACGCATCAATCCACCCTCCGGAGCAAGCTTCGAAGGTTTGATGATGGGTTCGGACGAAGACCTGTACTTGTTGGCCAGCGATGCCGGCTATGGTTTTGTCGCCAAGCTCGGAGATTTAAAAACCAAAAATCGCGCTGGTAAAACTGCCCTCTCCCTTCCCAAGGGAGGCGAAGTAATGCAACCGGCCCCAATAGCCACTGTTGAAGATGCCTGGGTTGCTGCAGTTTCCAATGAGGGGCGCATGCTGATATTTCCTCTGGCCGATTTACCGCAGATGGCCCGGGGAAAAGGCAATAAAATTATAGGCATTCCAACCGCCCGGGTTCAAAGCCGTGAGGAGTTTATGGTGGCCGTGCAAGTTGTTACCCAAAGCGACACGTTGATTGTGAAGGCGGGTAAACGGCATCACAAACTGAAATTCTCGGACCTCGAACACTATCGCGGTGAGCGCGGCAGACGCGGCAACAAGCTGCCGAGAGGGTTTCAGAAGGTAGATAGCATGGAGGTTGAGGAATAGCCCGGAGCGATAGCCCGGAGTGATAGTGCGAAGGTTTATTTCTTCGAAAGCTCCGTAAGGCGTTTCCATATAAGTCGCAATTGCCGCTCCAGTAAATCTCGATATGGGCCTTCAAAGTCTACCAGCATTTGGTAGTTTTCAAGTTCCGTTTCCCGAAACTCTACACGGCCAGCAATGTCAACATCCTCACAGGCTTTGGGCGCCAACAAAATGTTTGGAGGTTTGAGCGCGCATATAGCCTGTAGTTCATCCAGCGTGTGCTGTAGATATAGGCCTGGGTAGATATCCCTTTCGTCGCCCACTCCCATTTCGCTCTGGGAAATGGCCATCGCAACTGACATGGATACGGGCAATTTTTTTTCCAGCTCCGCGCTGAGTTCGCGAACCAGCCAGGCGCAGGACGCGGCCCTGAATACCGAGCTTCCGGCGGGGCTTTTACCGCTAAAATACACCGCAAGACCAAATTGCCGTACCACCTGTAAATCGCCTGAATAAAATCCAGCCGCGCCATACACTATCTGATGAAGCCTATCCGTATAGCGCTGCAGTGAGTGCTGATCCAGGGTGTCTACATAATCCACCAGGGAGTTAAGCTGAAGGTATAACACCGCAGTCGCCCGGTAGTTTTCATGTGCTGGTGTCACCGATTTTCGCGCGCGTAATAAGTCCATTGGCAGCGCATTGATGCTGTTTTTGAGCTGATCTATTTCGTTGCGCGATACTATTGTTGGGCTGGAGCTGGTGTACGGTTCAAGGGTAATCGCGTCACTGAGGGTGGTGAGTTGACTCGACAGCCGCTGTCCTAGATTACGAATTGCACCGTAGGCCGCCAAAGCGAGCAGAATCGCCAACCCCAATAGCGTGAAGACAAAGCGTCGATGAGCGGCCACCGCCTGGTCGATACCCAGTGTGATTTGCACATGGCCAGCGGTGTCGCCGCCTATTTTAACTTGCGCTTGATACTGCAGTGGGCTATGGCCCAGATAGGAGCCCGCCTGACCCAGTGGATTGCCTTCGATATCAAAGATGGCAGCCTCCTGTGTTGGGGTGGTCTCCACAAACTGCTCGAGGGAGGCTTTTACACTTAGCAGATCTCCTGACTCCAGTGCAGCGGTCACTCGCGTGGAAATTTGTTGGGCCAGCGCGGCCCCGTAGATATCCTGCTGCGCTAACTGCATGTGTTTGCTGGAAGTTGCCGCCAGTGCAACCAACGCCATGCCGATGGCGAGACAGAGTCCGAATGCGATAATCGCCAGTTGTTGCGAGAGCCTTAAATTGCGAATGGTATTGTACACGCGGCCATAGGTCATTTTATGATTTAGAGTCGACCAGTATAAACCAGACCTCTTGTTCGGGCGGCTATTGTTTCGAATCAATTGGGTACAATTTCCGATCTTTGCGAACAGATTTCCAGTGATCTCAGCCAGCGGGTAGAATAGGCATCTCGATGATTTGCGGTAACTGTTGTGAACGACATTCTATTGATTACTATTTCAGGTGCAGACCAACCTGGACTCACTGCCAACATTACCGCTTTGCTGGCCCAGCGTGATGTTAACGTGTTGGACATCGGCCAGGCTGTTATTCACGATAGCTTGACGATTGGGGTGCTCGTTGAGGTGCCGCTGGAGCAGGATCGCCCGGCCGTCGTTGCAGCCATTTCTGAATTCGCTAAATCGGAAGGGCTAAAATCCCGATTTCGTGACATTAGCCCCGACAGCTATGAACACTGGGTTGGTGGTCAGGGGCGAGCCCGATACATCATTACACTACTGGCTCGCAAGCTTACCGCCAGTCAACTGTCACAGGTGACTGCCGTGGTGGCTCGACATGAACTCAATATTGATGGGATCAGCCGCCTTTCGGGAAGAATTCCCCTCGGAGAATTGCCTGCGCTCAGCAAAGCTTGCGTGGAATTTTCCGTTCGGGGAAGGCTGCTGGATGTTGATGTTTTTCGTCGGGATCTACTGGAGGTAGCGGGGGCGCTAGATGTCGATCTGGCTTTTCAGCAAGACAATATGTATCGGCGCAATCGCCGACTAGTGGCCTTTGACATGGATTCAACTTTGATTGAGGCCGAGGTAATAGATGAGCTTGCTAAAGCCGCCGGGGTAGGTGAGCAGGTGAGCGCCATTACAGAAAGCGCTATGCGAGGAGAATTGGATTTCTCCGAAAGCTTCAGGGCTCGTGTTGCGCTGTTGCAAGGTTTGGACAGTTCCATATTGGCTGAAGTTGCGGCGAACCTAAAGATTACTGAGGGTGCGGAGCACCTCATTGCGACGCTGAGGGCCCTGGGCTACAAAACCGCAATCCTTTCTGGGGGCTTTACCTACTTCGCTCGGTATCTCCAAAAGAAGCTTGGTATTGACTATATCTATGCCAATGACCTGGATATCGTCGACGGGGTCGTGACCGGGCAGGTCCGCGGAGAAATTGTCGATGGTGCGCGCAAGGCGGCATTGTTGCGGCAGCTGGCAGGCGAAGCAGGCATCGATCTGCAGCAGGTCATTGCAGTGGGAGATGGTGCGAACGATCTTCCCATGCTCAGTATTGCAGGATTGGGTATTGCTTTTAGAGCCAAGCCATTGGTCAAGCAGTCTGCTGAGCAGTCAATATCTACGCTCGGGCTAGATGCTATATTGTACTTGCTGGGTATTTCGGATCGCTATGCAGAGAACGAGGAGTATTAGTCCTGTCTCAAATATTTGTCCACAGGGAATCATAGGCAGCGCTTAGCGGGCCGGCCTTATCCTCGGCGATTACATCTTCTAAGAGTTTGATATAGCGGAAGTCGAACTGAACGTAGCTGGAGGTAGCTGCTACCTGGCGCACCAGTTGGACGTAGAATTGTTCGCCCTCTCTTATCAAGCTGACTTTCTGTCGTTCTTTTAGTCCAACCCTAGGGGTGATCAATGTATGCGGTTGTCCGACTAATTTGATTTCGGGCAGCAGCAGCACGCGAATCGGCTCGATTTCCTGGCCGGTGGTCTGCAAAACTTTGGCGCCGTAAGGCATCGCCTTGGGGCTCAACAGTTCAACACCGACCAGGGTTCGGGCGTTTTGTAACTGGCTCACCCACCGCGTAACGGCGACAACCCACTCTGCATTTTCATAATCTCGAATACTGACAATGTCTCCGGCCTTAATGTCGCCTGGGAGCTCCTTGGACCACTCCACACAATATCCACCGGGACTGGCGTCTATCATTTTCACGGCGAAGGCCTGATGTCGTTCACGCGCTGATAATTCGGGTTTTCGATGTTCGAGGTTGGCCATCGTGGTGGCGTCTACAAACACCTCCTCTACGTGGTAGTTGTCGTTGTCCCGGTCTGAATTCGCATGAGGGTTGACCTGTTCCCATGAGTCTTGTTTTTTTACGGGCTCCATAAACGGATTTGATTTGCTCTGCTCGTTTTCATCGTTCTGCGCGCCGTAGATAAGCTGGTCTAAGGTGAGGCCCCCGGCAATAAAATAGTGTGCATTGGTTAGTCCCAGCGTTATCCACAAGGTACTTTCCGAGCTATCGCGAGCAAAGTTTCGCTTCGACATAGTACCGAGTGAGTCTGTCAAGTGATCCAGCATATTGGCTGAGAGGGAAGTGTCTTTGTCGAATACCAGGCGAGTGTGGTCATCGGTATTCTTTAAACTCTCTAGGCGCTTAAGAAGCTCGCTGGTGTCGATAGAGCGATAGTTTGGCCCGGAAGCAGCCGATATAAGCGCGCTGTAAATAGGGGCTTGATCTCTGCCCAAGTTGACCTGAAACAGAGCGCTATCTTCGCGCCCTAAACTTATCGATCCACTCCAATCAAGCAGTCCGCGAAAGATCCCGGCCAAATCGGTTTGACGCAGCTGGTTTGGCTTGCAGCACGACAGCATTATCGCTCTAAGATAGGCATTCTTAATGGTGCTATCTCCGTGAAGGTTATCGGAGACAAGGAGATCGGCCAATTGTTGGCGTTCCGCCAGCGCATACAGTTGGTGTAGCTCGAGCCAGCCCTGTGACTCAATGGGTTGATACAGCTGATAGCTTTGCAGTATTTTGCGGCCAGCAAAACCGACGGCTCGCTGTAAAGACTCGCAAACCAGTCTGGCGGGATTAACGTTCTGGAGACTGTCCCGCTGATTAATCGCTTGAAGAGCGACGATGGTATAAGCCGTTGTGGCCAAGCGGTAAAGCGTACTGGCCAGTTCAGACATTTGCTTGGGCTCTTCAGGGAGCACCAGCGGTTGATTGAGAAAACGCTTGGTAAGCGCGGCCAACCCGATGTGCAGGCCTGGCCTCAACGCCTCCATAATGCCAAAGCGGACATCCGGAGATATCACAAGCCGATTCAGATCCTCTATCGCCTGTCTGAGTTGCTGCACCACCGCCTTGGTGTTGGCAACACGGAGGCTCCGTGCCCAGAGTATTGCTGCATCGGCCGTCAAATCAAATAACGAGAAATCTTCCAGATCCTGCTCTGGTATACGGAGTTTTATTGGCGCGCTATTTATCATGTTGCCTTGGCTCTATCCAGGGTTAGCATTTTGTGGCTAACAGCACCTAAGAATATCGCATTCACCACGGTTTTTTCCACTGCAATCTCTCTAATAGGGTGAAAGGGGTACCTTGGAGGGCTGGTTGGGGCACTCCCTTACTAGTCTCGGAACCAAATATCCTGAGCTGAGGCTGATAAGTTGGCGATATATGTCCAGTGCGCGAGCCTCGGGTACCGCGAAATGCGCTGCGCCTCGCACTTTGTCGAGCATGTGTAGATAGTAGGGCATAACCCCCGTTTCAAAAAGCGCCTCGCTGAGCTCGGCCAGACACTGTGGATCATCGTTTACACCGGCCAATAGTACAGATTGGTTCAGCACTGTGACGCCGGCACTGCTTAAGTGATCGATCGCGTCGCGCAAGGCATCATCCACTTCATTGGGATGGTTGCAATGAATGACCATCACAGGCCTGAATCGTGATTCTGAAAGTATTTCACACAGCTCAGGGGTTATTCTGGCGGGCAGTACAACAGGGAGGCGGGTGTGTATACGCAATCGCTTGATATGCCCGATAGATGCAATCTGTCCGATCAGTTCGGCGATAATGTTGTCGGGCAATAACAGCGGATCACCGCCACTGAGAATCACTTCGCTGATGCTTGAGTCTTTTTCGATGTAGCTTAAGGTATCCGGCCAATGTGCTCTGGAGGGGCTATTTGCGCTGTAGTCAAAATGACGCCGAAAGCAATAACGACAGTTTACGGCGCAACCCGAGGCCGCAATCAGCAGTACTCGTCCATGATATTTATGTATCAGTCCTGGTAGAGGATTTTTGTCCCCTTCCTGTAAGGGGTCCAGGGCGTAGTCCGAAGGGCTGGATAATTCAGCGCCTGACCCCAGTACCTGCAACAGCAGAGGGTCGTGTGGGTCTCCCGGTTTCATGCGCCGGGCATATGGCTTGGGTACGAGTACCGGAAAGTCCTTTGCGGCACAGCTGTCCTCGAAGGCATCATCGTGTTCCAGTGCCAGGAATTCCCGCAGTTCAGCTGAACTTCGAATGGCGTTCCGCATTTCCACCTGCCAAGGTAAGGTCTGCCATTGAGCATCAGTGTGGGGTATCATTGGCCGCCTTTGTAGATCAGCAAAAAGAGAGAGTAATGGCGTATTCTACCAATGATTTCCGCTCGGGTCTGAAAGTAATGTTGGACGGAGATCCCTGTAGCATCCTTGAAAATGAATTTGTAAAGCCGGGTAAGGGTCAGGCTTTCGCTCGCGTGCGATTGCGCAATCTGAAGACGGGTCGCGTATGGGAGAGAACCTTCAAGTCTGGCGATAACATTGAAGCTGCTGACGTCATGGAACAGAGTATGGAATACCTCTACACCGATGGTGAATTTTGGTATTTCATGGAACCCAATACCTTTGAGCAGCATCAGGCAGATGCCAATGCGATAGAAGATGCCAAGCTCTGGTTGAAGGAGCAGGATACTTATGACGTCACCCTGTTCAATGGCACACCCTTGTCGGTGGCCCCAGCCAACTTTGTTGAGTTGGAGGTGGTGGAAACAGATCCGGGTCTAAAGGGAGACACTGCTCAGGGTGGCTCGAAACCCGCCACTCTTAGCACGGGTGCAGTTGTTCGAGTGCCGCTGTTTTTGAATCAGGGTGAGGTCATCCGAATCGATACTCGCACCGGGGAGTACCAGGGGCGTGCAGGAAAGTCCTGATCTGCCCAGCTGGACGCCCGGTGCAAATCAGAGTGCTCTTCGAGCCAGAGCAACACTGTTAGCAAACATCCGCGCTTTTTTTCTCGCACGTCATATACTTGAAGTTGAGACTCCGTTGCTGTGCGCAACGGGAGTGACCGATCCCGCAATAGAGCCTCTTTGTGTGTCTAGAGGCAGTTCCGTCGATAAGCAAAGGTACCTGCAAACTTCCCCTGAATACGCGATGAAGCGGATGCTATCGACTGGCATCGGTTCGATTTATCAAATTTCCAAAGCATTTCGAGATGGAGAGGCTGGGAGCCGCCACAATCCAGAATTTTCTTTATTGGAGTGGTATCAGCCTGGATTTGATCACCACCAGATGATGGAGGCGCTTGGGCAGCTGGTGCAGGGCGCCCTGGGTGTGCAGGAGATCAGGCGTTTTAGTTATCGCGAGCTATTTTTGGAGTTCCTAAAAATTGATCCCTTTGTCGCCTCGAATGCTGACCTTGAGAGCCTCGCTCGGGACCAGATTGAAGTCAATTTTCGTTCGACCGATCGCGATTTGTGGCTGGACTTGTTGATGAGTCACTTGATAGAGCCCGCAATCGCCGAACTGGGGATGTGCTTTGTCTACGATTACCCGGCGTCCCAAGCTGCTTTGTCGCAAATAGTGTCCTCGGGAGGAGTAGACGTTGGGCAGCGTTTCGAGCTCTACATCAATGGGCTAGAGCTTGCTAACGGATATTGTGAATTGACCGATGCGAAAGAGCAGCGAGCTCGATTCGTCGCCGACAATGTCCGGCGTAAAAAGCTTGGGCAATTGGTGCGACCTCTGGATGAGTTACTTCTAGCGGCAATGGATCACGGCTTGCCAGCGTGTAGTGGTGTCGCGCTTGGGATTGACCGTTTGTTGATGGTTGCGACCAATACGCGTGATATCCGCGAGGTACTTACATTTGATTGGAGTCGTTGCTGACTGCTTGAGCGAGAGACTGTTACTGCTCGCTCTGCTGGGTCAGCACTGCTGGTCCGTAACCATCAATAAATTGCTGGGGTAGTCTGCGCGGTCGTCCGTTGGATAACTCGATGCAGGCAAACCGCATCCCGGCGCGCAGCAATGTTGCGCCATCGCTGTGACGAATCACCTGAAACTCCCGCACCATGGTTAATTTTCGGTCCCACTGCGTAATCCAGGTAGCCACTGCAACCTGCTCCCCCTCGTGTGAGGCGGCAAGATAGTGATACTCACTGTAAGTGATGACCATGGCGCGATCCACTGCGCGGTAGGCATCCAGATCCAGTCCCAGAGAAACCGAGTGCGCCCAGGCCACCTGCTCACACCATTTTACGTAGACCGTATTGTTGGTGTGATTGAGTCCGTCGATATCTTCGGGCTTTACCGAAGTTTCAAAAATGAAGGGTTCGGGGTGATCCCACAACTGTGCTGAATCTTGCACCACAGAAGAACTCACACTAGATCTGCTTTTGTCTGCTCTACCGTGGGCTCAATATCCTCTTCGAGAGGCTTTTGAGCAATATTGCTAAAGCCGTAGATGACGGCGATCAGAGGGCATAGATAATTGAAAAATGCGAAGGGTGCGTAGCTAAAGGTCGCGACACCCAGGGTGGCTGACATATAAGCCCCGCACGTGTTCCAGGGAATGAGTGCAGAGGTCAGCGTCGCAGAATCTTCCAAGGTGCGAGAAAGGTTTAGCGCCGATAGACCTCGACGCTGATATTCGTCTTTGAACATTCTGCCCGGCAGTGCAACTGAAATAAACTGATCTGCCGCGAGAATATTGGTGCTGATGCAAGTGCCAACAGTGGTGAGTATTAGCGATCCATTACTCTTCACACCTTTCAGCGCAAGGTTGAGCAAGTACTGAAGAATCCCTGTTTTTTCCATCACACCGCCAAATCCCAAAGCGCAGATAATCAGCCAAACCGTATTGAGCATACTGCTCATGCCGCCCTTGCTCAGCAAGTCGTCGAGAAATTTGTTGCCGCTGGTGGAGCTGTATCCATCAAACAGACTGATCCAAATACCTTTCATCAAAACAAAAGGTTTGCTCAAGCCCTCTACATCGCCCGCTAGCATGACTACCGAATCGGGTTGAAATACCAACGCAAATACGGCTCCAGTCAGGGCGCTAATGACGATAGAGGGGTACGCTGGGAAGCGCTTGTAAATGAGTACCAGCATTACCACCAGGGGCAGGAGTAGGTGAACTCCGAGATTAAATTCGTTGAGCATGCTCTGCTTAAGTGCTTCTATCTCGTCGGGGGTAGATGCGTCTGAGCTACCGATGAGTGCGAATATAACGAGCGCTATTGTGAAGCTGGGAATTGTAGTCCACAGCATATGGCGAATGTGGTCGAATAAATCAACGCCCGTTGCCGCTGAGGCAAGGTTGGTGGTATCGGACATCGGGGAAAGTTTGTCTCCGAAATAGGCACCGGAGATGATTGCTCCGGCGGTGATGGCCGGTGAGAGCTCAAAGCTGCTTGAGATGCCCATTAGCCCTATTCCCAATGTTCCCGCTACCGTCCAGGAGCTGCCAATGCTGATTGCAACCATGGCGCAGATGAGCGCGCTTGCAGCGTAAAAAATGGCTGGATTGAGAAATTGCACGCCGTAGTAAATCATTGTGGGAACGGTACCGCTTAAAATCCATGTGCCGATTAGCATTCCCACAGAAAGTAATATCAGCGTAGGCCCCAAGCCAACTCCGATACCCATAATGATGCCCTCTTGGGCTGTCTTCCACGGCAGCCCAAGCCTGCGACCTACCAGCGCCGCAACGCAGGTTGCCATTACCAGGGCGATTTGGTTTGCGCCGTAGGACGCGTCCGAGCCAAACAAGTAGACAGAGCAGGCCAGCAGTGCCACTAAAATAATGATGGGGCACAGCGCAAGGGCCAGATTGAGCTGTAATTGTGGCTGCTTGGGGTCGTTCAAGATCTGCTGCTCCTGCGTCAACTACAATCGACGATTTAATCCGAGGTCGTTTCTGGAGGTTAAGTTGTATTTTACTTATTGCCATGAAGAATGCCCGAAAAGAGGGCTTCGGTACAGCGCGACATTGGAACAGTCGGGACAGCGCTGTCGACATCCATTAGTATATTACTGTTCAACAACTCAACGATTTTCGGATTAGTTCCATGGCCACAGTTTCAAATATTAACGCCGTGCCGGAACTCGTGCCGCATTACTACAGGGACAATTTTTTTGTACTGTGTGACACGGTCGAAGCACAGTATGCAGATTTACTCACTGCCGACGAGCACAGGTTCCTCGGCAAGATACGAGCTTTGGATCACGCTTCGCAGTGTTTGTTTGTCAGATTAGTGTGTCGCGTCGGTCCGGTTTTTAGATTAGCGAAACTCCGCTATGAAGAAATAGGCGATCTCTACATGCCAGTGCATGCGCTCATTGCCCGAGGCCTGGCATCAAATGTCGAAAGCTGTTCGGTTTCTGACCTGGCAAGTCTGTGCACTAAATCGGAGCTGCTAACGGCTTTCGGGAAACGACTGGATATCCCCAGCCAATGCCGTAAAGAGCAGCTACTCGAGAGTATCCAAGCTCTGGGGCTGACATCCCAAGCCCACTACGACTGCATTTTTGCTGTCATAGATGGCGACTTGCTGCTGATCCATGGAAGAGAATTTGTCGATCTATTGCAGCTATTGTTTTTTGGCAATGGGTATCAGAGTCTGACTGATTTTGTACTTAGCGATTTAGGACTGATGACTTACTATCCCTATGTTCTGGATCGCAACCAGCGCTTCTTTGAATCACGAGCTGCCATTGAGGAATATCTGGCATGTCGAGTAGTGAGTGATGTTTATTACCAAGTTCCGAAATTGGATCGACGCGATGAAATCGTAGCTCTCGCCGAGCAGATCCTCAATACGACCATTGAACATGATTCCAGTGTTCGGCGCTGGGAACGTTTGTGCCTTCGGGTGGCAAGAGAATTGGAGCGATGCGCCAGCACTGCGCTTGCCTTGGAGGTTTACCGGCACTGCAAAAATCACCCTGCGCGCGAGCGCATGGCGCGCATCTGCGAGTCGAACGGTGACTGGGAAAATGCGGCAAAGCTTTGCACGGATATGCAAGCTGACCCTTTATGTGAAGCTGAATTAGAGACGGCTCAACGAATTCAGGCCAGAGTGCTTCGAAAAATAGGGGGAGCGAAGCGTCCCAAGACACGCGATACCTTTGATGAGATGCAGCTCACTATCCCGCAAAGCGCTTCTGTCGAGCGCGACGTCGCACAGTACCTTAGCGGACAATGGTCCGAGGTGCATTTTGTGGAAAACGCGCTGATGAACACCTTGTTTGGCTTGGCTTTTTGGGAACAAATATTTTGTGAAGTTAGCGGCGTTTTCCACAACCCTTATCAAAGTGTTCCCACCGACATGTATGACGGTACTTTTTCTAAAAACAGGGCGATGGAGATTGGTGGCAGACTCGATGAATTACGGGCTGCAGATTTGCGCCTCGAACTCAATCGCGCTCGCGACCGCTTTCAAGGCTATCAATGTCGCTGGACCGATTACTACAAGGTTAGTGCTGCGATACAAGATAAAGCATTATCTGTGATTCCCGGGGAACATCTGCTGGCGATATGGGAGCGACAGCTTTTTGATCCGAAAGAGAATCGTAACGGGTTTCCAGATCTCATAGCCTTCGGAGATAAACCCGGCGAATACGCCATGATAGAAGTTAAAGGCCCTGGAGATCGACTTCAGGACAATCAGAGGCGCTGGTTACGATATTTCTTCAGCCATAATATTCCTGCGAAAGTTGCCTGGGTTGTCTGGTCAGATGCCTGAGTTGACGGTCAGTGTTCGCGACCTCGCTGTGTTTGTTCACAGAACCGGAGACATAGATTTTCGGTTCAAACCCTCTCCCACTGGCGTGCAGGGCACCCAGGGGCATCAGAAGCTGTTTCGGGCGCGACCTGCCAGCTACGCCAGTGAGTACCCGGTGCAGTATCAGGCGGATGAGCATTTTTTATTGCGCGGTAGGGCAGACGGCTATGATGCTGCCGGCGGTTACGTCGAGGAAATCAAAACCTGTAGGGTGCACCCAGATACCATTCCGGAGTCGATTACTCGCGTGCATATGTCCCAGGCGCGATTGTATGGAGCAATGATTGCCATTGCCGAAGATCTACCTGCGCTGGAAGTGCGCTTAACCTGGTTCAACATAGATACCGAGCTAGAGATATCTCTGGAGCAGGTTTACTCCCGGGGCGAACTGGAAGCGTTCCTTGCCGAGACGATAGAGAAATTTTCGAATTGGCGCGATGCAGTTTTGCGAAAACGCACGGAAAGAGATCTAAGCCTGAAGGCGCTTGAGTTCCCGTATCGGGAGTTTCGTGATGGACAGCGAGATATTGCCGAGCTCGTTTACAAGTGTATCGATCAAAACGGCCAGCTGGTGGTTGAGGCACCCACCGGAATTGGTAAAACTGCTGCGGTGTTATTTCCTGCACTCAAAGCTCTGGCGACGGATAAGCATGATCGTGTTGCGTTCCTAACGGCAAAGTCGGTGGGCCGAAATACGGCTCAGGACACATTGAAGATATTTTCAGAGGCCGGCTATCGCGGCAACGCCATCAGCCTATCGGCCAAGGACAAAGTATGCCTGTCGCCGGGAAAGGCTTGCCATGGTCAGGAATGCCCCTATGCGCTGGGGTATTACGACAAATTATCCGCGGCAATGTTGGCTGCTATTGAGCTGCCACTTTTGCGACGTGAGGAGCTCGACGAGTTGGCGCGGCGGTTCGAAGTGTGCCCGTATCAATTGTCTTTGGACCTGTTGCCCTGGATAGACGTTGTCATCGGAGACCTTCATCATCTTTATGGTCTCACCGGAATGCTCTCGGGATTAGTCCAAAGTGATGGGCATCGCTGGACAGCTTTGCTCGACGAAGCTCACAACTTGCCCTCACGAGCACGCGGGATGTTCAGTGTCCACCTCGCCAAGAGCGACCTCCTCGCTGCCAAAGCGGTATCTCCCAAGTCCCTGACCACTTCCTTGAATCGAATCAATGGTATTTTACTCGGCCTGCAAAAGGAGTCGTGGCAGGAACCCGCGTTTGACAGTCGGTCTGATCTACCGTCTGATTTATTGGATTGCCTCAATCGCTTTGTGGGCGATTGCTCGGAGGCCCAGGCGGAAGATGCTTCAGCGTTGCATCGCGCGCCCGTGTTACTGGAATTTTACTTTTCTGTGCTGCAATTTTTGCGTATCGCAGAAACCTGGGGCGACGACTTTCGCTTTGAGATGGCTAAAGACAGTGGTAAGCAGAGCCTCGGTTTGACGTTGAATTGTCTGAATCCCGCTCGACTGCTGGCTAAGAAGCAGGAAATCCTGCATTCGCTAACGGCATTTTCAGCGACACTATCGCCCGCTAGCTGGATGCAATCTTCTTTGGGAGTGCGGCCCGAATCAGTCTACAGGCGGCTGCAGTCCCCGTTCGCTTCGGCTCAGATGAGTGTTTCCGTCGCCACGCATATTGACACCAGTTACCGTCAACGAGCGAATTCTCTGGGCGACCTGGCGTCGGCGTTGGTTCGCTGGTTTCTGGAGGTTCCAGGCAATTGCATCGTGTACTTCCCCTCCTATCAATACATGCGCGATGCGCTGGGGAAGCTTGCTGAGATCACGAGTTGGCAAAGCGGTAGAACGCATTGGGTTCAGGAGCGTGAGCAAGGTGATAGCGGCCGGGCTGAACTGTTTGAAAAGTTGCAGTCGCGCCAAGACATAGTGGCCTTTTGTATTCTCGGCGGCGTATTTGGCGAGGGCATTGATTTGCCGGGTGACCAACTCAGCAGCGTCGTTGTTGTGGGTGTGGGCCTGCCTGCTGTGAATCGTGACACGGAGCAGCTCAGAGATTATTTCGAGGGTCACTATGGCAGTGGATTTGAGTATGCCTACCTCTACCCGGGAATGCAGAAGGTGGATCAGGCCCTGGGTCGCGTTATTCGCCAGATGGATGATCGAGGAAGTGCCCTTATTATCGACCATCGTTACCGCCTTGCCCAATATCGTAATTTGTTGCCGCCGTGGTGGGAATACAGCAATTATGATCGAGCCTCCATGCCTATGTAGAACTGTCTTCGTATGCCGGTCTTTTCCTGTCTTGGGTTCAGTCACTGAATAGTAGTCATTGTTCCACCCTTTGGCAGGCTGTGCTAAAGTCGCCGGCCCTAATAAAGTTCGGGGTGAAGTATTCGATTTCGGGGACTGATCAAGTATCGCAGATGCTGAAAGCCAGCTCCCATAAATCGGTTTTATACCGAAAAAATAGATACAGGTTTGCTGCGCTATCAGCCAGCAGCAATAAGAGGTTAGAACTATGCGCATCGCCATTCCAAAAGAGACCCACCCGGGAGAGAATCGGGTGCCAATCACGCCTGATTCAGCTAAGAAACTGTGCCGAATGGGCGCCGACCTGGTGATTGAAACAGGCATGGGAACCGGGTCCGGGTTCACTGACACCGAATATACGGATGTTGGCGCGACGGTCTCCACCGATCGTGATGATTTGATCTCCACCGCTGATGTGCTGCTGCGCTTGCGCAAGCCCACACTGGAAGAAGTGGCTCTGATGAAGTCCGGGTGTATCCATATCAGTTATTTGGACCCTTTCAACGAGCACGAAATCGTCAATGCGTTGAAATCTCAGGGCGTGACCTCTATTTCCATGGAAATGATCCCAAGAACGACCCGTAGTCAGAAGATGGATGCTCTGAGCTCTCAGGCCAACCTGGCCGGTTACGTGATGGTGATCCTGGCGGCATCCAAACTGCCCCGCATATTCCCCATGATGATGACGCCCGCTGGCACGCTCAAGCCTGCCAAAGTGTTCGTTATTGGTGCCGGCGTGGCGGGATTGCAGGCGATAGCGACCGCCAAACGTCTGGGCGCAAAGGTCACCGCTTTTGACACTCGCCCTGCGGTAGCAGAACAAGTTCAATCGCTAGGTGGCAAATTTCTCGAGATCGATCTGGGCGAAGTCGGCGAGACTGCCGACGGTTACGCCAAAGAGCTGACGCCGGAGCAGATTCAAATGCAACGCGATGCCCAGAAACAGGTGATCGCCGAATCCGATGTCGTTATCACCACCGCCGCGGTCTTCGGCCGCAAAGCGCCCGTCATCGTTACCCGGGACATGGTTGAGGGCATGGCGCCCGGATCAGTGGTCGTCGATATGGCCGCTGAATCTGGCGGCAACGTTGAAGGCTCGGTTGCCAACGAGATTGTTGATATCAATGGTGTGACGGTGATTGGCCAAGGCAATCTGTCTAATGAAGTGTGTCGTGATGCATCTCAAATGTATTCGAGCAATTTATTCGCTCTCGTAGAAGATAACTGGGACACGGAAGCCAAGCTTTTCAAGGTGGACTTCGAAGACGATATTCTCCCCGGCTGCATCATCACCCACGGCGGTGAAGTGGTGCACGAAACCATCAAGAACATTCTGGAAGGAGGAAACTGATATGGCGATTGTATTCCTGACATTTATACTCATGTTGTCCATCGTTCTGGGCTTCGAACTGATCACCAAGGTACCTGCGACCTTGCACACCCCGTTAATGTCCGGCGCGAACGCGATCTCCGGTATTACCGTGGTAGGCGCGATTAGCCTGGCGGGAACCGGACAACAGGACCTGGCCAATTGGTTGGGGGCTGGCGCCGTCGCGCTTGCCTCAATCAACGTCTTCGGGGGTTACATGGTGACCGATCGCATGCTGGCCATGTTTAAGAAGAAAGAAGGTGGTCGATAATGGAATCTCTCACAAGTCTTGAACTGTTTATCCAGTTTGCCTATGTGGCCTCCGCTGGACTCTTTATTTTTGGTCTGAAACTGCTCGGCTCGCCCGGCACCGCCAGACGCGGAAACATGATCTCCGCAGTCGCCATGTTGGTTGCCGTCGCGGTGGCTCTGTTAGACCAGGGCATCGTCGAATACCAGTGGATATTGCTCGGCTTTGTTGTCGGTGGTGTGATCGGTGGCACCGTGGCACGCATGGTGCAAATGACCTCCATGCCAGAGATGGTCGCATTGTTTAACGGCTCTGGCGGTATGGCCAGTTTGTTAGTGGGTTGGGCGGCGATTTCGACGGCCTCTGGTACGTTTACCTTGGTGACCATCGTGTTGTCTATTCTCATTGGTGGGCTCACCTTTACCGGTTCACTGATTGCCTATGGCAAGCTGAGTGAGAAGATCGGCAGTGGCGCGGTCATGTTCAAAGGCCAGCAGATTGTCAACAGCCTAATCGTCATGGGCATCGTGGGCAGTGCGGTCATGTTCTGTATCGAGCCAGCCAACACCCAGTGGCTCTACCTTGTTATTGGTCTGTCTCTGATCTTTGGTGTTATGGCCGTCATTCCCATTGGTGGGGCTGACATGCCAGTGGTTATTTCGTTGCTGAACTCCTACTCCGGATTGGCAGCTTGTGCGGCAGGCTTTGCGATCAACAACAATATATTGATCGTTGCGGGTTCACTTGTGGGCGCGTCAGGTATTATTCTGACTCAGATTATGTGCAAGGCGATGAATCGCTCACTGAGCAACGTATTGTTTAGTGGCTTTGGCTCTGTTGCAGACGACACCACTAAGGTAGAAGGTGAAATTAAGCCTATTACAGCAGAGGATGCCTATTACGTTCTTGAAGCGGCTACTAACGTTGCAATCATTCCTGGGTACGGCATGGCGGTAGCCCAGGCCCAGCACGTGGTGAAAGAACTCATGGTGCTGTTGGAAAAGAACGGTGCTGAAGTAAACTTTGGTATTCACCCGGTGGCGGGGCGGATGCCAGGCCATATGAATGTATTGTTGGCGGAAGCCGATGTTCCCTATGAGCAATTGCTTGAGATGGATGAGATTAATCCGCGTATGGAGAACGTCGATGTGGCAATCGTCATTGGTGCCAACGATGTGGTGAACCCGGCAGCGCGTGAGTCGGAGACCAGCCCTATTTATGGTATGCCGGTGATTAATGTTGATTCGGCGCGCACAGTGTTTGTACTCAAGCGCTCTATGGCCTCAGGATTTGCTGGCATTGAGAATCCGCTGTTTTACAAAGACAATACGCGTATGTTGTTTGGTGATGCGAAAGAATCGATTAGCACTTTGGTTCGCGAATTCAGCTAAGTTAGTCCCAAGCTAATAAAAACGCCGACATTAGGTCGGCGTTTTTGTTTGTGCATTTTATGTGTGCTTTTCCTGAGCAAGCACTAGGCGACCGATTCCTCTCGGAATTGAAGTTTTGCCAGACCTGCATAAAGTGCGGAACTTTGCAGTAGCTCTTCGTGAGTTCCGGTGGCGACGACTTTCCCCTGATCAAGGACAGCAATCTTGTCTGCATGGAGTATCGTAGAGAGTCGATGTGCAATGATCAACGTAGTGCGATTTTGCATGAGCTCTTCCAGTGCCTGCTGGACCTGATACTCACTTTGCGTGTCCAGCGCGCTGGTGGCTTCATCTAACAGCAGTACGTCGGGATCATTGAGAATGGCTCTAGCCAGTGCGATTCGCTGTCTTTGTCCACCTGATAATCGCACGCCCTGCTCGCCCAGATGGCTTGCATAACCCTCGGGCAGGCTAGAGATAAAATCGTGTGCGTGCGCTGCTTTGGCGGCATTGATGATGTCATCGTCTGTAGCATCGGCTCGGCCATAGGCAATGTTGTAGCGAACATCTGCGGTGAATAAAGCGGGTTGCTGAGGCACTAGCGCCATATGGCTGCGCAGGTTATTGAGGCTCAGTGAGCGAATATCCTCACCGTTCATGGATACATTACCTTGCTGAGGATCGTAAAAGCGCTGCAAGAGTTCGAAAACGGTGGATTTGCCCGCCCCGGAGGGACCTACCAATGCCAGGCTTTTTCCGGCTTCTATATTTAGGCTGAAGTCGCTTAAGGCCGCTTCATTGGGGCGGGTAGGGTAGTGAAAAGTGACATTATCAAAACGAAGTTCTGGACGAATTTCGTTGCGGTTGCCGCGAACATCTTCTGCGGAATCTGCTGTATCAAGAATGACACTCTCGGTCCTGAGCAAATCCATTAAGCGTTCGGCGGCACCGGCTGCGCGCTGTAGCTCTCCCCAGACCTCTGCGATAGTGGCGATGCCGCTGCCGACCATGATGGCATAAAAAACAAAAGCCCCGAGCTCCCCGCCTGTCATCCGGCCGGTAATAACATCCTGGCCTCCCTGCCATAGCATGCCTGACATGCTCACAAACAATAACAAGATCGAGCCGCATATTAGTAACGATCGCTGCCAGATGCGCTTGCGGGCAATGACAAAAGCACGTTCTACCTCGGACTCAAAGGCCTTTCTTTCGAATGCCTCCCGGGTATAACTCTGAACAACTTTAATATGCTGGATTATCTCACCGGCATAGCTGCCCACGCTGGCAATACTGTCCTGGCTTTCGTTCGAAAGCTGCCTGACTTTTCTGCCGAAAATTAGAATAGGCAGCAATATCAACGGCACGCCGGCGGCGATTATGAGGCTCAGCTTTAGGTTCGTGATGAACATCATGAATAGTGCACCGACTAAAGTCAGGCTGCTTCGCAAAGCCATACTGAAAGATGAGCCGATAATAGTTTGCAATAAGGTAGTGTCGGTGGTGAGGCGAGACATAATTTCGCCACTGCGATTTGCTTCGAAGTAACCCGGGTGCAGTGTAACGATGTTGTCAAAAACCTTGACCCGTAAGTCTGCGCTCACGCGTTCTCCCAGCCAGGAGACCATATAAAAACGTACGAAGGTTCCAACCGACATCGCTGCGGCGATCGCAACCAGAAACATTATCGCGTTGCGCAAGTCTTGCTCACTCCCAGCAAAGCCCTGATCGATAAGGACCTGGACAGCTTTACCCATTGAGAGTGTCGCCGCCGCTGTAAAAATGAGCGCCAAGCTCGCTGCAACAAGGCGAACTTTGTATTGTCTGAGCAGGCTTAAAATTGGCCAGAGTGTGCCGAGTCTGTTCTTTTTACTCATACAGAGCGGTGTTTATTTTTCTCAACAAACCTGCCGACGAAAATGCCGACTTCAAATAATAGCCACATGGGAATGGCCAGCAACGCCTGGGAGATGATGTCGGGAGGGGTGAGCAGCATACCGAAGATGAAGCATCCTACGATAATGTAAGCTCTCTTTTTGGCAAGTGCTTCTGGCGTCGTAAGGCCGGACCAAATCATCAGTACCGCAGCGATAGGTATTTCGAACGCGATACCGAAAGCAAAAAACAGCTTGAGCACGAAATCCAGATAGCTGTTGATGTCGGTCATGATGGTAACGTCATCTGGACCGACACTGGTGAAGAACGCGAAGATCAGTGGAAAGACGACATAATAGGCAAATGCTGCGCCGGCATAAAACAAGGCAACACTGGAGATAAGTAGGGGTATTGCCAGGCGCTTTTCCTGCTTATACATGCCCGGGGCGATAAAACTCCACACTTGATACAGGACATAGGGTATTGCCAGGAATATAGCCGCAACCATCGTGAGCTTGAAGGGCGTTAAGAAAGGCGACGCTACTTCGGTGGCGATCATGGTTGTTCCTTCGGGCAAAAGTGCACGCAAGGGTTCTGACACGAAAGTGTAGATTTCGTTTGCAAACGCAAATAAACAAATGAATACGATCAACACAGCGACGAGGCTGCGTAGCAACTTATCTCGTAACTCTGTCAGATGTGCAACTAGAGGTTGTGGCTGGTCCGTTGTTTCTTCTTGCTCGCTCATTCAGGCGTTTTCCCTGAATCCGGAGCGGGTGGCTCAATGCTGTCTTTTGAAACTGATTGGCCGAGCGAGTCGGTAACACTTCTGATCTCGCCGCCGATATCGTTAACGTTCTGAGTCAAATCCATACCCGTTTTTTTAAGGTCCTGTAGTACAGAATCGTTGTGCAACTCTTGCTCAACTTCTCGTTTTATATCGTTAAAACCGCGCTTTATTCTTCTTAACCAGGTGCTGCCAGTGCGTATTGCACCGGGAAGCCGTTCTGGGCCAATGACCAAAAGGCTAACCACGCCAATAATAATCAATTCTGCGAAGCCTATATCAAACATGTTCGGAGCTACTTGTCCTTCTCGGGTTCTTCAGAAGGCTCTTCCGGTTTCGGCTCTTCAGCGCCAGCATCGTCATCCTGCATACTCTTGCGGAAGCCTTTAACGGCACTGCCGAGATCTCCGCCAATATTTCTCAAGCGCTTGGTGCCAAACAACATGATTACAATGGCAAGTATGATAAGAAGTTGCCAAATACTGATTCCGCCCAGTCCCATATATTTCTCCGTGCTCTCTAAGGTTTTCTATTTACGTTGTTGAGTGAGTTACGTGAGGCTTTTTCTGCTAAGCCCGACAGTTCAAAACGATCGCGCAGTATTTCCAAAACCTGATCGGCGTTTGCGTCAAGGTGGGACAGCATCACCATACAGTGAAACCATAGATCAGCTGTTTCAGCTAAAACTTCCGATTTGTCGCCACTGACTTTAGCATCTTTTGCTGCCAGGATGACTTCGGTAGATTCCTCCCCGACTTTCTCGAGAATTTTGTTTAGGCCTTGCTGATGCAGGCTCGCCACGTAGGATTCATCCACCTTTGCGTATTTTCTTTGTTCCAGAATCTCTGTCAGTTGTTGCAGAACATCGCTCATTGGCTATTCCGATAGATCTCTTCTGGTGACTTTACGACATCGTCAGTTATCTGCCACTGGCTGCTCTCCAGTTTTTGGAAAAAGCAGTTCCGTCGCCCAGTATGGCAGGCGATCCCACCGACTTGTTCAACCTTCATCAATACAGTATCTGCATCACAATCGATACGAAGTTCTTTTAGTTTTTGCACATGGCCCGATTCTTCACCTTTGCGCCACAGTGCTTTGCGCGAGCGAGACCAGTAGACAGCGCGGCCCTCCTGCACGGTCAACGCCAGTGACTCTGGGTTCATCCAGGCGAGCATTAGCACCTCGCCGGACTGCCAGTCCTGGGCGATGGCCGGAATAAGGCCCTCCTTATTCCATTTTAGCTGTTCGGTGAAAGCGGTATCGTCAATCATCTTTTCTGCCTTTGTGGCAGCGCATTATGGCATACACCGGCGACATTCTCATTACTGCTGCTAGTCCCGAGCCAACAGGAGAGCCACTCCGGAAGCGGTCAATATCCAGGCTAGCGGCGGAATTACTGCCAGCTGCTCCCACCCCCCCGGTAAAGCGGTTGTAATGGCGCAGCCCAGCACAATGATTGCGCCGAACAAGCGTTTTCTGGATCGCTTTTTCGGCTCTTCTCGACGGGTCGAATTGTTCGCGACGGGATTTGGCGCTGCGGACGACGGGTGTGTCCGTCGAGTACTTTGCAGGCTCTCCAATATGGCATCGGGCAATTGCGGCAGCTGCTCGAGCCAGGAAGGGGCGTAACGCTGGATCTGCTTGAACACGCCCTGGGGAGAATATCGTTCTTTCACCCATTGTTCGAGAAATGGTTGCGCGGTATTCCATAAATTTAAGTCCGGGTACAACTGTCTGCCCAAGCCTTCAATGTTCAGTAAGGTCTTTTGCAACAATACCAGCGAGGGCTGTACTTCCATGTCGAATCTTCGCGCCGTACGGAATAAATACACCAGCAACTGGCCGAAGGATATTTCACTGATGGGCCGCTCGAAGATGGGTTCACATACCGCTCTCATGGCCGATTCAAAATCATGCACTCGGGTGTCGGACGGTACCCACCCGCACTCCACGTGCAACTGTGCGACCCCTCGATAATCGCGCTGAAATATTCCAAGCAGGACTCTTGCCAGGTAGTACTGATCGGAATCACTTAGACTGCCTATGATCGCGCAGTCAACTGCGATGTAAGTGGGGTCTGCGGGATCTGTGATATCGACAAATATGTTTCCGGGGTGCATATCTGCGTGAAAAAAACTGTCGCGAAAAACTTGAGTGAAGAAGATCTCCACTCCGCGTTCGGCTAACAGTTTGAGATCTGTACCCGCAGCCTTAAGCGTGGCCATGTCAGTGACTGCGACGCCGGAAATTCTTTCCATGACGAAGACATTTTTGCAGCTGTAGTCCCAGTAAACTTCCGGGACATATAACAACTTACTATCGCCGAAGTTGCGTCGCAGTTGCGAGGCGTTCGCTGCTTCGCGGCCCATATCGAGTTCGTCTAAAATGGTGAGTTCATAGTCACTGACGACTTCTACAGGGCGCAACCGTCGACCGTCCGGCAGGTGATTATGGGCAAGTCTGGCCAGAGTGTGCAGCAAAGCAATGTCTTGGCAAATAATCGGTTCGATGCCGGGGCGCACGACTTTTACGACCACTTTCTCGCCGCTGTGCAATGTCGCCGTGTGAATCTGCGCGACCGACGCAGAAGCCATGGGGGTATTTTCGAATTGGGCGAATAGCTCGTTAACCGACTTACCCAGGGCCCGTTCGATAATCGCCACCGATTCTTGCTCAGAGAAAGGTGGTACTTCGTCCTGCAATCTAGCCAGCTCTTGTGCGATGTCCTCGGGCAGTAAATCTGGACGGGTGGACAACATCTGGCCAAACTTTATAAATACGGGGCCCAGCTCTTCGAGCGCTAAGCGCAATCGGACTCCCCGCTCGAGTTTTGGTGCTCGCCACAGGCGCGACGGTGATAGCCGCAGTGCGGTTCTGTAAAGTAGTGGTAGTGAGGTCGTGTCGACAAACTCATCCAATCGATAGCGGCACACTATATGGACAATCTTGATTAACCGGGAAATGCGAGACATCGTGGCGTTAGCTAGCGTGCTGGTTCATGCGTTTACGCAGGCGATCGGTTCTGGATTGCAGGCGTTCGGTTCGTAGTGTTAGTTCCTGAATATCCCGATAGAAATCTTCCAGTTCAAGTCTGGGTGGGCTCAGCCGAGCTTCCTCGTGGATAAACTCATCCAATTGTCTGGTAAGGCTATCCGAGGCCTGCCTGCCCCATTTAAACGTGCCCCGAAGTATTTGTGCTATGTGATGGCCAACTACATCCCCAAGCACATTGACCAAAGGGGCTTCCCAGTCGAGATCCAACGCGCCGACTATTTTTTGCAGCTCGAGTAAAGGCGCGCTGTCGCCGTCGATTGTTAGCTTGCCATTAATCAGACTTGCCGCAGGGTCATCAGAGGCAGCCAGTTCGGTAAAATCAGAGGCCGTGCCTCGCACCGTTGTAGTGATGTGGCCCTCGTAGATTCCCATGAGTCTTATGCCTCGTTGATCGGCTTCAAGATAGAGGTCGATTTCGGGTGACGTGCATTGCACAAGAAAAACGTGATCTTCCAATTCTGCCAGTTGAGATTTCGAGCTCGGTGCTAATTCCAGGGCACGGTTTATCGCCCCCTCGAGTGCGGCCAGAACCGCAGTGTCTGCGGTGGGATTGATGGACCTGGTCATCAGGCTTTGATGCCTTTGTGCAGAGCCACCACTCCACCGGTCATATCGTGATACTCGCAGCGGCTAAATCCGGCGTCTTCCATCATGTCCTTGAGAGTTTCCTGGTCCGGGTGCATGCGTATTGACTCGGCAAGATATTGGTAGCTTTCGCTGTCGTTGGCGACGATTTTGCCAATAGCCGGAAGGATTTTGAACGAGTAGGCGTCGTAGGCTTTGCTGAGTAATTCATTTTTCGGCGTTGAAAACTCTAGTACCAGCAATCGACCGCCCGGCTTCAATACTCTGAGCATGGAGCGAAGTGCGGCGTCTTTGTCTGTTACGTTGCGCAAACCGAAGGCGATAGTAATGCAGTCAAAGCTATCGTCGGGAAAAGGAAGATCCTGCGCGTCCGCCTGCACGCAGTCTATGTTGGCGTACCGCCCTGTATCAATCAGTTTGTCCCTGCCGACTTGCAGCATTGATTCATTGATGTCGGCGAGGATTACTTTCCCTTCGGGCCCCACAATATCGGCAAAACGCGCTGCAAGATCTCCGGTGCCACCGGCTATGTCCAGTACTGAATTGCCTTTTCGCACGCCGCTTATTTCGATGGTAAAGCGCTTCCACAGACGGTGAATGCCCCCTGACATTAAGTCGTTCATCAAGTCATATCGAGTGGCGACGGAGTGAAAGACACCAGCCACCATGGAGGCTTTGTTCTTGGTCTCCACTTCTTTGTAACCGAAGTGCGTGGTCTTTTTCTCGCTCATAGGATCTCCACTGACAACTGCAGCTGCGTATTGTAGCGCGATGTGGGTGCTCGTGTACCGCGGGTGCATAGATAGTATAGAACCCGAAACGACCGGTTAGAGGCCGATTTTTATGACCTGTACATCGGGATCACGGCTGACACCTGCGTCTTTTAGCTTGCTTAGGTAAGATTCCCACATGCGCTGCTTATTCATGCACAACTCATAGAGATAGCCGAATGAATACAGACCAGTATCATGCTGATCATCAAACACCAATTGTAGCGCGTAGTTTCCCACGGGCTTAATTTCGGTGATTGCCACATCAGCTTTGCCGGTTTGTAGTACCTCCTGACCCGTTCCATGGCCTCTGACTTCCGCAGAGGGCGAGAAAACGCGTAGAAATTCACAGCTCAGGGAGTAGCTCTGGTCAGGCGAATAAATCAGCTCCAGTTTTTTTGATCTTGAGTGAAGCTTGATTCCGGTGGGTCTTGGACTAGTTTCTGTCATAAGGTTAATTTCTCAAAGAATAAAGCGGGACAAATCTTCGTTCTCGCTCAACTCCTGAAGCTGTTGATTCACAAATTCTGCGTCGATGACAAGCTGTTCGCCATTCACGCCTGTATCCGCTGCGCCGAAGGACGCCTCTTCCAACAATCGTTCCATAACCGTGTGCAAACGCCTGGCGCCGATATTCTCTGTTTTCTCATTTACCTGCCAGGCAATTTCGGCAATTCTACGAAGCCCATCTTTGGTGAATTGGGCGTCCAGCCCCTCGGTCGCCAGCAGAGCCTGGTATTGTTCGGTTAGCGAGGCGTCTGGTTCTGTCAGAATGCGCTCGAAGTCCTCGGGTGTCAGCGCCGATAGCTCAACCCGAATTGGCAGGCGGCCCTGCAATTCTGGAATTAGATCTGAGGGCTTGGCCAAATGAAAAGCCCCCGAGGCAATAAACAGAATGTGATCGGTTTTGATCATGCCGTGTTTAGTGCTGACCGTGGAGCCTTCTATGATGGGTAGTAAATCTCGCTGCACTCCCTCTCTGGACACATCGGCACCGGCTCCCTCACTGCGCTTGGCAACTTTGTCCAGCTCGTCAATAAAAACGATTCCGTTTTGTTCGGCTTCGGTAACCGCTTTCTGCTTTAACTCTTCTTCATTTACCAGCTGTGCGGCTTCCTCGTCGCACAGCGCGCTGAAGGCGGCTTTCACGGTCATTTTACGAGTTTTTCGCTGTTCTTTGGAAAGGTTGGAAAACATACCCTGCAATTGATTGGTCATTTCCTCCATGCCGGGAGGGGCCATTATTTCCACACCTGGAGCGCGTGAACTGAGCTCAAGTTGTATTTCTTTGTCGTCCAATTCGCCTTCGCGCAGTTTTTTACGCAGCAGCTGACGAGTGGTGGAGTTGCTGTTCACCTCAGTGTCGCGCGCCGGAGGTAGCAAAATATCGAGTATTCGCTCCTCGGCTACTTCCTCAGCTCGAAATCGAACTTTTTCCATTTCCTGCTCTCGGAACATCTTTACCGCCATGTCGACCAGATCGCGAATGATAGACTCGACGTCTCTGCCGACATAGCCCACTTCGGTGAACTTGGTGGCTTCAACCTTGATAAAAGGTGCATTGGCAAGCTTGGCAAGTCGCCTGGCTATTTCAGTTTTACCGACGCCGGTGGGCCCGATCATGAGAATATTTTTGGGTGTAATTTCAGCTCTTAGCTCATCGGACAATTGCATCCGACGCCAGCGATTTCGCAGCGCGATGGCCACGGCTCGCTTGGCGGGGTCCTGTCCGATAATGTGTTTGTCGAGTTCGTGAACAATCTCTCGTGGAGTCATATTTGACATGTAAGACCTAAAAATCCAGTTGTTCGATGGTTTGATTGTGGTTGGTATAAATGCAGATATCGCCGGCGATGCCCAGGCCTTTTTCTACAATGCTGCGGGCATCCAGCTCGGTATTGTCCAGCAGTGCTCTGGCTGCAGACTGCGCAAAGGGACCGCCCGAGCCAATGGCTATCAGATTGTCCTCTGGCTCGATGACATCTCCGTTGCCGGTAATAACCAGCGAAGTCGTTTTATCCGCGACTGCCAGAAGAGCCTCGAGACGGCGCAGCGAGCGCTCTGTCCGCCAGGCCTTGGCGAGCTCTACCGCTGCCCGAGTCAGTTGACCTTGATGTTTCTCCAGTTGGGCTTCAAACAATTCGAACAGGGTGAATGCATCTGCTGTACCCCCTGCAAATCCGGCCAGAACCTGGTCTTTGTAAAGGCGTCTTACTTTGCGCGCATTGCCTTTCATGACGGTATTGCCCATGGAAACTTGCCCGTCTCCCCCTATAACGACGCTATTGCCTCGTCGCACGCAAAGGATGGTTGTGCCTCTATATTGTTCCATTGTGATCTCCTGCAGCTACTCTGGCAGATATGGGGTGTGGCGGGGAAAATTCAAGTGCCCTGAAGCGGATGATGGAGCTACGGTGTGCCGCGTTTGAGTAACAGGGTATCGATATTCTGCGCGGCGGTGAGACTGCGTGCCTTGGCCAGTCGGGATCGAGATTCGAAAGGGCCGACATAGACACGGAACCAGCGGCCGTTATCGCCACTGGTGTCTTCGATTTTTGGTTCCAGGCCCAGTAATATCAACTCAGCGCGTCGTCGATCTGCATCCTTGCGCTGTCTGAACGAGCCCGCTTGCAGTAGATATAGCTCCATAGAAGGGCTTGTGCGGTTTTTTGCTATTTCACCCGGGTCTACCTCAACTTCGATGGTTTGCTCAGGTAGCAAAGTGTAAAAATCAAAGCGTGGTTTGGGTGGCTCCTCCACGGGAGCCGCTGTGGCCGCAGCGCGCGGTGTTCCATTTGAATCTCCCGGGTCTGCAGGCAGCATGCCTAGATAAATTAACAGGCTTGCAAATACACCGGATACCACTCCGGCGCCATACCAGCGCCACACGCTGGGTGCTTCGCTCGTTGTCTTGGGCGATGT
Source organism: Cryomorphaceae bacterium (assembly GCA_047612385.1). Taxonomy (GTDB): domain Bacteria; phylum Pseudomonadota; class Gammaproteobacteria; order Pseudomonadales; family Halieaceae; genus JBALVT01. The sequence goes on along the minus strand of JBLGAR010000007.1, from coordinate 21,134 downwards.
TTTGCCTTTGCGAGTTGTAGATTTGCTCCCCCGTGCGCTGTTTTTCCTTTTGGCGTAGTCCTGTGCCATCGGCTTACATAGTCTCCGGCGCAGACAGGCCCAGCAGAGCCAGACCGTTGGCAAGTACCTGGCGTACAGCCTGACTAAGGGCTAGCCGTGCGTCCCGCACGGGCTTGTCATCCACCAGCGCTTTATGGGCGTTGTAGTAAGTGTGAAATTCGCCGGCCAATTCTCGCAAGTAGGTTGCGATAGTGTGCGGTTCAGAATTTGCTGCTGCATTGGCTACGGTTTCTGGATAGCGATCCAGGCGGCGCAGCAGGGCTATTTCCTGCTCCTGGGTGAGTTGACCTAGGTTCTCCAAAGCGCTTCCGAGTTCCCAGTCCCAGCCGTTTTCGTCCAGCTTCCGGAGCATGCTGCACACCCGCGCGTGGGCATACTGAATATAATAAACAGGATTGTCATTACTTTGTGACAAGGCCAAATCGATATCGAAGGTGATTTGTGAACTGGGAGCCCTCGCTGCGAGGAAGAACCGCGTGGCATCGCATCCGACTTCCTCAATGAGATCATTAAGAGTGACATAACTGCCCGCTCGCTTTGAGAGTTTAACCTCTTGACCATTGCGCATCACGGTGACCATTTGGTGCAGTACGTAGTCGGGCCACCCCTCGGGTATATTTTGTCCCAGTGCCTGAAGCCCGGCTCTAACGCGAGTGACTGTGCTGTGATGGTCGGCACCCTGCTCGTTGATCACTCGCTCGAATCCGCGCTGCCACTTGTTTAAATGATAGGCGACATCGGGCAGAAAATAGGTGTAGCCCCCGTCGCTCTTGCGCATAACTCTGTCTTTGTCGTCACCGAAATCGGTGGTGCGCAGCCATAGAGCATCATCATGTTCGTAGGTGTGGCCCATCTCGATGAGACGTTTCACCGTCGACTCAACTTGTCCGGATTCATACAGTGATGATTCCAGAAAGTACTCATCAAAATCGACGCCGAAGGCCTTTAGATCTTTGTCTTGTTCACATCGCAGGTACGCCACTGCAAAATCTTGAATGGCGGCGAGATCATTGATATCCGCAGCGGCCGTCGCATGTTTGTCTTTGGAATCTATGGTCTCGCCTGCCAAATACGCCTGTGCGACATCGACAATATACTGCCCCTGGTAGCCGTCCTCAGGCCAACTGCCGTCTTGAGGCCCCAGGCCCTTGCAGCGCGACTGTACTGACAGCGCAAGGTTTTTTATCTGTGCTCCGGCATCGTTATAGTAAAACTCGCTGCTTACATTCCAGCCGGTTGCGGTGAGTAGACGACAAAGACAATCCCCGACCGCTGCTCCACGGCCGTGTCCTACGTGCAGCGGTCCGGTTGGGTTGGCAGAGACGAATTCGACCTGAATTTTGCGACCAGCACCGACATCGTTGGTGCCGAAGCTCTCCCCCTGCTCGAAAATTTGGTGGATAACGGCGTGACTGCTATCAGCGCTGAGGAAAAAATTGATGAAGCCTGGGCCCGCGATCTCTGTTCGATCTAGAACGCTCGACTCCGGTAGCGCTGCACAGATTAGAGTGGCTAAATCGCGTGGCTTTTTCCCGGCGGCTTTGGCAAGCGACAAGGCAATATTACTGGCCAAATCGCCGTGGCTTTGGTCCCGGGTTCTATCAATTTGGATCTTAGCTTCAAGATCCGAGGGCAGTTCACCCTGAACTGCTAGTGAGTCCAGTGCTTGTTGGATAAGCTGGGAGATTTGTTGCTTCATTTTAAGGAGGTGTACCTGGTTGGCGTCAGTCGAAATGTGATCCCGCTGGATCGAGTCGTGCATTATCCTTGTTAGTGTCTTCAATTGCCAGACGCTGGGCAGCGGGGCCTCGTACTAAAAAGTGTCTTGCGGATCGATGTCAATAGACCACTTGAGCGCTCTTCCGGGAATTGTCTCCGCAGTCTTTACAAGGATAGCGGCCGCTTGTTGTGCGGCAGAGCGGGTACTTGCGCGGAGCAACAGCTGAGAGCGAAATTTACCCGCACGCCGCTGCATCGGCGATGGCAGCGGCCCGACCAAGATCGCGTCGGCGGGTAACTGGGGTTGCGTTTGCTTCCTCAATTGGAGTAGAAATTGCTCTCCTACCTGGGCGTCGCTGGCGTCCGCGCGAATTAGTGCCATCGATGATGCCGGCGGCAGGCCCGCTTTGAGTCTGCTTGCTAGAATATTGCGGGCATGAATCCCGTAGGGTTGTTCCAGAACAGCTCTAATAATAGGATGATCCGGGTAGTGAGTCTGCAGGATTACTTGCCCTGAATCGCCTTCTCGTCCCGCTCTGCCTCCCACTTGGGTGAGCAATTGGGCCATTCGCTCTTCGCCTCGAAAATCTGTGCTGAATAATGCCGCGTCTGCATCGATGATGGCGACCAGGTCGACGCCTGGGAAATGATGGCCTTTGGTCAGCATCTGGGTTCCGAGTAGGATGCAGGGCTCGCCTTTGCTGATGTTGGTTACCAGTTCCTGCATGGCATTTTTATTGCGCATCGAGTCGCTGTCCACCCGGTACAGTTCGAAATTTGCGAACTTGCTTCGTAAAAAGTCTTCGGCCTGTTCAGTACCCAGTCCTGCAGTGAGTAGCGCAGAGCTTCGGCACTCGGGACACTGCCTGGGTAAAGCCGCCGAGTGGGCGCAATGGTGGCATCGTAGGTGAGCGCTGCGCCGGTGTACCGTGAGTCTGGCGTCACAGTTGCGGCATTGCGCCATCCAACCACAATCGTGGCATAGCAAAGTAGGTGCAAATCCTCTGCGGTTGAGGAAAAGCAGTGCTTGCTTGCCGCGGTTGAGAGTCTCTTCAATGGTTGCAACTAGCGGCTCTGAGAATCCGGCATTGAGCACTTGTTTGCGCACGTCCATAGCCCGTAATGTGGGAGCCTGTGCACCGCCGGCTCGTTGCTGGAGTGAGTGATGCTGATAGCGACCGAGCTCTGCATTGTGAATACTCTCTAGGGAGGGGGTAGCGCTTCCCAGGACCACTGGGCAGTTCTCCAGCTGGCCTCGCTTGACCGCAACATCTCTCGCCGAATAGCGAAATCCATCCTGTTGTTTGTAGGATCCATCATGTTCCTCGTCGACAACAATGAGCCCCAGATTCTGCATCGGCGCAAAGACTGATGAGCGTGTTCCGATAACGATATGGGCAATACCGGTTCTCGCAGCCTCCCAGGCCTGATATCGCTCCCCTTCGGCAAGCCCTGAGTGCAAAGTGAGCACCTGAGCGTCGAAGCGGGCTTCAAATCGCCCCAGAGTTTGAGGTGTTAGGCCAATTTCAGGGATTAACAACAGGACTTGTTTTTGCTGAGCCAGGCAGTGGGCTATGAGTTGTAAGTAGACCTCAGTCTTGCCGCTACCGGTTACTCCCTCCAGAAGATGACATTCGAAACCGCCCAGGGTTGCTGCTATCGCGCTAACGGCCTGAGCTTGTTCATCGTTCAGTTCCAACCCCGCTCGACTTGATCCTTGCTGTGGCAACTGCGAAATTTTACAGACCTCTACCAGCCCTTTTTTGGCCAGTGTGCGCATAATCCCGGTTGAAATTTCTTCCTGTGCAAGTCTGGTTTCGCTCACCTTGGGACTTTTCTGCAAAATTGTGAGTGCTTGTGCTTGGCGGGGCGATCGCGTCAATGCGCCTTCTGGAAGCCCTTTGCCATGCGTAGTGAGACGCCACGCTGTCTCCCCAAGCATTTTGTGAGGTTTCCCTTGGCGCAGCGATACCGGAAATGCAGCGCAAAGGACCTCGCCCAACGGGTGGTGGTAATAGCTGGCAGCCCACAGGCAAATTTTCATGATATTGGTGCTGATCAGCGGCACTTCATCTAGAATTTCGATAGCCGCCTTAAGTTTGCTCTGTGGCACATCCGAAACCGGTATGACGGCCAAGAGGTAACCGATTGTCTCGCGGCGGCCAAAAGGGACCCGGATTCGCACTCCGGGGGCTAGTTGCCGTAGTTGTGCCCCGGGAATGTTTACGGGCGGCAGATAGTCGAACTCAAACCGTAGTGGTGAGGGGATTACGAGGCGAAGAATAGACATTACGCCCCTTATCTAGGCTATGGCTGGATGAATTTGACGCATTGTAACAAATACAGTGAAAGTCTTGCTTATCGTAGTGTGTCTGGTAAGATGCCGGCCTATTTTTTGACCGGCCAACGGCCGCTCCGTTATCCAGATGCGGTACTCGACATGGGTCGGGTGGCGGCATCGACTATCCAGCAGGAGTAAGACAATGAAAGCAGATATCCATCCCAAGTACGAGGATGTTACAGCGACTTGTAGCTGTGGCAACAAGATTACAACTCGCTCAACACTATGTGAAGACCTTCATGTTGATGTGTGTTCCCAGTGTCACCCGTTTTTTACGGGTAAGCAGAAAATGTTGGATACTGGCGGCCGCGTTGATCGTTTCAACAAGCGTTTCGGTAATAGAGGCACTAAAGCGAAGACTGAAGAAGTTGAGGCTGAATCCTAGCCCCTACCGCTGAGATCCACGCTGCGAAAAGCGCCCTGCCCCCGAGGTATGGCGCTTTTTTTATGCCTCCTTCACTAATAATAGCGTCGGGGGAGGGGCGGAGACCGCACCGCAGTAGCCGCCCTGCGGCCTTGTTCCTTTTACTGCTTTTCTATATGCTCTCCCCCCTGTTTTTACCTGTCTCAATGCGAAGTGAACACCATGTCAAAGGATTTAAAGGAAGCCGCGCTGCGCTACCACTCCCACCCGACACCGGGGAAAATCCAGATGGAGCTGAGTACCGCTGCGGAAACACAATACGATCTCTCGCTCGCGTATAGCCCTGGTGTTGCAGAGCCTTGCCTGGAAATTGCCAAAGATCCTGCCAATGCCTACCTCTACACCGGTAAGGGCAATATGGTTGCTGTTATCAGTAACGGTACTGCGGTCTTGGGTTTGGGAAACCTGGGCGCGCTGGCTAGCAAGCCGGTTATGGAAGGTAAGGCATTACTGTTTAAACGGTTTGCTGGAATCAACGCGATTGATATTGAGGTTGATACCGAGGATTCCGAGCAATTTATTAATACGGTTGCACTGATAGCGGACAGCTTCGGGGGAATCAATCTCGAGGATATCAAGGCGCCGGAGTGCTTTGAAATCGAAGCTAGCTTGATTGAACAATGCAATATTCCTATTTTTCACGATGACCAACACGGCACAGCAATTGTTACAGCGGCCGGTCTGATCAGCGCCTTGGAAATTCAAGGCAAGACGCTTGAGAACGCGGTGCTGACGTGTTTGGGCGCCGGCTCCGCAGCCATTGCGTGCATGCGTCTGCTGGTAAGCTTGGGTGCTCGTCGCGAGAATATTTTCATGCTGGACCGTCGGGGTGTTATTTATCCGGGCCGCGAAGGGGTGAACGTCTACAAGGAAGAGTTTTCCAATAATACGGACAAGCGCAGCTTGACCGATGCGATTAATGGCGCCGATGTCTTTATAGGCCTGTCCGGGGCCAATTTACTCAGCCCGCAAATGCTCCTGTCTATGGCAGACAAGCCGGTGGTTTTTGCCTGCTCTAATCCCGACCCTGAGATTGATCCGGCGTTGGCGCACGCAACCCGGAGCGATTTGATAATGGCCACAGGCAGGTCTGATTATCCCAATCAGGTGAATAATGTTCTTGGCTTTCCGTTTATTTTCCGTGGGGCTTTGGATGTCAGGGCTAGCCGTATTAACGAGGAGATGAAAGTAGCCGCTGTTAGGGCGCTTTGTGCGCTGGCGAAGGAAGACGTTCCCGAAGAGGTGCTGGTGGCATGTGACGTCGATTCATTGACGTTCGGCGCTGAGTATATTATTCCCAAGCCTGTGGATAAACGACTTCTCAATTGTGTGGCCGGAGCGGTAGCCAGAGCTGCCGTAGACAGTGGCGTAGCGGGTTTACCGTACCCAAAAGACTATCTTCCAGGCGGCTAGCTCCGCCTCCGCTTTTCACAGGAACTGCCTAGAAGATATCGTTGATCCATTCGTTTGCTTCCTGGTTGGTGTTGCCGCTGCCCTTCGAGTCGCTTGCCGGCTTGGGAACTCGCTCTGCCCGGAAGTGCTCGAAAATGGCGTTGCGCTGTTGCGCTGATGCCAGTAGACCGGTGTCTGGGTCGATTTTTACGTTGACGATTCCGGCGGGAATGGGGCGCTCTACATCGGGAGAGTTTTTAAGTGCTTCGCGCATGAAATTGATCCATATCGGTAGCGCCGCTGTGCCGCCGAACTCCCGCTTCCCCAGTGGTGTGTAGTCGTCAAACCCGACCCAGGTTGTTGTAACAACATCACGATTGTAGCCTGAAAACCATGCATCCTTGGGCCCGTTGGTCGTCCCTGTTTTCCCCGCTAAATCTCCTCGCTTAAGGACCAGTGCTCGCGTCGCCGTGCCTCGGGTAATGACGTCCTGCAAAATACTATCAATAATGTAATTGACTCGCGCGTCCATGATTCTCGGTGCGATGTTGATTTCCGGTTTTCCCGCATCTTGCTGGGCCAGAATTTGTTCCATGCTCAGTTCGGTCGGGCTTGGATCTGCCTCGCAGTTTCGGCACACCGTGAGTGGATTAGCCTTAAAAAGGACGTCTCCCGACAAGTTCTCTACTCGTTGCACTAAATACGGATCAACCCGATAACCGCCATTCGCTAAAGCTGTATAGGCCCCAGCCAGCTTCAGCGGAGTAACGGAGTGTGTGCCAAGCGCTAGTGATAGGTCCGGGGCAAAGCGGGAGGTGTCAAAACCAAATCGCTGTGCGTAATCGATAACGGGTTTGATTCCCATCTGCTGCAACAAGCGGATGGATACCAAATTTCTGGACTTTGTGAGTGCCCATCGCAACCGTGTGGGCCCATAAAATTTGCCCCCGTCGTTTTCTGGGCGCCATATCCCTTCCAGTGAACTGTCCTGAAATACAACTGGGGCATCGTTTATAATGCTTGCCGCGGTGTATCCTGCCTCCAGAGCAGCGCTATAGATGAAGGGTTTGAAATTTGACCCTGGCTGTCGTTCCGCCTGGGTTGCGCGGTTGAACTTGCTTTGTTCGAAGCCCATTCCGCCGACAACACTCAGTATTGCGCCGTCATCGGGATCCAGTGCCACCAGTGCCGCTTGCGCCGCCGGGACTTGAGCAAGCTGCCAGTTGCCCTCGATATCGGTAACGGTGCGTATCATGTCGCCCACATTTAGCACTTCTGCGGGAGTTTGCGGTGGGCTACCTTTTGAGTTTTCATTTTGGTACGGCGCTGCCTGGTTAATGCCGTTCTCCCAGGCAATGGTGGCCAGTTCGCCGTCTGAAAGTAGTATTGAAACAAATTCTTCTTCCACCGCCGTTACAATAGCAGCCTTTAAATCGGCTATCACCGCAGTTTCCGCAAGGGCGCTTAGCCAGTATTTGACGGCATCGGTTGCCGGTTCGAGGTTTCCTGTTGGAAGTTTGCGCTCTGGCCCTCTGTATCCGTGGCGTTTGTCGTAGGCAATCAAACCATCATTAATGGTGTATTGCGCGACCTTCTGAAGATCACTGCTGATTGTGGTGTAAACATGGAACCCCTCGGTATAGGCAGCCACCCCATACATCTCAAGCATTTCCTGCCGTGCCATTTCTGCGGCATAGTGCGCCTGGAAGCTGAGTTGTGCACCGTGGTGCTCTGCAGTGACCGGGCTTTGAACGGCATTATCTCGCTCGGCTTGATCGATATAGCCTAGCGCCAGCATTCGACCGAGAATCCAGTTGCGCCGAGCTTCTCCTGCCTCGGGCCCGCTGATGGGGTTGTTGCGGGAGGGGGCTTTGGGTATCCCGGCTAGCATCACCTGTTGGGCCAGGTTCAGGTCGGCGATACTTTTGCCGTAATACACCTGTGCCGCTGCATCAAAGCCGTAAGACCTGTGGCCCAGAAACACCCGGTTGAAGTAAAGTTCAAAAATCTCCGATTTCTCCAGTGCGCGCTCGATCTCGATGGCCAGTAGAATCTCATTAAATTTTCGAATGAAGGTGCGCTCTCGAGATAGAAAATAATTGCGCGCTACCTGCATTGTCAAAGTGCTACCACCAGATCCTTTTTGACCTGTTATTACGAGCTCTGATACCGCCCGCATCAATCCCATGATATCGATTCCGCCGTGTTGGAAAAATCCGTCATCCTCAGCGGCTAAAAGAGCATTGACGAAGGTCTGAGGAATCTGGTCAAACTTCATTGGACTGCGTTTTTGTTCACCGAACTGGCCTATAAGATCGCCCTCCGCGGTGTAGACGCTCATAGGCGTTTGTAATTTTACATCGCGCAGCGATTCAACGTCTGGCAGGCTCGGGCTTAAGTACAGGTACACCCCTGCGAGCAGCCATACTGTCCCAAAGAAACCCAGGAGAGCGAGGCGCAGTATCAGTCTGAGGAATTTCATAGAATCCTATAAAAAGCAGAGGCTTATATTTTTAGGTGCTCAGAACACAGCGTTCGTCGCGGTGGTGATTATATGCTTTTTTTCGCCTCGGATTGAATTGTGTCTTATTCACTTTTGAGGGAATTGTGTCTTTTTCACTTTTGATTGAATTGTGACTATGGTATATCTGTTAATTAATGTATCGGTGTATAAAAATATCCTAAGTTAGTGATACTGATAGGAAAAAAACGTGTTGGGTTTATTAGGGAAAAGAAAGGCAGCGCCGGTTCTGGGGTTGGACATTAGTTCTACAACCGTTAAGCTGCTCGAGCTGAGTCAAACTGGGGGCAAGTACCGTGTAGAGAGTTATGCGGTCAGTTCGCTGCCGTTGGACGCTGTCATCGAAAAAAATGTCAACGATGTCGATGGCGTCGCAAATGCCATTCGTAGCGTCATTGCGCAATCCAGAACCAAGGTTAAGGCCGTGGCGGCTGCGGTTGCCGGCTCCTCTGTTATCACTAAAATGATCGACATGCCTGCCGGTCTTGGTGAGGACGATATGGAAACCCAGCTGACTCTGGAGGCGGATCAGTATATTCCTTACCCTCTGGAAGAAGTTGCGATCGATTTTGAGGTTCAAGGGGTTTCGCCGGGGCACGACGGTCAGGTTGAAGTGCTTCTGGCCGCTTGTCGCAGAGAGACTATCGACGCTCGAGTTGAGGCCATCGAGAGCGCCGAACTCACTGCTAAAATAATGGATGTAGAAGCCTATGCCATGGAGCGCGCTTTTACGCTAATCCAGGATCAGCTGGACATGGAATCGGAGAATACGGTCGCCGTAGTAGACATCGGCGCGACAATGACAACGCTGAGCGTTCTCACAAACGGACAAACTATCTATACACGCGAACAGCTTTTCGGTGGCAAACAGCTTACCGACGAAATAATGCGTCGTTATGGCCTACCTCTTGAAGAGGCGGGGCTGGCCAAAAAACAGGGCGGTTTGCCCGATGACTACGAACCCGAAGTACTTGAGCCTTTTAAGGATGCCGTTGTGCAGCAGGTTGCGCGTTCGCTTCAGTTCTTCTTCTCCGCAAGCCAATACAATGATGTGGACTACATTATTCTGGCTGGTGGTGTTGCTTCTATGGAAGGGCTCGAGGAGTTGGTTCAGGATAGACTAGGTACTCCCACAGCAGTGGCTAACCCATTTGCGGATATGACTATATCGCCAAAGGTTAATGCGGTTGCTCTGAGCAGCGATGCTCCCGCCATGATGATTGCATGTGGACTGGCCTTACGGAGCTTCGACTAATGGCTCAAATTAACTTATTACCGTGGCGAGACGATCGCCGCCAAGAGCTCAAAAAAAGATTTTTGACGATCTTGGGTTTCGCTTTTGCCTTGGGTGTAGTTTTGATAGTGCTCGGTGATCGGATTGTCGCCAGTCAGATCAACAACCAGAACGCTAGAAACCAGCTTCTGAATCAGGAAATTGCGGCTCTGGACAAGCAAGTTGCAGAGATCAAGGATTTGGAAAGAAGACGCAATCAGTTGTTGGACCGCATGCGGGTTATTCAAGAGCTGCAGGGCAACCGACCTATTATCGTGCGTATTCTCGATCAAATGGTCAAAACAGTGCCCGACGGTGTTTTTTATACGAGTGTGGCGACTACTGGCAAAACGATCAGTGCAGTCGGTATAGCTGAGTCCAATAACCGTGTTTCTAGCTTGATGCGCCGTTTACATGGCTCTGACTGGCTAGCCGATCCCAATTTGGACAAGGTAAGTGCGGCGCTGGAATACGGAGACCAAGCTACTCAATTTAATCTCAAAGTACAGATAGAGTTACCCACCTCGGGTGTTCAAGCGGGGGAAGGCTGAGTTATGGCATTTGAAGATACTATGCGTTCGCTGAGCGAATTTGACGTTAACGATCTTGATTTTGATAATGTTGGCGCGTGGCCGATTGCGATCAAAGCTATTATTTGGGTTCTACTTCTTTCGGCAGTTCTTGCCGGTGGTTACTACTACCATATCAAGGACATGCAGCTGCAGTTGGCTAACGCTGAAGTGGAAGAAGAGCGGCTGAAAAAAGATTTCGAGGGGAAGGCCTTCCAGGCGGCGAATCTCGATGCCTACAAGCGTCAGATGGAAGAGATGCAGGAGTCGTTTGGTGCTTTGGTTAGCCAGTTACCCAGTGATACTGAGGTGCCTGGTCTGCTTGAGGATATTACCAATAAGGGATTGCTTAACGGACTTGAAATCAACACGATCGATTTACTGGAAGAGCAAAGCAGAGAGTTTTATATCGAGCTACCAATATCGATATCAGCTCGCGGCAACTACCACGATCTCGGAGCGTTTATCAGCGGCATGGCGGGTTTGCCTCGTATTGTAACTTTGCATGATTTCAGCATATCAGCTTCTAACGTTCCGGGTATGTTGGATCTAAAGTTGTTAGCAAAAACTTATCGTTATAAAGATGAGGAGTCCTGATCGTGGGTGTCACTTTTCATCATCTATGTTTGTCGGTGCTGCTGGTCATCACGTTGGCTGCCTGTGGCGGCGGTGATATGTCGGACCTCAACACTTTTATGGCTGAGAAACGAGCCAAACCAGGGGGTATCATAACTCCGATTCCTACCTTTAAAGCCTATGAGGCGTTTGCCTATAGTGCTACGGCGCTGCGCAGTCCGTTCGATCGGCCGATCGAGGTTCGTGAAATCAGACAGTTGCAGGCTATTAGTGCCGTCAAACCTGATGAGACCCGAGCCAAGGAGTTTCTTGAGCAATACACCTTCGATTCCTTGCGAATGGTGGGTGGTTTGGCTCGCGCGGGAACCGATTGGGTGCTCGTGCGAGATCCAGATGGCGGGATTCACCGTGTGACGCTGGGATATTTTATGGGGCGCAACCACGGCAAAATAGTTGAAATGACGGAAACTTACGTAGCCGTAATCGAAATAGTCACCGATGGCACGGAAAACGGGTGGGTAGAGCGACCACGAACGATCAAATTAGACGGCGTATAAGTCGCGATATTGGGTAAGTGCCATGTGGATAAAAAAAATGAAATTGGGGATCGGGGCCGTGATTAGACAGAAGCAAGAAAAAAGGCGTTGGCTGGGATGCCAATTGGGGTTCGGTCTTGTGTTGGCGATATTTGCAGGACAGCTGCAGGCGGCACCTAGTGTCACGGATATTGAATTTAGCTCCCGTCCGGGTAGCAAATTTGAAATTCGTCTGGATTTTGATGGCACACCGCCGGACTTAAAGTCGTACACCATTGAAAAACCGGCGCGAATAGCGATTGATTTCCCAGGCACAAAAAGTGCATTGGACAGGAAGCGCTATACCTTGCCCTATGGTAACGCTACCGGTGTGGTGGTCCTCGAGTCGGGTGATAGAACCCGCATGGTTGTGAATTTGGTGAAGATGGTTCCCTACACAACCCGGGTTGCAGGAAATAGTATCTATGTGGTCGTAGGCCAGGATGGCAGCAGCGACTATATCAAACCAACAACCGACCCTACTCAGCTGGCGACGCAAGTCGTTGCTGTAACGGAAGTCCGCTCAGAAATTTCGGACTTGCAGTTCCAGCGCACAGGAGATGGTGAAGGTCGGCTTACGCTCGATCTTACGGATCCATCTGTCGACGTGAATGTCTTTAGTGAGGGGGGCGATATAAAGATCCAGTTTTTGAATACTACGGTGCCCGAGCGATTGATGCGTCGCTACGATGTAACTGATTTTGCAACTCCTGTCACCAGTGTCGACGTCAACACTTCTGAGCGTGGAGCGACATTAACGCTTAAAGCCACCGGGAACTTTGATTATCTAGCCTATCAGAGCGAAGGGCAGTATGTATTGAGTGTGAAGCCTTTATCCAAACGCGAAATCGAGCGTCGCAAGGATGAGTTTACGTATGTCGGTGATCGAATTTCTCTCAACTTCCAGGATATCGAGGTTCGAGCGGTACTGCAGCTAATCGCCGATTTTACCGAGCTTAACCTCGTTGCTAGTGACACGGTTTCCGGCAGAATCACTTTGCGCTTGCAAAATGTTCCCTGGGATCAGGCTTTGGACCTGGTTTTGAAAACCAAGGGCCTAGACAAACGCCAAAATGGCAATGTGTTGATGGTTGCTCCGGCGGCCGAGATCGCAGAACGCGAGCGTCAGCAGATTGAAGCCAACCGCTCTATTGCGGAACTGGCGCCGTTGCAATCTGAATTTATAAGAATTCGTTATGCGGCTGCAACCTCTATAGTAGAGTTGTTTAACGCCGGTTCTGAGGATGGAGGCAGTCTTATTTCTGCTCGTGGATCAGTGATTGTTGATCCACGAACGAATTCGCTGATAGTGACCGAAACTGCAGTGAAGTTGGCTGAAATTCGCGAGTTGATTGAGCTTGTCGATGTGCCTATTCGTCAGGTCATGATTGAGGCTAGAATTGTTATCGCCCAGTCGGACATGTCCAGTGAGCTGGGAATCCAATGGGGTGGTGGGTATCTGGATCCGGACAAGAACGGCAATGTTCTCACCGTAGCGGGAGATTTACAGAATGTTTCTGATATCAACAATTCCGTAGTCAACGGCACGCAACCAACCGTAAATTTCCCTGGAGCGTTGTTGGTTGATTTGGGCGTAGGTGCGGCTACTAGCGGCTTTGCCGTCGGCTTTGCAAGCGAAGACCTACTGTTGTCAGCCGAGCTTTCCGCTTTGGAGGCTGCAGGTGAAGGCGAGGTTGTATCCCAGCCTAAAGTTATTACGGGAGACAAGCAGCAGGCGACTATTGAGTCCGGCTCCGAAATCCCCTATCAGGAATCTTCTGCCAGTGGAGAGACTACGGTCTCGTTTAAAGAAGCTGTACTCAAACTGGACGTGACTCCCAACATCACTCCAGACGATAGAATTTTACTTGACCTGATTATTACCCAGGACTCTGTGGGAGATCTTGTCCCCAGTGGCACAACCGGTGGTTTCATTCCTTCGATCGATACCACTGAGCTAACAACTCAGGTGTTGGTGGGCAATGGGGAAACTGTGGTATTGGGTGGCGTGTTCAGGACAGAGGATATTGAGAGTGTATCCAAGGTGCCTTTCCTTGGAGATATTCCTTATGTTGGCGCCTTTTTCCGCAACGAGGCCAACACCAAAACTAAAACTGAAACCCTGATCTTCATTACTCCACGGATTCTGGCCGACACAGTACTCGATTAGCGATGCCTAATTTGCACAGAGTTTTCTTAGTCGGCCCCATGGGGGCCGGCAAAACTACCATTGGTAAGTATCTTGCTCAACAGCTGAACCTTCAGTTCGCTGATACCGACACCGAAATTGAAGCTCGTACCGGCGCGGATATCCCCTGGATATTTGACGTCGAGGGAGAAGAAGGGTTTCGTGCCAGGGAGCAGCAGGCTGTTGAGGAAATGACTCTTTGGGACAGTGTTTTGTTGGCGACCGGAGGCGGTGTGATCATGCGACCGGAAAACCGTCGTGTGCTGGCAGCCCGAGGCTTTGTCGTGTACTTACATGCAACTGTGGAAGAGCAGGTGCGCAGAACTCATCGAGACAGACGACGCCCCTTATTGCAGAAGGGAGATCCCGAGCAAATTCTTAGCGATCTAATGGCGATACGCGATCCTCTTTACCGTGAGATTGCCGATCATGTGATCGATACCGATGGCTGTAGCCCTCGCACTGTGGCGCAGAAGCTCGTTCGGGAACTGAGCTAGAGACAAGCCCGCCACCGCGGCGTTATCATATCCCTCCATTGTCCAAGCTAGAGGTTCACTGTGTCATTGCTTATACACACCCTGCATGTTGATTTGGGAGAGCGCAGCTATCCTGTCTATATCGGTCGTGATCTTTTTTCCGATTCCCATTTATTGGCCTCCCACGTTAGCGGGTCACAGGTCGTTCTGGTCAGTAATGAAACGGTAGCGCCTATTTATCTAGATAGGGTAAGAGGGGCATTGGAAACCACGACCCTGGTGAGCGAAGTGATACTGCCTGACGGCGAGCAATACAAGTCGCTTGAGACACTTGAGAAAATCTTCGACCAGGTAATGGCAGACAGGCACGATAGAGGAACGACGTTTATCGCTGTTGGTGGTGGCGTTGTGGGAGACATTACAGGCTTCGCCGCCGCTTGCTATCAGCGCGGGGTCAACTTTATTCAAATTCCTACGACCTTGCTTGCCCAGGTGGACTCTTCCGTAGGAGGTAAAACCGCAGTGAATCATCCTCTTGGCAAAAATATGATTGGCGCTTTTTACCAGCCTCAGGCGGTGCTGATCGATACCGACACGCTGCGCACTCTTCCGGCCAGAGAATTTGCCGCTGGCTTGGCCGAGGTGGTCAAGTACGGTTTGATTTCTGATGAGCCCTTTTATCGTTGGTTGAAAGGAAATATGCCAAAACTTCTTGCCCGGGAGGAAGCAGCGCTTGCCGAGGCTATTGAGCGCAGTTGCGCCAATAAGGCTAAAGTCGTTGCGGCCGATGAGCGCGAGGGTGGTGTGCGAGCTATCCTCAATCTCGGCCATACTTTTGCTCATGCGATTGAAAACGCCCAGGGATATGGCGTTTGGTTGCATGGCGAGGCAGTTGCTGCGGGTATGGTGCTTGCTCTGCGCTTATCGTGTTCCAGAGGGCTGATACAGACTTCTGAAGTGGAAGACTTTATTCGGCTACTGCGCTCAATGAATCTGCCGGTAGAAGCCCCCAATGACATGACTTCCGAGGTCTTTCTGGATTTGATGGGTAGAGACAAGAAAGTTGTGAATGGTAAGCTGCGCCTTGTGCTGATCAGCGCTATCGGTCAGGCCTGTATTGTCGACGATGCCACAGAGTCAGAGCTGATAAATCTGCTGAGCTGATCGAGCGCTGTTTAGGTTCCAGGGGGCTGAGGGTATTCTGGATCATCTGGAATTTTGATTAACAAAAACTATAGGCTATTCCACCAATGACCGAATTGAAAAATGATCGCTTTATTCGCGCGCTGATGCGCCAGCCAGTCGATCGCACACCCGTATGGATGATGCGTCAGGCTGGTCGTTATCTGCCAGAGTATCGCGCGACACGCGAACAAGCGGGCTCTTTTTTGGATTTGTGCAAAAATACTGAGCTCGCCTGTGAAGTGACTATGCAGCCGTTGCGTCGTTATCCCATGGATGCAGCAATATTGTTTTCCGACATACTGACCATTCCCGATGCTCTGGGGCTGGGTTTGTATTTTGAAGAGGGTGAGGGGCCCCGCTTTCACAAAACTGTGCGCAGTGAAAAGGACCTGGAGCAGTTGAATTCCTTCAATGCTCAGGACGATCTTTCTTATGTGATGGATGCGGTCACAGCGATTCGCAATGAGCTTGGGGGCAGTGTGCCATTGATTGGTTTTTCTGGCAGCCCCTGGACTTTGGCGACTTACATGGTAGAGGGCGGCTCCTCTAAAGATTTTCGCTATGTTAAATCGATGGCTTATGACCAGCCCGAGCTGATGCACCGTCTATTGGCGCTTCTCGCCGATGCTGTGGCCGACTATTTGAGCGCCCAGGTAAAAGCCGGTGCACAGGTGCTGCAAATTTTCGATACCTGGGGCGGTAGCCTCAGTGCTGCGGCGTACCAAGAATTTTCATTGCAGTACATGCAGCGAATTATTGCTCGCCTGCCCACAGAGGCAGACGGTCGGCGTGTTCCGGTGATCGTGTTCACGAAAAATGGTGGGCAGTGGTTATCCTCTATCGCTGACTGTGGTGCCGCGGCTGTCGGGATTGATTGGACCACTGATATCGGTTCAGCGCGCGCTCAAATTGGAGATCGCGTATCGCTGCAGGGCAATATGGACCCGACGATGTTGTTTGCTTCTCCTGCACGTATTCGTGAAGAGGTCGGGAAAATTTTGGCAGCATATGGGCATGGTAGTGGCCATATTTTTAATCTTGGCCACGGCATAACCCCTGGAGTTAATCCCGATCACGTCACAGCTTATGTGGATGCGGTACAGGAGCTGTCACCGCAATATCATCAGACAGGATAGGTGAGCGTTTAGCCCGCCTTTTTTTCTGCGACCCTGGCGGCTTCTTCGTCGCAGCAAAAGTCGTGTTCCATCTCAAGCGCGGGTTGATCGCTCGTTGGTCTACCTACCACTTTGGCAGGCACTCCCGCGACAGTAGTGTGAGCTGCTACGTCTTCAAGAACCACACTTCCCGCGCCAACCTTTGCACCTGCTCCCACTCGGATATTACCCAGAATTGTAGCGCCGGCGCTGATCAGTACCCCGTCGCCAATCTTTGGATGTCGATCACCTTCGTCTTTGCCTGTTCCGCCCAGTGTTACCGATTGTAATATTGATACATTGTTGCCCACCGTTGCGGTCTCTCCGATGACCAAGCCTGTCGCGTGATCGAGCATTATCCCGCGACCGAGTTTAGCGGCTGGGTGGATGTCGACACCGAACTCCGAGGAAACCCGATTTTGAAAAAACAACGCCAGTGATTGGCGGCCCTGTTTCCACAACCAGTGGCCGACACGGTGACTTTGTAACGCGTGAAAACCCTTGAAGTACAGGAACGGCATTGAGAGTTCATTACAGGCAGAGTCACGCTCTTCAACGGCCATCAAGTCTGCTCGTATAGCCTTGGGTATACAGGGGTCGTGCTTGAAGGCATCGAGAATAACCTCGCGTAACAACAGCGCAGATACGGTCGCGCTGTCGAGTTGACTTGCAAGATGAAAACTCAAGGCGCGCTCTAACTTGGAGTGATTTAGAATGGTAGCGTGCAGGAAACTGGCGAGAATAGGCTCCTCAGTGACTTTCTGCTCGGTTTCCTTGCGTATGCGGTCCCATACGATATCCGGTTTCCTGGGTGACATATTAATACCTCTTTGTAGAGCGCAAACTTTAGCTGATTCGAGTCTCGCCGTCACTGTGCCTTGTTGGACGCTTTCAAGCTTGCAATAAAAGCCCAGAGTGAGTGCCCACTGGATAGGTACTTGCGTTCAAACAAGGTGATGGGTTGATCGGGCACAATTTGTGCAACCGTGCCGGGTACTCCGCAGAGATTCATAGCGATCCCAAATTCCTCTACATAGACTTGCCAGTTTGAGCGAAGTTCAATCCGGCCTCCCAATTCCAGCAAAGTATGGAAGGTAGGATGACCGTGAACACGTCTTTGTAGATGGCTGGATTTAGGCCAAGGGTTAGGATACAGGAGATAGTGAAATTCAGTGGTGAGTTCACTATTGCGTAACAGGCGCCATATATCTTCGCATTGCGCTTGCAGCAAAATATAGTTTTCGTCCTCGCTTCCCGAGTGTTTAGAAAGCCTGTTAGAGGACTTATCGATACCCACCACTAGGTGGTTGGGATGACGCTGGGCAAGTACACAAGTGCTGTGCCCGGTTCCGCAGAAAGAATCGAGCACGAGAGGGAGTGGCTTAGCTGCAAGGCGCCGCTGTAGCTGCTCAAAAGCTTTCCTGCTGTGGCTGGAGATCGGTCTTTGATATAAATTCGATATTGAACGATGAATAAGCAGTGGCAATTTCGAATGAACATGGCGCTGATTGCTGTGTACCGGTCTAGAATCGGCTTGCAAAATAGGGATACTCCTGTGAAAGTGGCGGCGATTGCTCTCCACTGCCCGATGAAAACCATGATGTTGTGGTATTCCGCTTGCGTGTTTGTATTATCTAATAGATGAAGACATCTTGGCTATGCGTAAAGACCTAAGGCCCTATTGGCTGAAGAAATGTTACCTGCGCTATCGGCACTGGTACGCCGAGTATTTCCTGCGTCCGGAATGCGAGTACCTTGGCCCTTATCACTCAATAATGAAACCGAAGTACGTGCGTATTTCAGGCCCCAATATTCGAATAGGTCGCAGTTTTACAGCCGTTGGTGAACCGATGCATCAAGTGGAAATTGGAGTGTGGGGTCGCGGTGAAGGGCTAGGGCGAATTGAAATTGGTGACTGCGTTTTGATGAGCCCGGGTTCGCGTATCAGTGCCAGCGACGAAATCGTCATAGGAGACGGTGTTATGTTGGCAAACGGGGTCTACATAACGGATTCTGATTGGCACATGGTGTATGACAGAACAAACCGAGATGAGAGAAAAACACCGGTACATATTGCCGACAATGTTTGGCTGGGAGATCACGCAACAGTGTTGAAAGGCGTTAGCATCGGCGAAAATAGCGTTGTGGCAGCGAGAGCCGTGGTGACTCGCGATGTACCCAAAAATGTTATTGTCGCTGGTAACCCTGCGCAAGTGGTCAAACAGTTGGACCCGGAGAAAGGTTTTACAACGCGCATGGACTATTTTTCTGACCCTGTCGGCATGCAACAGTTTTTCGACATGGTTGATAAAGAAGTTTTAGCCGGTAATAGTTTCTGGCGGTGGTGCTGGTCGGTATTGCGTCCTACTTATCGAAGAGCGTAGAAGAACCTAGAGCAACTGCAGTGGTTCCTCTTGTAGGGCGGACAACTGTTCTCGCAACTCAAGAATGTGGTCTGCCCAGTAACGTTCCGTGTTGAACCAGGTAAAGCTTCTCGGGAAAGCGGGGTCTTCCCAGCGCCGTGCAAGCCATGCCGAATAGTTCACGATTCGCATGGTTCGCAACGCCTCTACCCAACGTAGCTGCTTGGGATGGAAGTCGCAGAATTCGTTGTAACCCTCAACAACCTCAGACAGTTGTTGCTGTCGTCTATGACGATCTCCGCTGAGAAACATCCATAGATCCTGTATCGCTGGAGCCATTGCGCAATCGTCAAGGTCAACAAAGTGTGCGGTTTGATCTCGCCACAAAATGTTGCCCACATGGCAGTCGCCATGAACTCTGATTAGATCTTTAGAAGACACCTCTTTGTAAATTGAATCTACAGCGGCGAGCAAATCTCGTGCCAGGGTGCTGTAGGCGGGAATCAGCGCGCGAGGAATAAATTCGCCATCGAGAAGAAATTCGATATTGACGGCCATCATTTTTTCAACGGTAATTTCAATGCGCTCTTGGAACTTGCTCGCTCTGCCCACACTGTGAATTCGACCTAGAGTTCTGCCAAGAACAAAGAGGTTGTCCAAGTTGTCCAATTCCGGGGGGTATCCGCCACGTCGCTTAAACAAGGCAAACAAAAAACCGGCGTGTACATGCACAGAGCAACCCTGCTCGTCTATAAGAGGCGCGACTACGGAAATGTCTGCATCAACTAGTTCTTGACTATAATCATGCTCTTCTTGAATTTGTGCTTTAGTCCAACGATGGGGTCGGTAAAATTTTGCGATAAGCGGCTCACCATCTTCCAGGCCTACCTGATACACCCGGTTTTCATAACTGTTTAAAGCCAGGAGGCGGGCGTCACTGAGGTAGCCGGCCGACTCTACTGCGTCAATAACCAGGTCTGGTGTTAGTAAGTCATAGGGATGGGTGTTCAATTTTGTGGCTCCATAATTTCGCTTAGCAATGCCACACTTTTTATTTGGGCGTAGAGAGCCTCACCAACTTTTAAGTTGAGCTCAGTGACGGATTTGCGCGTGACTCTGGCGACGAGATATTGTTCGCCCAAAGCAAGTCGCAGCAGTACTCGAGTGTCATTTGTTTTTTCTATTTCAACGAGTTCAACGGGAAGAATGTTAAGAATACTGCTCGAAGTGTTTCTCTGCCGACAAACACTAATGTCGCGTGCGGCGATACGCAACCTGCAATTTGTGCCGGTACTTTCAGACATTTGATTCACGAAAATAGTATTGCCCGAAACATCCAGCTCGGATAACCCGTAATTCTGGTCATGCCGCTTTACGGATCCTACTATGATCGTTGCAGAGGACTCGCTGTGAGATAAACTTGTATCGAGTCGGCTACATAAGTCGAGAACTGACCCCTGTGCTTCCACAGTACCCCGGTTGAGCATTATTAAATCATCTGCCAGTTGGCTAACTTCTTCCATATCATGACTGACATAGAGTATAGGTAGGTCAACAATATCTCGCAGTTTTTGTAAATAGTGCAGGCACTGTCGTCTCGCAGCGTGATCTAGATTTGCCAGGGGTTCGTCGAGTAATAGCAATTGTGGCGCGCTTAATAGCGCTCTTGCGATGGCGACCCTTTGTTTTTGGCCGGCGGATAAGGCAGTGGCGGATTGATGCAGCATCTGTTCTAGTGAAAGCCACTGAATAACGTCCTCGGCTCTAATCCTACTGCGGCGCTTTTGTCTTTTAACGGCGTAATCTAAATTTTGTTGAACACTCAGGTGCGGGAAAAGTCTGGCGTCCTGGAACACGAAACCTATGCCACGCTCCCAAGGTTGGACAAACTTCTCGGCTGATTGCCATACTTCTCCGCGATAGCTTATCTGACTGCCAGGGTCTGCGGAGCTAAGGCCTGCGATGCAATTGAGCAAGGTTGTTTTGCCGCTCCCGCTAGGCCCAAATATTGCGGTTACCCCAGTCTCTGAAACGGCGCAGTCTACTTTGAGTCGAAACGCTGTTGTAGATTTGTAGTGCACTTTGAGCTGAAGCGCTGTCATCGGCGCAACCCCAGCAAACTTATTGGATTACTGCGATACAGTAAGAACAGTAATACCATTGAAAAAACCATGAGGCCTGCGGCGAGCCGGTGAGCCTCAGCAAATTGCAAAGACTCAACCTGATCATACAGAGCTATCGACAAGACCCGGGTTTCACCGGGGATATTTCCGCCTATCATCAGTACCACGCCAAACTCGCCAATGGTATGTGCAAAC